>NZ_CP139482.1:0-150000 GCF_041222825.1 Candidatus Thalassolituus haligoni
CTTCAGAACGCTTGGTTGAAATGTACGTTTCATATTCGTATACCCGGTTGATGTTTGGGGTCAGTTTTTAAAGGGCGGCAATTGTATGAGAAACCCCGACAAATGGCAATGGCTGTTCCCTGACCAATTTTGGTGACCGAATCGGTCAGCATAATCCTGCGTACGGTAATTTATTATTTTGTATGAAATGGTGTTTGAAAAGAGATAGAGGATTGATGAAGTTATTATTATTAGTGCCCGGTTTTTCTGTGGATAAGCTATGTAAACCATTGATTTAAATTGACTTATAGGTTTTATAACTAGGCTCTTTTCCAGTGATGAAGGTGGTATTAAGCTGACCGTAAGTGGTGGGTGAAAGGCAACGATATACCGTCGGGTCAACATCCCGGTTCTTTCCTGTGGATCAATTTTGATATTGTGGGCAGGTTTTCCACAGGTTGTTGGGCGTGTGTTGGCCGTGGTAAATCGACGGTGATGAAGCGGGACTATTCTGTGGATAACTTCTGCCGCTTTGGATACACTGTGCGACCTTGAACCAAAACGTAAATTGAGGTGGGTGTGGCTGTATTTTGGGATGAATGTTTACGGCATCTGGAGCATGAGTTGCCTACCCAGCAGTACAACACCTGGATTCGACCTCTGATGGCATCTGAGCAGAATCAGCGGCTGGTGCTAAGCGCACCAAACCGCTTTGTACGTGACTGGGTCAAAGACAAATATCTGCAACGTATTCAGGAAATTCTTTCAGAGCTGAATGGCGGACGTCTCACTCATGTGGATCTGACGGTGGGTGAATCACAGCCGATGTTTCGCGCTCCGCAGCCAGCTCAGCGGCAGGTTGATCCCCAGCCGCCGATGGTTCGTAATCCAGCGTCCAGCTTTGCAGCTACCCGTGCACGGGCGGAAGATGATGAACCCATGGCTGACGAATTCCAGTCACCTACCGTCGCCTCAATCACGCCGATTCAGCAGCCAATTAATGCTCCCTTGCCACGGCGGGAAGTGCAGGTTGAAGGCGGCCTCAAGCACCGTTCGTTTTTAAACCCGACCTTTACCTTTCAATCGTTTGTTGAGGGTAAATCGAACCAGCTGGCCCATGCAGCGGCGCAGCAGGTGGCAGAAAATGCCGGTGGCTCTTACAACCCACTCTTTATATATGGGGGGGTTGGCCTGGGTAAGACGCATCTGATGCATGCGGTGGGGAATTACCTGCAGTCGAAAAATCAGAATGCCAAGGTGCTCTACGTGCACTCCGAACGCTTTGTTCAGGATATGGTTAAAGCGTTGCAACTGAATGCCATCAATGAATTCAAGCGTTTTTATCGTGGTCTGGATGCTTTGCTGATTGATGATATTCAGTTTTTTGCTGGTAAAGAACGTTCCCAGGAAGAATTTTTCCATACCTTCAATGCCTTGCTTGAAGGCGGTCAGCAGATGATTCTGACCTGCGATCGATATCCAAAAGAAATTCACGGACTTGAAGAGCGTTTGAAGAGTCGTTTTGGCTGGGGCCTGACGGTTGGTGTAGAACCCCCCGAGCTTGAGACTCGTGTAGCGATTTTGATGAAAAAAGCGGAGCAAAGCGGGGTACACTTGCCAGATGATGCGGCCTTCTTTGTTGCTCAACGTATTCGCTCAAATGTACGGGAGCTGGAAGGTGCACTGAAGCGGGTGATTGCCAGTGCGCAATTTACCGGTAGTGAAATCAACCTGCCGTTTATTAAAGAATCACTCAAGGATTTGCTGGCTTTGCAGGAGCGGCAAGTCAGTATCGATAATATTCAGCGTACGGTTGCCGAGTATTACAAAATCAAGATCTCTGATTTATCATCTAAGCGCCGTACACGATCGATCGCCCGACCCAGACAAGTGGCGATGGCATTAAGCAAAGAGCTCACTAATCATAGTCTTCCTGAAATAGGTGAAGCCTTTGGTGGCCGGGATCATACGACTGTGTTGCATGCCTGCAGAAAAGTGAAAGAGCTGCAACAAACCAACGCTGACGTTCTTGAAGATTACAAGAACCTGCTGCGTTCACTGACAACCTAGACCTGAGTGGAGAACCATGAAATTCGTAATCTCTAGGGAAGCTTTGCTACGTCCCCTGCAACTGGTGGCGGGTGTTGTTGAAAAACGACAGACGCTGCCAGTGCTCTCCAACGTGTTGTTGGAAGTGCGTGGTCAGCAGTTGTCCCTGACAGGGACCGATCTCGAGGTCGAACTGGTTGGCCGGGTAACTCTTGACGAAGTCGGAGTTGAAGGTGAAGTCACGGTACCGGGCAAAAAACTGATGGATATCTGTCGCTCACTGCAAGACGGTGCCCAGATTGAAATTGCGCTGGAAGATCAGCGGGTTACTGTTCGTGCTGGTCGTTCGCGTTTCACCTTGTCATCATTACCGGCGACCGAATTCCCCAATGTTGAGTCAGTTGGAGAAGAAAAAAGCTTCTCCATGGGTCAGCAGGTATTACGCCGGGCGCTGGATCGTACCAGCTTTGCCATGGCGCAACAGGATGTGCGCTATTATCTTAACGGCATGTTGTTTGAAGTAAGTGCTGACTCACTGCGTACAGTAGCAACAGATGGCCATCGCCTGGCAACCTGTTGTGTTGAGATCAGTGGTCCTGACGAATTGAACCAGATTATCCTGCCCCGTAAGGGTGTGTTGGAACTGGCAAAATTGCTCACCGATGCAGAACTGAGTGTCACCTTGTCACTCAGTGGTAACCACCTCCGGGCACAAACTGAGAATTTCACCTTTACCTCAAAACTGGTCGACGGAAAATTCCCGGATTACACCCGTGTAATTCCGAAAAACGGTACCAATGTGATGCTGGCCGATCGTCAGGAGCTACGCCAGGTATTTGCCCGTACCGCCATTCTGTCGAATGAAAAGTACCGTGGCGTACGCCTGGTACTGGCACCAGACTTGCTGCAGGTCTTTGCCAATAACCCGGAGCAGGAAGAAGCAGAGGAATCTGTTGCGGTCAGCTACAGCGGCGACTCTCTTGAAATGGGCTTCAACGTTGCTTATTTGCTGGATGTCATGTCGGTTATTAATAATGAGAACGTTAAAATGACGCTGTCAGATGCCAACAGCAGTGCCTTGCTGGAAGAGCCAGAAGGCGGCGACTCGCTGTACGTTGTGATGCCGATGCGCCTGTAGGTATTTATGCCGATTCGGCGCTTGTCCGTACGCGGTGTCCGTAATCTGGCACCGCTGGATATCCATCCTCATTCTCGCGTTAACTTCATTTATGGTGATAACGGCAGCGGCAAAAGCAGCTTGCTGGAGTCAATCGCGTTGTTGTCTTCGGGGAAATCTTTCCGCTCAAATCAGATCAAGCAACTGATCCATCATGATGCCGATCGGCTCGAACTGGAATGTGAACTGGATGAGACGGGGGCGGATGCTCAGACCCAGGATTTGTACAGTCTCCGCCTGCGTAATGGTGATGTGTTATTTCGTCTTGATGGTTCGGTTCTGACCTCCCAGGCACAAGTAGCCACCCGCTTGCCGGTTCAGGTTATTGAGCCAAATACCTTCCGACTGCTGGTCGGATCACCGGAAGACAGACGCCAGTTTCTTGATTGGGGGGTGTTCCATGTGGAACCCGGCTTTATTGAGGAATGGCGAATTTTTCGTAAGGTGTTAAAACAACGCAATAGCGTGTTGAAACAAAAGGAAGTGAGCTGGCTGGACGTTTGGGATGGTGGATTTATCGAAGCCAGTGAAAAAATTCACCAGTATCGCCTGGCTTATCTGAAAGCGTTTGTGCCCCAGTTTGAGTCGACACTCGCTGCGCTCGACGCTGAGATCAAGGTGCGATTGCATTATTACCCAGGTTGGGAAAAAGACAGTCAGCTCAAGGATATTTTGACTCGGCAACAGGAGCGGGATCTACAATTGGGTTATACCCAGTCCGGCCCGCATCGGGCAGAACTCCGTATTCGGGTTGATAAATTACCCGCCGCCGATGTGCTGTCGCGTGGCCAACAAAAAACCGTTGTTGCTGCACTGAAGCTTACCCAGGGAATTCTGTACAAGCAGAGCTGCGGTAATGCTCCAATTTATTTGGTTGATGATCTGGCGTCTGAACTGGACTCTCGCCACCGTTTGGCTTTATGCCAGGTGCTGGAAGATTTAAAATGTCAGGTATTTATTACAAGTATTGAAAAACAGCAATTGATGGACAGCTGGACCCCCTCCGAATTCAAGGTGTTCCATGTGGAACACGGCAAAATCGAAGAAGAAAGCCTTTCCTGATCATCTGATCCAACAAGCAATTGCTGAAGCTATTTCCGCCCAAGAGGAACACTGAATGAGTGAGCAGAATTACGATTCGTCCAGTATTAAGGTACTGAAAGGTCTCGACGCCGTTCGCAAGCGCCCAGGCATGTACATAGGTGATACGGATGATGGCACAGGTCTGCATCATATGGTGTTCGAGGTGGTCGATAACTCCATTGATGAAGCGCTGGGTGGTCACTGTGACAGCGTTGATGTGGTTATTCATACCGACAATTCAGTGTCCGTATCGGATAACGGTCGAGGTATTCCAACAGAAATCCATGAAGAAGAAGGTATCTCGGCAACTGAGGTAATCCTGACGGTGCTGCACGCCGGTGGCAAGTTTGATGACAATAGTTACAAGGTGTCGGGTGGTTTGCACGGTGTCGGTGTATCAGTGGTCAATGCCTTGTCTGAGAGCCTGAAAATCACCATCCGTCGTGGCGGCAAATTGTATGAGCAGGAATATACCCATGGCGTGCCAGATTATCCGCTGAAAGAAGTGGGGGTCAGTGAAACCACCGGCACAATGGTGACTTTTCTGCCATCAAAAGCAACCTTCACCAAGACCGAATTTTCATACGACTATCTGGCCAAGCGTTTGCGAGAATTATCCTTTCTGAATTCTGGCGTACGTATCCACCTGAAAGATGAGCGGGTCGCTGACAAGGAAGACGTGTTTGAATTTGAAGGTGGTTTGGCTTCGTTTGTGAGATATCTTAACGATGGTAAAACCGCACTGAACGAAGTCTTCCATTTTAGTGCCGAGCGTGAAGATGGCATTGTTGTCGAAGTAGCGATGCAGTGGAACGACACGTTTCAGGAAAACATCTTCTGTTACACCAACAACATTCCCCAGCGTGATGGCGGCAGTCATTTGGCCGGTTTTCGGGCCGCGCTGACGCGTACCTTGAATACCTATATCGAGAAAGAAGGTCTGGCAAAAAAAGCCAAGGTAGCGACTACCGGCGATGATGCCCGCGAAGGCTTGACCGCTATTATTTCGGTCAAGGTACCAGACCCCAAGTTCAGCTCCCAAACCAAAGACAAGCTGGTGTCTTCCGAAGTGAAACCAGCCGTCGAGCAGGAAATGGGACGACTGTTCAGTGAATATCTGATGGAAAATCCATCCCAGGCGAAAGACCTGGTGGGTAAAATGATTGATGCTGCCCGGGCTCGTGAGGCTGCACGTCGCGCTCGTGAAATGACTCGCCGCAAGGGAGCGCTGGATATCGCAGGGCTGCCAGGCAAGCTGGCGGATTGTCAGGAAAAAGATCCGGCACTTTCCGAAGTGTATCTGGTGGAAGGGGACTCCGCTGGCGGTTCCGCCAAGCAAGGCCGAGACCGTCGCACTCAGGCGATTCTGCCGCTGAAAGGCAAAATCCTCAACGTAGAAAAAGCCCGTTTCGACAAGATGTTATCTTCCGTTGAAGTTGGCACGCTGATTACTGCGTTGGGTTGTGGTATTGGCCGGGAAGAATTTAACCCCGATAAATTACGCTACCACAGCATCATTATTATGACGGATGCGGACGTGGATGGTGCGCACATCCGTACCCTGCTATTGACCTTCTTCTTCCGCCAGATGCCCGAGATTATCGAGCGTGGCCATGTGTATATTGCTCAGCCGCCGCTTTACAAGATAAAGCGTGGCAAACAAGAGCAATACATCAAGGATGAAGAAGCGATGGAAGAATATCTGACCCATATCGCTCTGGAAAAGGCCGCCTTATACCCCTCCGCAGACGCGCCTGCGATTACCGATGCTGCCTTCGCATCCCTGGTAGCCGACTACCGATCTGCGCAGGAAACCGTGCAGCGCTTGTCTGGCTTGATCCCTCAGGCCGTTCTTCATCAGTTGCTGACACTGCCAGTGGTGGAAGCGTCTGCGCTTGAAGATGAAGCCTTCGTGCAAAACTGGGGATTACAATTAGCGGCTGCGCTCCCGGATGCCGGACGGAGTGGCAACCATTTTCACGTGGAACATATACGGGATAAAGAACGGAACGAGTTTAACGTACTGGTTAAAGTGATTACCCATGGCGTTCCGCGTGACTACGTGCTCGATCATGAGTTTTTTACCGGATCTGGCTATCGCAAACTGTCTGCCATCAGCAAACGTCTGCAAGACACGTTGGAAAGTGATGCCTATATCCAGCGTGGGGAGCGTGTTTACCCAATCGTGGATTTCTGGGATGCCATTCAGTGGCTGCTTAACGAAGCTAAAAAAGGCTTCAATATCCAGCGTTATAAAGGATTGGGGGAGATGAACCCGGATCAGTTGTGGGAAACCACCATGGATCCAAATACCCGTCGCATGCTACGGGTAGGCATTGAAGATGCGATTTCTGCCGACAAGATGTTCACAACCCTGATGGGTGACGAAGTTGAGCCGCGTCGGGCCTTTATTGAATTAAACGCATTGAACGTAGCGAACCTGGATTTCTGATTTCTCCAGTGTTTATCAGGCCCCGGCTGGGATATCTCAGCCGGGGCTTTTTTATTTCAGCTTAAAAACCTGCTTGCCTATGTTTCAGTTATAAGTCGCTAGAATATTTCATCCACTGAGTTATCCACAGAAAAGCCCGTTAGTCATGGCGTAATTCCGATCAAAAGTGCTTGTCTCAAAGGGTGGCTGCTATATGGCCAGCGGCAAGATACAATGACACCCGCATTGGCCGAAGGCTGCTTGTTGCTGTCAGACGAGTACTTCGGATATCCCGTAATCCAGATCGACAGGAATGATTCATGATTATCAAGCCGAGAGTTCGCGGTTTTATGTGTGTGACCACCCATCCAACGGGTTGTGAAGCAAACGTTAAAGAGCAAATTGACTTCATCAAGGCACAAGGCAAGATCGATATGCCGAAACGTGTACTGGTGATTGGTGCTTCGACGGGTTACGGACTTGCCGCTCGTATCGCCGCAGCGTTTGGTGGCGGTGCAGATACTCTGGGTGTGTTTTTCGAAAAAGAAGGCACCGAGAAAAAAACCGGCACCGCAGGCTGGTATAACTCCGCTGCCTTTCACAAGTTTGCCGAAGCAGATGGCTTGTACGCCAAAAGCATCAATGGCGACGCCTTCACCAATGCACTCAAGCAAAAAACCATAGATACCATCAAAGCGGATATGGGCCAGGTGGATCTGGTGATCTACAGCCTGGCAGCGCCACGTCGCCAGCACCCGGTAACGGATGTGGTGCACACATCGACCTTGAAGCCTATTGGCAAAGACGTCACCTTGTTGGGTATCAATACCGATAAAGAAGTCATTCAGGAATTTACCCTGCCTGCTGCTTCCCAGGAAGATATCGACAATACCATCGCTGTCATGGGTGGTGAGGACTGGCAAATGTGGATTGATGCACTGGATGCAGGCGGTGTTCTTGCTGACGGTGCCAAGACCTCTGCTTTCACTTACCTTGGCGACAAGGTGACCTGGGATCTGTACTGGGGTGGCACCATTGGTCAGGCTAAACAGGATCTGGACAAGCGCGTTATCACTATCCGCGAAAAGCTGGCGCCCAAGGGTGGTGATGCCCGTGTTGCCGTCTTAAAGGCAGTGGTTACCCAAGCCAGTTCGGCTATTCCAATCATGCCCTTGTACCTGTCCTTGTTGTTTAAAGTGATGAAAGAGCAGGGCACCCATGAAGGCTGCATCGAACAGTTGTACCGTCTCTACACCGAATGCCTGTATAGCGACAGCCCGCGATTGGATGACGAAGGCCGGGCCCGTGTTGACGAGCTGGAGTTGACGCCAGAAGTACAACAAGCGGTTGAAGATGCGTGGGATAAAATCACTACTGAAACCATCGCAACCGATACCGACTTTGTTGGTTACAAGGCAGAGTTTTTGCGTTTGTTCGGTTTTGGCCTTGCAGGTGTGGACTACGAGGCAGAGGTTAATCCGGTGGTCGACATCAAAGGTATGGTTGAGTAGTCGCTCGCGGCGTAAATAATCTGCTGGCTGATCGGGATAGGGCAAGAACGGTGTTTCACGTGAAACACCGTTCTTGCCCACGCTGGTAAAAACCGATTTTTCCCTTAGGGGAGAGTCGGTTTTTATGGTTCAAATAACACTGCGGCATATTGGAATGAATCCGATTAATATCGAGTTGTTCATGGTGTTCAGGTTTATGTGCTATCACAGCGCTATCACAGCCGCACGAATATAAGAAAAAGAGGCAGCAGTGTTCCACATGAAACATTATCGACTTGTCTGACGGGCAAGTTGCTAGAACAACCCCGGCTGCTCCAGCAACGGCACCACCTTATCTCCGACTCGAATCTCACCGCTTTGAATAATCTTCGCACATAACCCCCCATGCCCAAGCATCGCTGCTGTTCCTCCAGGCCCCAATACTTCCTCCATGCGTCCACACGGGTGACATTGGGCTGTCGCTTCGAAGATGGCTTCACCAATCTGAAAACGCTGATGTCTGAGTGCCTGCAGATTTATACCGGACACCACCAGATTACGCCGTAATCGGGCAGGGTCGATGCTGTCGAAGCCGAGCAAACTGGCGATTAGCTGGATGTGTTCGGCGTTAATCAGCGTTACCTGACGGGCGCTACCTGGGGTGCCCTCGCAACGTCTGTCACCTATTAGTCCCAATGTCGCTACTGCTCGAGTTTGCTCTACCACCTGTACAGTTTCACGACGCGCCGGACGCAGGCCAATCCATTGCAAGCGACCAGGTTGCATACTGGGTAAATAACGCGAGAACAGGATGTTTTGGCTACGCATCGTGAATGCTCATCGGAAATAGAAACACTGACTCTAGCCAGAGTCGGGTACTGCTGCAATCACATGCTCGACTCGGACTATTGTGAATTTGTGAATGGGACTTCCCTGAGCTGAATTTTCTGGCGGTCGACATCGACATTCCGATGTAAGTATTAAAAGTTTGTCGGCGGCGGCTTATAAAGAGGCAGAAGCGGATCAAATAAAAACGGCTCCTGAACAAGGAGCCGTTTTTATTTGTCTGTCAGTGTGGCATGTCGGGCTGTGTGGCAGTCAGTCTCAGAAGCGCTTGCCGCTGGTCGCTGCCTCTACATATTCACCCTGGAACGGCAGAGCGGAAATACGATCCACTTGTTCGTTGATCCAGGTTTCAGTCAGTTCGTTTAATACGGCGGTACTTAACCCTTCCGTCTCGATGGCTTCACGAATAACCAGCCGGATGACGCCGGGAGACTTGACCCAATGGGTGTTAGGCCAGCGCTCAGAGGAATTATGGGCGACGGTAATCACCGGTGCAGCTGTTTTCGTCGCCAGCATGGCACCACCCTTGGAAAATGCCTTGCGCTTGCCTGACGGGATGCGGCTGCCTTCAGGGAATACCAGCACATGAATACCAGCCTTCAGCCGTATTTCCCCTTGCTGGATCACCTGCTTGAGGGCATTGGTCTTTTTATTACGATCAATAAAAATCGGCTGGATCAGCTGCAAACCCCAGCCAAAAAATGGCAAATAGGAAAGTTCCTTCTTGACCACCTGAACGTGTGGGTAAATCAGCGTCGGCAGCATAAAGGTTTCCCAGGTGCTCTGATGTTTGCTGATAATCACGTAACCACGGCCATCACTGGGGATGTTATCGCGCCCTTCCACTTCGCAGCGAATGCCGACGATCCAGCGCAAGCCAAAAATCACCAGCCGGCAATGAATACCCATGACCCAATAATTGCGTGCCTTGAGCGGTAAAAACAAACCGACCAGCAGGCTGGGTATAAACCAGATAATAGTCACTACCGCCAGCCAGATATAAAACAGCACACTGCGCAGTTTATGGCTGAGGGGAGGGTTTGGAGTATCGGCAACGGCCGAATGACTGGAGCTGTTCATAGTGCTGAAGAAGCCTTGTTGAAAATCAAACTGTCGGCGTGTTTATACCATTGCCATGCGGTTTTGATTGTTACGTCATTTCCTATGACTGTTTCCCTGTGGGCACCACAATCCATGAGGCAAATTACCTGATCCCTGCTCGACAAACCATGCCACCGAGGCAGTATTTGTTAAATTTCCGGGCCGAGCAGTTGATTCACCCAGGCTTCCAGGTCATTAAAGACGGTAATGGCCTGCAACGATGAATCCGTCGCCAGTTTGCCTTCCGCTGCCCGGCCTTTGCCAGTACGTAGCAGAATCGGAGTACATCCGGCGGCGATACCGGCTTCAAGATCCCGAATTGAATCCCCCACCATGATAGCTCCACGGGCCGAGACCCCTAGCGCCTGTTCAATCTGGTGGATCAGGCCGGGCAGGGGTTTGCGGCAAAGACAGTGATCATCCGGGCCGTGGGGACACCAGGCGATATGGGCTATTTTGCCACCTTCGGCCTCGACCAGTGCGGTCATTTTGGCGTGCATCGCATCCAGGTCGTGCTGACTGAAATAGCCACGGGCCAAGCCCGATTGATTGGTGGCTACCGCGACCTGATAACCCGCCTGACACAGCCGGGCGACCGCCCTGGCACTACCGGGAATAGGAATCCATTCCGCCGCCGATTTTACATAGGCGTCGGAATCCTGGTTCAGGACACCATCACGGTCGAGGATAATCAGTTTCATGGTTTGGCTCCGGCTGGGATGGTACCAGTATACCCAAGGTTACCCCGGCGGAAGAAAAGCAATTGCTTCCGGGTATCCGGTTTCTTGCCCCTGGAACAGAACGACCGACAGCAGCAGCGGCAGGTCAGGGTGTCTTTGATGGATTTTTGTCCCTGGATGGGCGGGGTTTTTCCCAGAAGTCGAAAAAGTTGAACCACTGGGTCGGGAACTGCAGTACCAGCCCTTCGAGCCAGTGGGCATAATCCTGAGCGGCGTTAGCGAGTGCCTGCTGGCGGTGTTTGCGGTCGAGCAGCAGGCGCTTGGTATAAGGGGTAAAGTCAACAAGGAAGCGATTGTCGTCACCACGTAAACAGGCCATAAAATACACCGGACACTTCAGAATCGAGGCCAGAATAAACGGCCCCTCGGGCAAGTAGGCGGGAACACCAAGAAAATCAGCCGTCAGACTGCGCTCACGATATTGCACCGACGTCCGGTCGGCGACAATCACAATAAACTCACCACGCTCGATTTTGTCCAGCATCATAACGGCTGTTTCCGGGCCGAACGACGTCACTTCGATCAGGTTCAGACCGGCATCCGGAGCGACTTTTTGCAGCAGTTGATTGAATTTGACGGCATTGCGGGTATGCACCACCGCGTTGATTTTCAGGGTCGGAATCTGTTGGCCAATCGCCCGGCAGATTTCCATATTGCCGTGATGGGAAATCAGAATGACGCCCCCCTGGCCACTGCCGACGGCTTGCTGCATGGTCTGAAAATTACGGAAATCGACATCATTAACATGGATGTCCCCGGCCCAGGCCGAAATTTTGTCGAGGGCAGAAAAGCCAAACGCCAGAAACTGACGAAAGGATCTGGGCTGCCATTCGGGCATACCCAATCGGAGCCGGTGTTGTGCGACTCTTTGCTGAAAATCCTGTGCCGCCTGCCGCTGTACCCTGGCGCTCAGGTAGAACCAGCCAATCACAAAAAATGCCACCACCGAAAACGCTGGTCGCCCTAGATAACGGTAAAACCATAACAGCAGTATCATGCCCAAGGAGGAGCCTTTTTCGGTCACGTCAGACCAATGCTGGCTCTTGTTCGATGGTGGATCGCTGGGCGGCTGTTGCTTCATGGCCGTTTCTGCAGCGCCGCAGCGGGTCGCAGTTTTCGACCCAGCAGCATCGGCAGGCGCACCAGCATGCCAAAGAAGAGACGGGTGTGCATCCAGCTGATCATCAGATTGTCACGCCAGACCCGGAAGTTGGAGGTGCCTCCTTCCGGATAGATAACTCGGGTAGGAATAAACAGTACCGGAGTCCCTTGCCAGTAAAGACGCACCATCACTTCGGTATCGAAGTCCATGCGTCTGCCAATACGTACCTTGTTGCTGAGTGTTACAAACGCTGCCAGCGGGTAGACACGAAAGCCGCACATGGAGTCTGGAATGGTCAATGACAGGGTTTCGATCCATACCCATACATGGGTGGCGTAACGGCCGTAGAGGCGCGCCTTGGGCACCGAGCTGTCGTAAAGCGGTTGGCCGCTAACCAGCGCTTCGGGATGCGCTCGGGATCGTTCGATCAACCGTGGAATATCGTTCAGGTTGTGCTGGCCATCAGCATCCACCTGCAGGGCATGGCTGTAACCTCGTTGGCTGGCGAGCTGGATAGCAGAGATCACCGCAGCGCCTTTACCGGCGTTAACCGTTTTAGTCAGTAGCTCAACATTATTAAAACCATCACAGACCTGACGGATACGGACACCGTGTTCGGCTGCTGAGCCATCGTCAATCACCACTATGGGCAGGTGGTACGGCTGCAAGCCCGTCAGCGTCGCCTGCAATGTGGTGGAATGGTTGTAGCAGGGAATAATGAAGCAATAGCTCACGTGGCTGGCCTCGAATCAGGCTTGGGTTCGGGATTCGACCAATTTCACCAGCGCACTGACAGAGGCAAAGTGCTGACGGTTTTCTTCAGAGTCGTCGGTCAGGGCGATATTGAACTGTTTCTTGATCGCCACACCCAGCTCCAGTGCATCAATCGAATCCAGTCCGAGTCCGTCGCCAAACAGAGGGGCGTCGCTTTCGATTTCATCAGGACTGATGTCTTCCAGATTCAGGGTATCGATGATCAGTTGCTTGATCTGGAGCTCTAAAGTATTCAACGACAGTATCCTTTGCTTGGGCATTTTCGGGGGAATGTAAAAAGGCGGCTATTATCCATTCTCGTCCGGTATTATGCCAGCTGGTCTGGGCTATCGCCGCCCTGACGGGGCATCAGCCCGAGATAGGCGTCATTCGTATTCTGTGGTATTAACGCCGCCTCTGCGCGGATGCCATCGCGGCGTACCCAGGGTAATCAAAATCAGCTATCAAAGGATGAACCATGACGGATCTGGAGCAGTCAGCAGACGTCGTTATTATTGGTGCCGGCCCTGCTGGTGCGGTGGCGGGAGCCCTGCTGAAACGCAAAGGATACCGGGTGGTTATTCTGGAAAAGCAGACGTTCCCACGCTTTTCGATTGGCGAAAGCCTGTTGCCACAGTGTATGGCATTCATCGAGCAGGCCGGTATGTTGGATGCGGTGCGAGCGGCTGGTTTTCAGTATAAAAACGGTGCCGCATTTCGTTACCAGGAGCAGTACAGTTTTTTCGATTTTCGTGAAAAGTTTACCCCAGGCTGGGGCACCACGTTTCAGGTTCAGCGGGGTAATTTCGACAAGATCCTTGCCGATTCAGCGGCTGAGCAGGGAGTAAGCATTCACTATCAGCATGAAATCACAGCGGTCGATAACCGGGACGATGGGGTGACGGTGAGTGGCCTGGATGCCACCGGCAAGCCATTCAGCCTAGAGGGTCGCTTCCTGCTCGATGCCAGCGGTTTTGGCCGGGTGTTACCGCGTTTGCTGGCGCTGGAGTCGCCCTCCGGGTTTCCGCTGCGGCATTCGTTATTTACCCATGTGGTCGACCACATCGGTGATGAGCAACACGACCGCAATAAAATTCTGGTCACCATTCACCCGCAACATCGGGATGTCTGGTATTGGCTGATTCCGTTTGGCAACGGTACTTGTTCATTGGGTGTCGTGGCAGAACCGTCGTTTTTTGAGCGTTATAGCGAACTGAAGCCGGAAGCCCGTTTACGTACTCTGGTGCAGCAAGATCCGGCGCTGAGCCAGCTGCTGGCCAATGCTGAATTTAATCAGCCAGTGCGGGAAATTCATGGCTATGCCGCCAACGTCAGCAGCCTGTGCGGGCCGGGTTACGCCTTGTTGGGTAACGCCGGGGAATTTCTCGATCCAGTGTTTTCGTCCGGTGTGACGATTGCGCTGAAATCCGCCAGCCTGGCGGCTGAGGTGTTGGATCGTCAATTGTCGGGCGACGCGGTG
Source organism: Candidatus Thalassolituus haligoni (assembly GCF_041222825.1). Taxonomy (NCBI): domain Bacteria; kingdom Pseudomonadati; phylum Pseudomonadota; class Gammaproteobacteria; order Oceanospirillales; family Oceanospirillaceae; genus Thalassolituus; species Candidatus Thalassolituus haligoni. The sequence goes on from NZ_CP139482.1 coordinate 14,232, forward strand.
GATTGGCAGCAAGACTACGCCAAACCGCTGAAAAAGGGGGTGGATGTGTTCCGGGTGTTTGTGGAATCCTGGTACGACGGCCGTTTTCAGGATGCCATTTTCTACGACAGTGCCAACGTCAATATTCGCAAAATGATCAGCTCGATTCTGGCCGGTTATGCCTGGGATCAAGCCAATCCGTTTGTCAGTCAGGCGGAACGTCGCCTGAATGCCATCGTGGAGATTTGCCGGGGCTGACACCATCGAGCTGATGTTTGAATGCCCGCTGGTTGGCGTTTCAGAATCAGCGCCAGCGCTTCAGGATCAGTGAGGTATTGATACCACCAAACGCAAAGTTGTTGCTCATGACATGGTCGGTCTCAAGGTGACGCGGCTGCCCCATAATGTAATCCAGATCGGCACAGTCGCTGTCGGGATGAGTCAGGTTGGCGGTGGCGTGAAACCAGCCCTCATTCATCATATGGATGCTGACAATGGCTTCCAGCGCGCCGCAAGCCCCCAGGGTGTGGCCGGTAAAACTCTTGAACGAGCTGATCGGTTTCTTCCCCAGCACCTGAAAGGTGGCCTGGCTTTCCGCCACATCACCACGGTCGGTGGCGGTGCCGTGGGCACTGACATAACCGATATCAGCCGGGGTTAGTCCGGCATCGCGCAGCGACATTTCCATGGCCACTTGCATGGTGGTGGCGTTGGGTTGGGTAATGTGTGCGCCATCCGAATTGGTACCGAAACCAACGATTTCCGCCAGAATGGTGGCTCCCCGTTCAAGGGCAGATTCCAACGTTTCCAGAATCACAATCCCGGCGCCTTCGCCAATCACCAGACCGTCACGATTCTGGTCAAACGGGCGTGGTGCCAGATCCGGGTTGGCATTATTGGTACTGGTGGCAAACAGGGTGTCGAACACCGCTGCCTGAGTGGCGCTGAGTTCTTCACAGCCACCGGCCACCATCATTTGTTGATGGCCATATTTGATGGCTTCGTAGGCATAACCAATGCCCTGGCTGCCGGACGTACAGGCGCTGGAGGTGGTGATGATGCGGCCTTTCAAACCGAAGAACACGCCAATATTCACCGGTGCGGTATGCGGCATCATGCGTACATAAGAGGTGGCGTTCAGACCGTTCACCGAATGGTTAAACAGCATCTGGCCAAATTCCCCAATGGCATCCGGGGTGCCGGAGGACGACCCGACAGCCACTCCCATACGGCCATCCTGAATACGCTCATCATCGAGCAAGCCAGCCTGTTGCAGTGCCAGTTCGGTGGCGCGAGTGGCCATCACCGACATCCGGCCCATGCTGCGTACAGCCTTACGGGTATAGTGTGACGGTTTTTCAAAGTCGTCGACCGGGCCACCCAGGCGGGTATTCAGACCTTCGTATTTGTCCCAGCTTTCGATATAACGGATACCGGTGGTTAAGGCCCTGAGATTGGCAGCAATGGTGTCCCAGTCCTGGCCAATCGGTGAAATGGCCGACATGCCGGTAATCACAACGCGTTTCATCAGCACATACCACCGTTGACAGAAATCACCTGGCGGGTCACATAACCCGCATCCTCAGACATCAGGAAGCTGACCGCAGCCGCCACTTCTTCCGGACGGCCCATACGTCTGGCCGGAATCATTTTCATTGCCTCATCGATATGCACGCCTTCGATCATATCGGTTTCAATCAGGCCAGGGGCAACACAATTGACGGTGATGTTGCGTTTGGCCAGTTCGACCGCCAGCGCCTTGCAGGCACCAATCAGACCGGCTTTGGAAGCGGAATAGTTCACTTGGCCGCGGTTGCCGGTAATACCGGATACCGATGACATGGCCACAATTCGGCCCGGCTTGCGCCGCCGTACCATCGGCATGGTTAACGGCTGCACCACGTTGAAAAAACCATCCAGATTGGTGTGAATCACGGTGTCCCAGTCGTCTTCGGACATGGCTGGAAAGGCATTGTCGCGGGTCAGGCCAGCGTTGCAGACAATACCGTAATAGGTGCCGTGGGCTTCGATATCCGCCAGCAAAATGTCACGGCAGCGACTGCGATCGGCAATATCAAATTGCAGTATCCGTGCCTGGCGGCCGATGGTGAGAATCTGCTGCTGCACCTGTTCCGCTTCGGCGCGATTACTGCGGCAATGCACCACAATATCGAAGCCCTCGCGGGCCAGCCGCAGGGCGATGGCCTTGCCGATGCCACGGCTGGAGCCGGTAATAAATACAGTGCTGGATTCAGACATTGTGTTGTCCTTTGACAGATTCCATAAAATTGCTGACGTCTTGGGGCTGAAATACGTTCAGCCGCGCTTGCTGCTGTTCCTGGTCAAAGCGGATGCTGCAGTCAAATGAGCCCAATCCGCTGCTGTCCTGTAATAAACGTTCCACCTGGATGTGCAGCCGCGCACCCACCGGAAAACAGCTGCAACTGCTGCTGAAGCGGCGGCTGCCCAACAGAAAACCAACCCGTACGGCAGCACCCTCCTGTTTGGCGGCAGTGCCTGCCCAGGCGGCAATGGCCTGGGCCATATACTCAATGCCGACCCAGCCCGGTACGCCGTCGGGGCCACAAAAAGAGGACTGCGGCTGAATCACGACCTCGGCACAGAGGCTGTCGGCGTCATACGCCAGAATACGATCCAGCAGGCTCATTTCGCCGCGATGGGGAACCAGCTCCTCGACGGTGAAGGCAGGGGTCGGATCAATCGCCATAAATACGCTCGAATAACAGGGAAATATTGTTGCCACCAAAAGCAAATGAGTTGCTCAGTGTAAAGACCGGTGGATGATCCAGTTTCAAACCCGCCGTAACGAGGCGGAGCGGCGCCAGTGCCGGATCAGGCACCCCGTCCCAGCGATGCGGCGGTAAACGGCCATCCTGTTGCATCGTCAGCCAGCAGAACGCCGCTTCAATGGCACCGGCAGCCCCCAGCGTATGGCCAGTCAAAGCCTTGGTTGAAGAGGCCGCTACCCGGTCGCCAAACAGGCGGAATACCGCCTGGCTTTCCATGCGGTCATTTTGCTCGGTAGCCGTGCCATGCAGGTTGATATAGGACACCTGTTCGGGATTCAACTGGCGTTGTTGCAGCGCCTGACTCATGGCGGCGATGGCCCCCGCGCCTTGCGGGTGCGGGGCAGAAATATGATGGGCGTCAGATGATTCACCGACCCCCGCCAGAGTCACCGCCGCCGGTTCTTTGCTCATGATAAACAAGGCCGCCCCTTCGCCGATATTGATACCGTCGCGATGGGCACTGAACGGGGCACACACCGCCGTTGCCAGGGATTCCAGTGCCCCAAAACCGTTAAGCGTCATGGCCGCCAGTGAATCAACGCCACCGGCAATCACCAGATCACAGACATCTTGCTGAATCAGGCGGCGGGCGCTGGCCAGCGCCTTGGCACCGGAGGAGCAAGCAGTTGATACTACATAAGTTGGCCCTTTGGCACCGCTCCAGTCCGCCAGCGAAAGTGCCGGGGCAGACATTTCCTGAATGGCATAACGCGTGGCAGTGGCGGGTTGCTGGTGGTTAACCCAGCCTTGCACGGTGCTGAAGGCTTCCGCGATACCACTGGTGCTGCTGCCCAGCACAATGCCAATACGTTCGGCGGCAATGCCTTGGCGCATGGCTGCAAAAGCGACCTGAAGCTGTTGCCAGGCAGACATCAGTAGCTGGTTATTGCGGGACTGGCGCTCGGCTGCAAATTGCGCCAGCGGGGGCAGCTCAGCCTTGACTTGACCTACGTATACCGGTGTCGACATCCATTCATCGGCCAGTGTCAGCGGTTCGGCATCCGGCTGTTGCAGGGTTTGCCAGACCTGCTCGGCACCACGTCCAAGGGAGCAGACGATTCCCAAGTGATTCAAATAAACGGGAATATCCTGCATGACTACTTATCCATTTCCAGAGTGTCAATTCTGATCCGCTGCTGCAGGTCAGGTATCTCGATCAGCAGCGGTGTCCAGAAGCTGTCAGCGGCTTCGGACTGCGCCGTTACCGCCTTGAATTCATACACCAGGTGCGCATCATAATATAAGCGGCGCACACCTGGCAGCGCCTGTAACGACCAGCCGGTTCCGGCCAGGGTGGTACGAATGCTGGCCAGTGGCCAGTAGGCCAGCTGAATCTGCGCCAGTATGGTATGTGCTTGGAGCTGTTGCGGCAGCAGCGGTGAGCGTTTTTCCTCCAGTTGCTGACCGTCGTAACGAACGCGCAGCAACTCCTGCCCGGTGGCCGTCAGCGCCACCAGCACCAGCACACCTTGCTGTACCGACCAGCTGGCCAGCATGGCTTTGGCTGGTTCATCGTCAGCGCTTACCACCTGGGTAAACTGGCCGTTGAAGGGGAAATCGGCCGGTGGTAACAACGGCGGCTGCAAGCGGTCGGGGCGGAACGTCAGCAAGCTGCAGCCAGACAACAGCACCAAACAGGTCAGCGAGAGTAGCGCCAGTGGCTTCAACATCCGCTGCATGAGGTTAGGCATGCTGATCTTCCAGGGTAAATACCGGGGTTAACAACCACACCAGAATGACCCCGCACAGCACGGTTGCGCCAAAATACATCAGCACTGGAGTTTGCGACAGTGCCAGCAAGCCAAAGGCCAGCAAGGTAGTGAGTGCTGACATCGCTACCGCCAGCCAGGTGTAGAGACTGTTACGACTGTTGAGCAGGAAGATGCCGGCATCCATACCAATACCCAGTACCAGCAGCAGCGCCAGCAGGTTAAACAGCGTCAGCTGCATACCCAGCAGCGCCAGCAGATTCAGCGTCAGCACGCTGGCCAGCGCCGGTCCGGCCAGAATACGCCAGGCCGTCAGACGGTAGCGCAGCGCCAGCAAGAGCAGTACGGCGGCATACGCGGCGGCGAGCCACCAGCCCATGTTATGGCGGTAGTGATTCAGCACCTTGCCAATGGCCGCCGGGCGATCCACCAGCTGCAGCCAGTCAGAGCGATGGGCATCTTGCAGCAGTGGTTGCAGCTGCTCGACCAGGTTGGCGGGCACCGTGCCGGAAAAATTCACCACGGCATAAAAGCGCCCGCCGAATTCTCCCAGCCACAAATGCCGGCTGCTGGCACTGAAGGCTGAGGCCAGCCAGTGTTCTGGAGTGATCGGCAGGTTGGCGCGGTTGGCAAAATCCGCCCGCGCAGAACGGCTGATTTCAACGGCCCCCAACTGCTTGGCAAACTGCTCTAGCAGGCCGCCGCTGGCATAGACGGTAGTCACCTGCTGCTGGTAGTCCGCCCGTTGTTGTTGCTGTGATGCCAGTTGCTGGCTGACGCTGTGGTAGTGCAGGCCAGGATTCCGACTGAGCAGTTGCTCAAGCGGGTCACGCAGGGCGTCGCTGTGCTGCAGTAATTGTTCGGCGGAGTCACCGGATAGCAGCAGGTATCTGGCCCACGAAGCACCGCCCGCGAGCTGATTAATACGCTGGTCGTTTTGTAGCAGGCTGACGGGCGAGGTTTGTAACCTAACCAGGCTGTCGTCAAACGCTAATTTGGGCAGCTGCCACAGCGCCAGCAAGGCAAGCAGCGTCAGCAGTATGGCGACTCCGGGTTGATGAATACGGGGCCAATGGCTGCGAATGGCGGCCAGCCGGTGCAGCAACCAGCTCAAATCCGGGTTGGCTGGCATACGTCGGGTCAGCCAGGGCAGCAGCCCCATCACCGTTAGCCAAGCGCCTACCAGCCCGGCGGCGGAAAAGACCGCCATTTGCTGCAAACCGGGAAAGGGGGCTGCGGCCTGTGCCAGGTAGGCCAGGACGCTGGAGAGCATGCCGAGGGTAATGGCACCGGTAACCGGGTCGCGGGCGGCGGCTGTGCCAGGCGTTGGTATTGGTTGCTCCAGCCGATGACAAAGAAAATGTAGCGAATAGTCGATGGCAACGCCGACCAGGCTGGCACCAAACGCCAGGGTGATTATATGCACCCGGTCAAATATCAGCAGGCAGGTGGCCATGGCCAGCAGGCAACCAAACAGCAGTGGCATAAACACCAGCAGCAAATAGGATGGACGCCGGAACACCAGCAGCATCAACAGCACAATCCCCAGCAATGACACCACGCCGATGGTCGAGATTTCATGTTGCGCCTGATTGGCACCGTAGGTGGCATGAACAATCAGACCGGTATAACTGAGGCCATGAATCGTATTGTTCAGCCGCTGGAGCAACTCACTGAGCTGACGCTGGTAACCCATGTCAAACGGGCTGCCATTCAGCTCTGCCAGCACAATCCGGTGCCAGTGCTGGCCCATTGGCGTTGGTTCAACACGGGTGGGCCAGTCGTCTTGCAGGCTGATGCCCTGATTCGGTAAGGCTTGCTCGCGCCAGTGATCCAGCAGTTGCAGTGGATCGTCGACCAGATGCCGGGTCAGCGCGCCTCCCAGCGGTGAGTACAGGCGGCTGATGGCCGCACTCACCAATAGGCTGGGTTCTTGCAACAGGCTGGACTCTTGCACTTGGTGTGATTGTTGCAATTTGGCACGATCGACGGCGGTCAGATGGTAGTAACGCCAGTCGAACAGTTGATCAAGCAGCTGGCTGAGCTGAGTGGCGTCGGTTTTGCCTTCAACGCGGGCAAACAGGCCGGAGTCTTGTAATGCTGTTTGTAATTGCTCCGCTGCGACAAGACTGCTGGCCCGCTCACCGGATACCAGCAGGATCAGCCGTTGTGAGGCATTGCTGGCGATGCGGTTGTTGGCGAAGGATTCAGCAGCACTGTTGTGCTCATCGGGCAGTAACGACAGGATACTGGTATCGAACTGTATGCCACGGTGGAACTGCCAGGCCAGTATCACGATGGCCACGGCCATCAGCAGTAACCAGGCCAGTAACGGTCGGTACGATGCCGGATGCAGTGGCTTATTCAGCTGCGCTGGCATCGCCGCTGACCTCCAGGCGGATTTCGGTCCGGTCGCCTTTTGGCTCGTGCAAGGTCAGACCTTGCAGGTGGGTGGTGCCGGTCATATCGATGCGGGAAAAAAACGACATCAAGACATCGCTTTTGGGGGTCAGCTGTAAATCCCAGCCATTGGTTTCGCTGACCTGGATACCCGTGATGGCAAAGGTGGCTTGCAAGGTGGCCAGATCACCGGCAAAAATCGCCGCCAGCAGGTTGGCTACGGTGGCCGTCTGGGCGCTGTTGGCATCACTTTGCCAGACCACTTCACCACCCTGGGTTTGGGAGATACCGTGCTCGCTGATCATCACTTTGCTGGCTATCGGTTGTTCGATTATCCATTCAAGACCTTGCTGGCGCTGATAGTGGAACTGGCCACTGGAGTGTAATGGGCGCGGCAGAATGGTCAGGTATTTGTCCTGCTCAAACTGGCCCTGCAATTCATCGGTGGGTGTCAGAATACGGGCAAGGTCGGCCTGGCTGAGCGATTGCGCCTGGCTGTGACTGGTGGCGATGGCACCCAGCAGCACCAGGCAGGCCAGCATGCGAGGCGAACGAATCATAAGTGGGCGGTTACCTTGTCGATCATGACCTGAGGAGATTCAAAACACATGGTTTGGGTCGCGATATCGACGGCCACCATGGTGGTGGTGGCTTTGGTCAGGCGTTTGCCACTGGCTTTATTGCGGATTTCATAACCAATCTTGAGGCAGTTGACCCACTCGGTCAGCGTTGCAGTGACCGTGATGGTTTCGTCAAAGCAGGCCGGGCCAGGGTAGCGAATATGCAGGTCGATCACCGGCCAGGCGTAGCCGGAGGCTTTCATTTCGGTGTAGTTGTAGCCGATCTTGTCGAGCAGCGCACAACGGGCAATTTCCAGATACTTGGCGTAATGGCCGTGCCAGACCACGTTCATCATATCGACGTCGTGGAACGGCACCTGAATATCAACGGCAGCACGGATCATGAGCGACTCTCGTACAGCGGCCAGCGCTGTTGTTGCAGGGCGCATACCATGTCGCGCAGTTCCTGTTCCAGTGCGCGGTCTTCCAGCAGCAAGGGACTGACTGAGCGTACGGCATCTATCGTCGCGCTGATACTGGCAGACAGGCTGTCTGTGTTGACCTCTCCAGCCCGAATACGCAATTCCAGCCCCTGTACGGCAGCGATCAAACAGGCTGCCGCCGCTTGCTCGGTCAGCTGTAATACCCGCAGGCAGTCGCGCGCGGCGATGGTGCCCATGCTGACCTTGTCCTGGTTATGGCATTCGGTCGAGCGTGAGAACACGCTGGCCGGCATGGTGTGCTTGAGTGCTTCGGCGGTCCAGGCGGAGACACCAATTTGCACCGCCTTGAAGCCGTGGCTGATGGCCTGGCGTGGGCCTTTCGCACCGGACAGATTGGCAGGCAAACCGTGGTTAAACTTGGTATCGACCAGCATTGCCAATTGACGGTCGAGCAAATCGGCAATATTGGCGACGGCGGTTTTGAGGGTGTCCATCGCCATGGCGATATGGCCACCGTAGAAGTGGCCGCCGTGTAATACCAGCTCGTTGTCGCCGTCAATGATGGGGTTGTCGTTGGCGCTGTTGAGCTCGTTTTCGATCAGGCTGCGGTTCCAGTCCAGAGTCTCGCTTAACACGCCAATCACGTGCGGGGCACAGCGCAGCGAGTAACGGTCTTGCAGGCGATCCGGGTTGCGGGGTGGCGTACCGGCTTCCAGATCGCCCCGTAGCCAGCGGGCGACCTTTTGCGGGCCAGGGTGAGGCTTGGCGCTGAACAGAATGTCATTGTAATGGTGGGCGTTGCCTTTGGCGGCAATGGTCGCCAGCGCGGTAATCCGCGTCGCCACGGCTTCCAGATAACGGGCACGACTGAACGCCTGACAGGCCAGGGCGGTCATGACGGCGGTGCCGTTCATAATCGCCAGACCTTCTTTCGGCCGTAATGTCAGCGGCTGGATAGCCCGTTCGGCAAATACCTCGGCGGTTGGTCGTACTTCGCCCTGATAATAGACTTCACGTTCGCCACAGAGGACTGCCGCTACGTAGGACAACGGCGTCAGGTCGCCGCTGGCACCGACGGAACCTTCTTCCGAAATCAGCGGCACAATGTCATTGTGTAACAGCCGTTCGAGTTGCTCCAGCAGCTCAATGGATACTCCTGAAAAGCCCCGGCACAGGGATGCCAGCCGGGTTGCCAGTACCGCCCGACCGCTTTCAAGCGGCAGTATCGCGCCCATGCCACAGCCGTGAAAGGTGTACAGGTGTCTGGGCAGCTCGGCCACCAGCTCCGGTGGAATCGTGACAGTACAGCTGTCGCCATAACCGGTGGTGACCCCGTAAATTTCACCGTCTTCGGCCAGCAGCCGGTCGAGGAACTGGCTGCCACGCTGGATCCGCTGGCGGAATTCCAGCGCCTGATCCAGCTCGACCGGGCTGTTTTGCCGGGCAATAGCACAGATGTTTTCAATCGTCAGGCGTGAGCCATTAAAGGTAACCATAGTCAGTACGGCCTGTCCTTGTTGTTAAGTCGCAGTCGAGCCAGCAAAGCTGATCACACCACTGGCGTTGATCTTGTCACCCTGACGATAAGCGAAAGCAACATCGCCACTGTCGTCCCGGTTCTTGAGCGACAGGGTCAGGGTAATGTGATCACCAGGCAGGATCGGGTTAACAAATTTGATATTTTTCATACCGCAAAATGCGCCCTGCACTGCCAGATAATGGCGGCCAAAGCGGCTGGCCCAGTCGATCTGGACAACGCCCGGCAGAATCGGATGCCGGGGAAAATGACCAACAAAATATTGCAGGTCGGCCGGTATCTGCAGATCCAGCGTCAGTGCATCGTGGTGCAACCGTTCGGTCAAAATAACCGGCTGGTCGGGGCGGCTGGCAAACAGCTCAAGCAGATCCTGTTGCAGGGTTTTCCCCTGGGAGTTGCATGGCAGCGCCAGCACAATACGCCAGCGCCGTGGCAGCAGCGGTCGCTCAACATGGTCGAGCAGATGATGGCGGAGGGTATCAATCAAGGCCTTGCGACCTTGCGTCTCCAGATAGGCCAGACCTGCAGCAGACAGGCAGATCACTGCCGCCACTTCGACGCGCCGGGATTGCAGCACCAGCGAGCGGGCGGCGCTGATCAGCGGATGGGTAAACAGCTGGTTGTCCATCGCCGTCAGCGACAGGCGCTTGCCTTCGACCTTGACGATCTTGTCGACCCGGCCGATCAGGGTAAAACTCTGATCCGGGCCGATTTCTACCCGGTCGCTGGTGGCGTACCAGTCATCCTGTTGCAGATAAGGCGAGCGAATCTGCAAGCACTGGCTGTCGGCATCGACCCTGACGTCAACGCCGGGCACGGGTGTCCACTGGGTATGTGCCGGATTATGCTGGCGTCGCTAGGCGATACCGCCGGTTTCGGAGCTGCCAAAAATTTCGGCAACATCAACGCCGATCGCAGCATGGGTTGCCAGGCTGGCGCTGGCGGGCAGCGGTGCGCCCGAGCTTAACACCAAGGTGCAATGCTGGCGGATCGGTTGCCAGTCAAAAGCGTCCGGCAAGCGCGACAGATGGGTTGGGCTGCTGACCATAAAACAGTCGCCACAGATCGTAATAGCGGCAGCGACGTCTTCGATAAAGGCACAGGTATGGGTCCACATGGGCAGACCGCTGGCCAGTGGCCATAACAGCCGATAGAGAATGCCGTAGATATGATGATGGCTGACCGTGCCAAGGGCGCAATGGCGCTGCATCAGAGCGCCCCACAAGCCCTCAATAACGGTCACTTCGGCGGCCATCTGGCGCAAGGTTTTGGGAATGGCCTGGGGTTCACCAGAAGAACCGGAGGTGAAAATTTCCAATAATACGGATGAATAATCCAGCGCTTCGGACAAGGCCTGCAGTGGTTGCTGGCCCAAACCAGCAGTGGCTTCCAGCAAGGGTTTGGCGCTGTCGCCAAATTCACCGGCAAAGGCGTCGACCAGGGGGGACAGCGCCGTGCTGGTGCCCGGCGTATTGGCGCCTGGCACGCAGGCAACCAGGCCCCGACTCCAGAGCGCCATCAGAATCGCGCTGAATTCGGCCAGGTCGTTGTGGTACACCGCACAACGGCGGAAGCCGGGCTGTTGTGCCACTACCCGATCAAGTGTCACCTGCCAGTCGGCCACCCGCTGCAGCCAGTCAGCGACGCTGTGTTGGCCATCGGGGCCGGTAAACAGACACTGCCCCGGGTGTGCGGGGAGGTAAAAGCGCTGCTCGAAGCGCAAAAAAGAATCAACCATGTTGTGTCCGTTTTACGTGGCGGCGAACCAGCAGTTCAGCCGCCATGAGTGTTCCCATCAGCAGATAGGAAATCAGTCCGTTATAAAGCGTCCAGATTTCATCGTTGCCATCGACGACTGTCCAGAGGGCGATACTGCCATTGACCAGAAAAAATCCGCACCAGACCTTGGTAACCTGGCGGGTGTAGGCCACCGCGCTGGCGGGCAGCTCGGGGTCTTGCAGGCGCGCCAGACGTTCGACCACGGTTTGCGGGCCACGCAGGCTCCAGCCAAAATACAGCAGCAGATTCAGGCTGATCAGCACCGGATAAAGCTTGAGCCCGAGGTCGGAATCCGCCAGCCAGGTCCAGCCCGCCAACAGCACCAGCATGGCCACCATCATCCAGCGACCAGCGCTGCTGGCTGTTTCGTTGGTCAGGCTGCGGGCGATACCTAGCGTCAGTAATAACAACGCCAGATAACGGCTGCTGAAATACTGCAGGCCAAAATATACCGCTAGCGGATAACAGACCGACAGTACAACCATGCTGATGGTGAAGAACAGCTTCATGCCCAGGCTCGCATCGTCACCATCAGTCAGTGTCCGAACAGGCCTTCAACTGCGTCTACTACGTCACCCACGGTGCGGACGGCCTTGAAGTCTTCCGGATTGATTTTCTTGCCGGTGATGCGTTTCATTTCCACCACCAGGTCGACCGCATCAATGCTGTCGATATCCAGGTCTTCGTAGAGTCTGGCGTCCATGGTGATTGCATCTTGCTGGAGTCCAAACAGCTCACACATAACGCGGGTTATGTGACTGGTAATTTCTTCTCTGTTCATGAAGAGAGCGTCCTACTTTACGTGTTGGAGAGCGGTATTGGCTTGAACTGCTGCTGTAGCCCCGGAGGGCGCAGTGTATACCGCCGCGTTAAAAAAGTGTTCCAGGTCGCAGGTCAGTGCGCGGGCGGCCATGGAGGGATTGTCCGAGTTGATGTACTGGCTGACCGAAAGCAGCGGCTGGACGTCGAGGGTCATACAGACCTTGCGTGGCGGTACCTGATACCATTTGATCTCTTTGGTCAGTGCCACTGGCTCGCAACGGATCAATACCGGGCGGATATCCGTGGCGGTCTTGATGGCGATATTGGCCGCACCGCGTTTCAGTACCACCGGTTGGCCAGCGACAGTACGGGTGCCTTCCGGAAACAGAATCAGGTTATTACCACGGCGGAAGGATTCGCCGGCGGCCTCGATGACCTGCTCCGGTGTACTGTTGGCAATATATCCGGTCAACTTGATGGGCCCCCAGGTAAACGGATTTCGCAGCAGCTTGCCTTTCACCACACAGTCCGCGTTGCGGGCAAAGGCAATCAGGAAAATGGTATCAATCAGAGACGGATGATTCGCCAGAATCAGTTGTCCGGTCTGCTGTAACCACTCGACATTACGGACACGATAAGTCATGACGCCAGTCACCCGCATCAGCACAATAAAGGCATACATGGCGTTGCTGACCAATCGTTTGCCAAGGCACTGGCGCTGTTGGCGGTTGCGTACCAGCAACAGCAGCAAGGGGCTGACCAGCAGCGCAATCAGCACTCCCCCGATGCCAAACATGGCAAAGCAAAACGCCGTTGCCAGGGTGCGCCAAAGGCGGCTCAGCCAAGGCATCATGGTTGCGCCTGCTGGCATTCAATCGCGGCGGAGGCGAGTGGCAAGCAGGATATTTTCCCGCTCAGGAGCGCACAGACATCCGCCAGCTGTGCCAATATTGGACGTGTCTGGCCTGATCCGGCAGTAAAGTCGATACGATAGGAGTGCGCGCCAGGTTGCTCCAGCAACATGGCGATGGCGTAGGGTGCGGGTGGATCCATGCAGCTGCCCTGATACAGCTCGGGCAGTGGCAGATCGTGAACCACACAGAGTACCGTGTCGGTGCCAGAATCGGCCAGCATCATGGCGGCTTCGGTCAGCGCGTTGACGAAGCTATCCGGCCCGGCGGCGATGGCACTGATATTGGATGTATTACCGGTCGCAATCGACAACATGCCACTCACCGCATTGTGTACCGACAGGCTGAAAGCCATGGGAGAGGCCGGTTCACCGGCAATCAATGCGGACAGCAGTTCAATCGAGCGGCGGATTTCCCCGTGACGGCTGCAGAACACCATCGGCATCACCGGCTGGTGCTCAACCAGTGCCGAGCAAACCGACACTACCAGCTTGCCTTGCTCGCCGAGACGCCGACGCATCATTGCAGGAATCAGCCCCAGCGCCAGCGTATCAAGCCGATGCGGTTGCTCATCGGCGGCTTCTGCTGGCATCCAGACTGCCCAATCCCTGATGCTGAAATTGATACCAGACACGGAACACTCTCATCCATATAATTGGCCGCGTATTGTATTGGCCAAACATCGTCAGGCAAGCGCCGTGACTGGCGCAAACCATCCATTCGACTATTTTTTCGACAAATAAGGTCATGACTGCTAACCCCGATTCTGCACCCTGTTGGCTGCTGTTGGCTGAATCATCAGCTATTTCACCTCCTTCCCCCCACGACTGGCTAACGCCATCGGAACAGCGGCGTTTGCAGCAACTGGGGGCTGTACGTCGACAGCAGAGTTTTTTATATGGTCATTACCTGTTGCGGCTGGCTTTGAGTGAATATCTTGGTGGAACACCACTGCAGTGGCAGGTGGAGCAGCGTGACAGCGGTCGCTTGTGGCTCTCGAATGATGGTTATCAACACATCGGTGTGTCGTTGTCACACAGCGGTGACTGGTTTGCCTGTGCAATTGCGGTAGGCCCGGTCGGGGTTGATATCGAACAGATCAAACCCCGAGCAGCGCTGGCCGATATGGTGGAATCGTACGGCTCGCCAGCACTGCAACAGCGCTGGCAGGTACTGCCTGAGGTGCAACGGCTGAGAGAGTGGTATCGCTGGTGGTGCTGTTATGAAAGTGGGGTAAAGCAGCAAGGCCGGGGCATTGATCTGGCGGAGTTTGGCAAGATGAGATTACTGCTTGTCGCGACTGACGGCGGGGAAGCATCAGCAGCCAGTAGGTTGGAGAAAGCTGCGAGTTTTCACCACTCCGGCTCTATCTGCTGGAGCCTGAGGTTTGATCATTTGATGCTGGCGGTGACCACGGCGTCGGCCTGTCGTTTGTTCGCGCCGCGCTGGTTGTCTGGCCGCCAGAAATTGCCTGATCCGGAAGGCACTAGCGCCGATAGCGAGCGTTGGTTATTGATCTTGGAATGACCTGAGACAGATGGGGCGCAAGGCTCAAGCACTATAACGCCCGGACTGGCCGGGCGTTTATTTGGGCAGCACCGCGTGAAAGCGGCGCTAAACAGTGTATCAGCCCTGCAGCAAGCCGATATCGGCGATACCAACAAACATGGCGCGCAGCTGTTTCAACAGCGCCAGCCGGTTGTTTTTAATCGCGTCGTCGTCAGCCATGACCATAACGTTGTCGAAGAACTCGTCCACGACGTTGCGCAGTTGCGACAGTGCATTTAATGCGCCTTGATAGTCGCCTCTGGCCAGTAGTGGCGAGGTCAGGTCGGCGAGGCCGGTCATTTCTTCGAACAGGGCTTTTTCCTGCGCCTGTTGCAGCAGTGCGGCATCAACGCTTGCGGTGACCTGGTCGCCGTTGTTTTTGGCCAGAATATTGGCCACCCGCTTGTTGGCCGCCGCCAGTGCTGCCGCAGATTCCAGCTGGCTGAAGGCGTGTACCGCTTTGACTCGACGGTCGATGTCGAGTGGGTGGGTAATGCCGAGGGCGCGGACAGACTGAAAGACCTCGGCAGGAATATTGGCGTCCTGATACCAGGCGCTGAAGCGATCCAGCAGGTACTCGGTCAGGGTGGCCTTGGTCTCGGCTTTCAGCTCAATGGCCCAGCTGTTATCGAGTGCCCAGTCGAGCAGTTCCGACAGGTCGATGTTGATCTGCTTTTCCACCAGAATGCGCAGCACGCCCAGTGAGGCCCGCCGCAGCGCAAACGGGTCTTTGGAGCCGGTTGGCAACTGGCCAATGCCAAACAGGCCCACCAGTGAATCGAGCCGATCGGCCAGCGCAATGGCGGTGCCAGTGGCGCTGGCTGGCAGTTCATCACCGGCGAAGGCAGGCATGTATTGTTCGATCATGGCCGCTGCGACGTCGGCGTGTTCGCCGTCGTGTTCCGCATAGTATTTACCCGCCAGCCCTTGCAGGTCGGTGAACTCGAACACCATGTTGGAGACCAAGTCGTTTTTGCACAGCCTGGCGGCACGTTCCACCAGTGCGGTATCGGCGTTCATAACGCGGGCTATTTTTTGCCCCAGGGTGGAGATGCGACGAGCCTTGTCGGCAATGGAGCCAAGGGTGTTGACCCAGACGACGTTTTCGAGCTTGGCAAAGCGGCTTTCCAGTGGCTGCTTGCGGTCGGTATCCCAGAAAAATTTGGCATCGGCCAGACGTGGACGAATCACTTTTTCGTTACCGGAAATCACCTGGGCCGGATCTTTCGACTCGATGTTGGCGACGGTGATGAAGTTGTTCAGCAGCTGACCGTCTTTCATCACATGGAAGTATTTCTGGTGTTCTTTCATGGATGACACCAGCGCTTCGGCGGGCACGGTGAGGAAGCTCTCGTCGAAGGAACCAGAGAGCGCTACCGGCCACTCGTTGAGAGCGGTGACTTCTTCCAGCAAATCGTCGCTGATCACCGCTTCGCCGCCAAGTTTTTCACCTGCGGCTTTGACTTGTGTGGCAATCAGCTCGGAGCGTTCGGCAAAGCTGGCCATCACGTAGGCCGCTCGCAAGGCGCTTTCGTACTCAGCCGGTGAGTGAATGGTCACATCACCGGGCGCGTGGAAACGGTGGCCACGGGAGGTATTTCCGGCTTGCAGGGTGAGGACTTCGCCGTCAACCACGTCGTTACCAAACAGCATGACCAACCACTGTACCGGGCGTACGAATTCAACCCGTGAGGCACCCCAACGCATGCGCTTGGGAATGGGCAGTTTGTCGAGGCTGGTCTGGACGATGGCAGGCAGCAGCTCAACGGTGTCTTTACCCAAAATGGTGCGCTGAATCATCAGCTTGCCTGCGTTTTTACCGGCTGATTCAGGCGCGGTTTGCAATTCGCTGGCATCGACTCCGGCACGGGCGGCAAAACCGGCAGCGGCTTTGGTGAGGTTGCCATCGGCATCGTAGGCAATTTTGGCCGGTGGGCCGTAGAGGGTTTCTTGTTGGTCGGCCTGTTTTTCGGCCAGCTCGGCAAGACGTACCGCCATCCGGCGCGGTGCGGCAAATATCTCGACGTCACTGGCGTCCAGTCCGGCGTCTTTCAGGCCACTGACAATGCCATTGGCAAAGGCTTCAGACAGGGTTTTGAGTGCCATTGGCGGCAGTTCTTCGGTACCCAGTTCGACCAGAAAATCACGGGTGCTCATTATTTTTTCTCCTGGGCTTGCTTGGCAGCGGCTTTCTCTGCGGCTTTCGCAGCAGTTTTGGCGGCTTTTTCTGCGGCCTGGGCCTTGTCGTCTTCATATTTGGCCAATACTTCTGCCCGTGGGCCTGCGTCAGCCAACGGGAAACCTTTTTCGGCCCGACTGTTAAAATAGGCATGCGCGACGGCACGGGCCAGAGTACGGACACGCAGGATATAGCCTTGACGCTCGGTGACCGAAATAGCGCCACGGGCATCCAGCATATTGAAGGTGTGCGAGGCTTTTAATACTTGCTCATAGGCGGGCAGCGGCAAGCCAACGTCGATCAGCCGGATACAGTCTTTTTCATACTGGTTAAACGCGGTGAAAAGGAAATCGACATCGGCGTGTTCGAAGTTGTAAGCGGATTGCTCGACTTCGTTCTGGTGGAACACGTCGCCATAGGTCACGGCCTTGCCATCCGGGCCGTAAGTCCAGACCAGGTCGTAAACGGAATCGACTTCTTGCAGGTACATGGCAATGCGTTCGAGGCCGTAGGTGATCTCCCCCGTGACCGGATAACATTCGAGCCCACCGGCCTGCTGGAAGTAGGTGAACTGGGTCACTTCCATCCCGTTGAGCCACACTTCCCAACCCAGACCCCAGGCACCCAGAGTGGGGGATTCCCAGTTGTCTTCGACAAAGCGGATGTCATGCACCAGCGGGTCAATCCCCAGCGCCTTGAGGGAATCCAGGTATTTTTCCTGAAAGTCAGCCGGGTTGGGCTTCATCACCACCTGAAACTGGTAGTAGTGCTGCAGACGATTGGGGTTTTCACCATAACGGCCATCGGTGGGACGACGGCTGGGCTGGACGTAGGCCGAGTTCCAGTTTTCCGGGCCAATGGCGCGCAGAAAGGTGTGTACATGGAAAGTACCGGCACCGACTTCGAGATCCAGTGGCTGGTTGATAACACAGCCCTGATCGGACCAGTATTCTTGCAGGGTGGCAATCAGACCCTGAAAGGTTTTGACGTTATGACGACTCTGGCTCACAGCAATAACCCTTTGGCGGTTCGATCTGCCCGCTTAGATCAGGCAAAAATAGAAAGACGCAGGATTATAGCAGCCGTCAAGGGGGATAACAGGGGGCAGGGGGTGTTGAGCGTCACTTGATGGCGAGTATCGGTGCGCCTGCGCCGGGCAGACCTGCGCTGCCCGGATTGTGTTTGGGGGCGTTCTCAATGATTAAACCGGGTCTGCTGAGAGCCAGTTGGTTTCAGAACAAGGCATGAGGAGTGCGGTTTAGCGAGTTAAATAATTGAGAACGCCCCTAAACGCCCCTAATAATGCGGTAAGTAAATGCTGACGTCAGCGCCCCCCTTGGGCAGGTTGCCACAGCGGATGCGGCCATGGCTGTCGCCAAAGACGTGGTGCCGGGCGATTTCTTCAACCAGGTAAAGACCCAGGCCACTGCCGCCGTTTTTGGTGGTGATCTGTTCGCCGTTGAGCACGCTCTGGTCGAATCCGTGGCCGTTGTCTTCGACTCGAAAGATCAGGCTGTCATTGTCAATGGCGGCGCTGAGGCGAATGCGGGTCGAACCCGCCTGGGCGCTGTTGGTAATCAGGGTGACCAGTGCCATATGAATCAGGTCTTCGCTGTAAAACCCCTGAATGGCTTCGTCGATGTTGTTCTCGAAACGGATGTTGGGGAACTGCAACTGGGTCGATTCGATGGCGTCAAGGGCGGTATCGTGGGGCCAGGCATCGTCGAGCGGGAAATCGCGTTCTTTTTCCATCCGAAACAGCGTCATCATCTGGATGGCATCGTTTTGCAGGCGATTGGTATTTTGCATAATCGGTTTCAGATAGGCGTGGTAGCGCTCAGGAATGTGAGTCAGGGCTTCCTGTTCACAGGCCAGCAAGGTTTGTAGCTGGTTTTTGAGGTCGTGGATGACCGCACCGACCATGTAATCAAATTTCATGAAGCTGGCTCCTGGAGCAAGCGGGTAAAGTTGTTCTTCAGGCGCTGGAAGCGCTCAAATCGTTCATCGGTATGACCAACGGTACCAATACGCTGAAACAGTGGCCGACATTGAAACAACAGTTGGCGGCGCTGATCTTGCGAGCAAGGGCTGTGATTGATCAGGCTGACCCGTACCTGAATGGCGTTCAGCAAGACGCTGACTCCGGCTTCGCTGTAGTCGGCGGCTTCATCAAACGCTTTCATGGCACGCATGTACTCGCCCTGTTCATACAGGCTGACGCCTTCGGCGTTGACCTGGTCACTGTGCTGGCGGATAGCGGCTTCATTCAAGGTATTGGCCTGCTGCTCAACCCGTGCTTGCTGGGCAGCGCTGAGAGTCATGCCCTTGACGGTACGGAGCAGGTCTTCGGCCCGTACATGTTCGCCGCACTGAATCATGGTTGAGGTCAGCGACAAGGCATCGTCGGCATCGGGTACTTCCATCTCCCGGAACAGGTGTTCTGCTGCATTCAGCCGCAGTAAGCCACGTTCCAGCAAGCCCATTGCATGGCAGATACGCGCTTGGGCCAGCACTCCGGCGTATTTTAAAGCGATGCTTTGGCTGAAGTCCTGTTGCAGATCCGTCAGTACACGCTGCACTTTATCGCCGAGGCGCTTGTATGTCACCTTGTCTGATTCGATTAATGGCAGGGCGGCATCGGCGTAGTTGAGATAGGCATCGATACTTTTGTAGCAGGAATGGCGTCCCAGTCGCACCGCTTGTTCAAAGGCGCTGGCGGCGACTTGCCACTCCTGGTTTTGCAGTGCCAGCTGTCCGAGTTCACGCTGTCGCAATACCGCTCTGGGAGAAATCTCGACCGCTTTGACCAATAATTTCTGCGCATAGACCTGGTCGCCCAGCGAGAGGTAGATACGGGCCATCCAGTCGTAGCATTGCACATGCCGGGGTTGGCGTCGGAGGGTTTCTTTCAGGAGCGCCAGGGCGCTGAGGGAATCTCCCAGTTTGTGCATACAAATGGCCTGACCCAGCCGCGCCCAGGAGTGAAAATGCTGGTTTAACACCATGGAGTAGACCCGAATGGCGTTGTTGTATTCTTCCTGATGGATGTACAACGGCCCCAGCCCTCGTGAGACCAATGTCATCATTCGTGGTTGTGATGCGATCAGGCGTTCTGCTTCAGCAATGGCTTCCTGGGTTTTTCCGGCATCCATCAATTGATGCATGCTGGCCATGATGCGACGCCCCTGCATGATGCGGCCAAGCCGCTGACTGAGGGATTTTAGGGTGATGGGTTTGGTGATGTAGGAATCCGGCTCATATTCCAGTGCCCCCATGACCATATCCGAGGCATTTTCTCCGGTCACCATGATGAAAATTGAACGCGCCCGCAGACGTTTGGTGTAACGGGCTTCTTCCAGCACTTGTTGGCCGTCCTTGCCCCTGCCCAGATTATAATCAGAGAGCACCAGATCGTAATCGGTGTCGTTGATCATCATGATGGCCTGATCACCGTCGACTGCGGTATCGATTCTCTCTGCCCCCAGCTCGGTCAACATGCGTTTCATGATACTGCGCGAATCCACCAGATCATCAATGACCAGAATACGCTGATTGCTGAGGTTAAGATTAGAAGACGACATGCAACACCCTGTAGTTGATTTAAAGAGTGTAGCAAAGGCTGGCTGCTATAAGACTTGCCTGTAAAAGTACAGGTCGTACACTGCGGTTTTCAATTTCTATCAGTGAGGATCCGTGAAACAGATTGCCGGATATTTGATGATTGTCCTTGTCCGCTTGTTGGGGCTGTTATCGCTGGGGATGGCGCAACGTATTGGCCGGATTCTGGGCTGGTCGCTATGGATCCGGCGGACACGGGCGCGAGAAGTTGCGCGGGTTAATCTGGCGCTGACATACCCGCACCTGAGTGAGCAGGAGCGGAATCAGATGCTCCGGAATACCTTGAGACACAACGGTATGGTGGGCACCGAAATGGGGGTGTTCTGGGGTAAGGAGATCACCGATGTGCTTGGGCTGATACGGCAAGTGCACAATCCGCAGCTATTGGACGAAGCGTTGGCCGATACTCGTGGCTTGTTGATTCTGGCACCGCATATCGGTAACTGGGAGCAGTTAAATACCTATCTCAGTGACCGTTGTCGGCTCACCATTATGTTCAAGCCAGCAAAAAACCCCTATTTTGATGCCTGGATGCGCAGGCGTCGGGAAAAAAGCGGAGCGGTTCTGGTGCCGACCACCGCCGGTGGCGTCAGATCTCTGTTCAAGACCTTGCAAAAAGGCGGCGTCGCAGGTTTTTTACCGGATCAGGAGCCGCAGCGTCGCAGTGGTGTGATGGTTCCCTTTATGGGTGTGCCGACGCTGACGCCGCGTATGCCCTACGAGTTGTTGCAGCGTACCGGTGCCAGGGCCGTGATGGCGTATGCACTGCGGCGACCGGATGCCAGCGGCTTTGATATCCACTTTATTGAACCGGACGCCGAGATTTACAGCGACAATGCTGAAGCCGCCTGTGCGGCACTGAATCGCAGTGTTGAGCAGGTGGTTGCCGCTGCCCCGGAGCAATACCAGTGGACTTACAAGCGTTTCAAACGTCAGCCGGACGGCATTCCCAGCCCGTATGCGGCTGCCAGAGTCCCTTGATTGGGTGCCGGGCAGCCGGGCGAGGGTAATGATCAGCCGCGCCAGAACGCGGGGCTGATCAGCACCAGCAAGGTGAAAATTTCCAGTCGTCCGAGCAGCATGGTCAGGGCACAAATCCACTTTGCGGCATCGCTGATATCACCGTAGTGAGTGGCGACCTCGCCCAGCCCCGGCCCAAGGTTGTTAAGACAGGCACCGACAGCAGAGAAAGCCGTCACATGGTCAAGTCCGGTTGCCAGTAACAACAGCATCATCACCATGTAGGTCATCACGTACAGGGCAAAAAATCCCCATACCGCTTCCAGTACCCGCTCAGGAACCGGTTGGCGGCCAATCTTGACCGGAATCACGGCGTTGGGGTGAATCAGGCGATTAATTTCACGATTGCCCTGCTTGAAAATCAGCAGCACCCGAATCACCTTCATGCCACCGCCGGTTGATCCGGCACAGCCGCCAATAAACGCCATCATAAACAGCAGCACCGGCAGGAAGATCGGCCAGACGGAAAAGTCGGCGGTAGCGAAGCCAGTCGTCGTGGCGACCGAGACGGTTTCGAAAATGCCGTAACGAATGGCCTCTGGCAGCTCGTAGGTATTGGTCAGCCAAAGCGCCGGAATGGTCAGGCCAATACCGCCCGCCATCACGGCAAAAAAGAACTTCAGTTCGGAGTCGCGGAGAAAATGGGTCAGCGAATGATAGCGCCAGGCATAAAAATGCAGGGCAAAATTGAGTGATGAAATCAGCATGAAAAATACCGCAATCATCTCAATCGTGGCGCTGTCGAAGTAGCCCATGGAGGCGTCGTGGGTCGAAAAGCCACCAATCGCAACCGTGGCGAAACTGTGACCAATGGCATCAAAGGGCGTCATGCCCGCGAGCCAGTAACCCAGTGCACAGGCGATGGTCAGACTGAGGTAAATATACCAAAGCGCCTTGGCTGTTTCGGTAATACGCGGAGTCAGTTTCGAGTCTTTTAACGGCCCTGGGGTTTCAGCCCGGAATAGCTGCATGCCACCAATGCCGAGCATCGGCAGCACCGCCACCGCCAGCACGATAATTCCCATACCGCCCAGCCACTGCAGCTGCTGGCGATACCAGAGAATGCTTTTCGGCAGTTCATCCAGTCCGGTCATAATGGTGGCCCCGGTGGTGGTCCAGCCAGACAGCGATTCAAAAAAGGCGTCGGTAAAGCTCAGCCCCGGATTTTCCGACAACATAAACGGAAACGAGCCCGACAGCGCCAGCACAATCCAGAACAGCACGGTAATGACAAATCCGTCCCGTGTGCGCAGGTCATGATGAACATGCCGTACTGGCAACCAGCACAGGAAGCCCAGGCCGAAGGTGAGACCCAGAGCGCTGATAAAAGCTTGCAGCGCGTCGTCGTGAAACCATATAGAGACCAGGATGGGGGGCAGCATGGTCAGGCTGAACAACATCAGAAAGATACCCAGTACCCGCGCAATCACGGAGATATGCATAATCCGGTTCGCCTTACATCTGTTATTAGAAGAAACCCAGGCCAACCTGGAACAGTCGTTCCACATCGGCAATATGACGTTTGTCCATCACGAACAGGATGACGTGATCATCGGACTCCACGACTACTTCCGAGGTCGCCATAATTACTTCTTCACCACGCACGATGGCACCAATGGTGGTGCCTGGTGGCAGCTGGATTTCACGAATGGCCTTACCCACGACCTTGGAAGAGAGGCTGTCGCCATGGGCGATGGCTTCAATGGCTTCGGCGGCACCGCGCCGTAATGAGTGGACGTTGACCACGTCGCCACGCCGGACGTGGGTTAACAGGCTGCCAATGGTGGCCTGCTGGGGAGAGATGGCGACGTCAATGGTGCCGCCCTGCACCAGGTCAACATAGGCGGCCTTGTTGATCAGGGTCATTACCTTGCGGGCACCAAGCCGCTTGGCCAGTAACGACGACATGATATTGACCTCGTCATCGTTGGTGAGGGCGCAGAATACATCGGTATTCTCAATGTTTTCTTCTTCCAGCAGCGCCTTGTCGGTGGCGCTGCCCATCAATACGACGGCGCGGTTGAGGTTTTCGCTGAGAAACCGTGCCCGTGCCCGGTCATGTTCCAGCAGCTTGATGTGGTAATCCTTTTCCAGCGCCCGTGCGAGTCGATAACCAATGTTGCCACCACCGGCAATAATAATGCGCTTGTAGGAATCTTCGCTGCGGCGCAGCTCTGCCATTACTTTTTTGATATGAGCGTTGGCAGCCACAAAGAACACTTCGTCATCGGCTTCGATGACGGTATCACCGGTCGGCTCAATCGCCTTGCCGCGCCGGAATACGGCCGCCACACGGGTATCAACATCGGGCAAATGGCTTTTTAATTGCTGGATCGCCTGACCCACCAGCGGGCCGCCGTAATAGGCTTTGACGGCCACCAGCTGTACCCGCTCGTCGGCAAAATCGAGTACCTGCAAGGCACCGGGGTATTCCAGCAAGCGGCGGATGTAGTTGGTAACCACTTGCTCCGGGGAAATCAGTACGTCAATGGGGAAAGCATCAATGCGGAACAGATCCGGTTGCTTGAGATAAGCGCTGGAGCGAATCCGGCTGATTTTGGTTGGTGTGCGGAACAGCGAGTAGGCCACCTGGCAGGCCACCATATTGGTTTCATCGGAGTTGGTAACGGCCACCAGCATGTCGGCATCGTCAGCCCCGGCTTCGCGCAAAACGTAGGGGTAAGAGCCATGGCCCGCAACGGTCTTGATGTCGATACGATCCTGCAGCTCGCGCAGCCGCACCTGGTCGGTATCGACCACCGTGATGTCATTGTGCTCAACCGCAAGGTTTTCAGCCAGTGTGCCGCCGACCTGGCCAGCCCCCAGAATAATAATTTTCATGGCTACACAGAGTCCCCATGTTCAGTGGCGGATGCGGTTGTCACCTGTTTGTGTAACAACGCCAGATAAAAGCCATCGGTGCTGTCCGCAGTCGGGAACAGCTGGCGTCCGGCATTACAGGCCGTTCCCCATGGCTTGTCCAGTGGCAAAATACGGGCTTCGCCTGCGATGTTGATCTGCGTCCGTTGTACAAAGGCTTCAATTTGCTGGCTGTTTTCCTGTGGCAATACTGAGCAAGTGGCATACAGCAGTCGACCACCGGGTTTCAGCATTCGCCAGCAGGCATCCAGCAGCTGCGCCTGCAGCTCGACCAATGGGTCAATATCTTCCCGTCGCCGCAACAGCTTGATATCCGGGTGACGACGAATCACGCCGGTGGCGGAACAGGGGGCGTCCAGCAAGATGGCATCGAACAGCTCGCCATCCCACCAGCGATCTGTGTCGCCGACGTCGGCACTGATGAGTTGGGCGGAGAGCTTCAGACGAGCAAGATTTTCTTCGACTCTGACCATGCGGCCGGGTTCGAGATCGACGGCGGTCAGATTAATATCGGCCAGTTCCAGCAGGTGGCAGGTTTTACCACCGGGAGCCGCGCAGGCATCCAGAATCCGTTCGCCATCCTCGGGTGCGAGCAACTCGGCGGCCAGCTGGGCGGCTTCGTCTTGCACGCTGACATCGCCGTCGGCAAAGCCGGGCAGGGTGGTGACATCACAGCGGTCGCGCAGATAAATCCCCTGATGGGAGAACGGTGCCGAGCGAGCCTCGATCCCTTGTGCCTGCAGTTGCGCTAAATAGGCGTCGCGTTCAGCGTGGCGGCGGTTTACCCGCAAGCAGAGCGGTGGCAGCTGGTTGTTGTTGTGCAGAATATCAGACCATTGTGCTGGCCAGGCTTTGGTCAGCATTTTTACCAGCCACTTGGGGTGGCTGGTGGCGGTCACCGGGTTGTCGGCCAGTTGCGCTGACAGCAGCGGTTGTTCGCGTTGATAGCGGCGCAGGCAGGCGTTGATCACCACTCTGGCTTGGCCATGGCCCAGTTCGTCACAGGCATCGACGGTGGCGTGCACTGCGGCATGGGCTGCCTTATGCTGGATTTCCAGCTGGTACAGGCCGACGATCAGCAGGCAGTGCATGACTTCCTGTTCATCGTTGAAGGAATTGCTGAGCAATATTTTGGCGATGGCATTAAGGCGAAAATAATAACGACAACTCCCCAACAGCAAGTCGCGCAGAAAACCGCGATCGACGTCATCAACCTGGCCTTCCAGCGTTGGCAGCAAGGTATTCAGTGACTGGCCGCCTTCGACCAGATACAGACCAATAGCGGCCAAGGCGCGAGGATCACGGGTTGGCGTAGACAGCAGGGGGTGAGTTCGGCTCAAAGGGAGGATGCCAGTACGTAGTTGGGTTGAAACAGCTGCGGCTGACCATTGATGATGTCGGCCACATTCATGGGTTTTTTGCCTGCCAGTTGCACACGGGTCAACCGTAGCAGACCTTCGGCACAGGCGATGTCCAGCCCTTCATGACTGACTGTCACGATGGTTCCAGGAACGGAGCCAGAGCTTCCAGGCGGTGCCGGTGTCATGGCTGCCTCTGCACCCTCTGCCGCACCCTCTGCCCCATTTGCTGGTTGCAATGTGTTGGTCGTCAGTGACGTGGCCGCCAATACCCGGATGCGCTCGCTACCGAGCAGGGTGTAGGCCATCGGGAAAGGGTTAAAGGCGCGCACTCTTAGCGCCAGCTCATCCGCTGGTTGTTGCCAGTCGATCAGCGCTTCTTCTTTGGTCAGCTTGTGGGCATAGTTGGCGAGGGCGTTATTCTGCTTTTCCGGCATCAGGGTTCCGGCTTCGAGTTGGTGCAGCGTTTCCAATAGCACCGGCGGGCCCATGGCGGCCAGTCGGTCGTGCAAGCTGCCGCCGGTATCATCACTGAGGATGCCGGTGGTGACTTTGCTCAACATGTCGCCGGTATCGAGGCCGACATCCATCTGCATGATAGTGATGCCCGTGAGTTTGTCGCCCGCTTCGATGCAGCGCTGAATCGGTGCGGCACCGCGCCAGCGTGGTAGCAAGGAGGCATGGACGTTGAGACAGCCGTATTTCGGGGTATCCAGTACGACGTTGGGCAGAATCAGGCCATAGGCAACCACAATCATCACATCGGCGTTTAATGCGGCGAGCTGCTCGACGCTAGCAGGCGTCTTGAAGTTCAGCGGCTGCAATACCGGCAGGTGGTGTTGCAGCGCCAACTGCTTGACCGGGCTGGGCTGCAGTTTTTTGCCCCGCCCGGCGGGACGATCCGGCTGACTGTAAACACCAACAATGTCATGCTCGCTGGCGATCAGCGCGTGCAGATGGGTCGCGGCAAAATCCGGCGTACCGGCAAAGACGATTCGCAGCGCCATCAGCGTTTGCCCTGGCGTGCTTCAGCCTTATGCTTTTTCTCCAGCTTGTCCTTGATGCGATTACGCTTCAGCGGCGAAATGTAATCGACCATCAGCTTGCCTTCGAGGTGATCGACTTCATGCTGGATACAGACCGCCAACAGGCCGGTACACTCCAGCTCGAACGGTTGGCCGTCCTTGTCGATCGCCTTGACCAGGCAATGCTCGATGCGGGTAACATCTTCATAAAACCCCGGCACCGACAGACAACCTTCCTGCATGGTTTCCAGCTCCCCTTCGAGGACCTGGATCTCAGGATTGATAAACACCAGCGGTTCGGTCTTGTCTTCGCTCACATCAATCGTAATGATGCGCTCGTGGACATTAACCTGCGTCGCAGCCAGACCAATGCCGGGTGCGTCGTACATGGTGTCGAACATATTGTTGATGATCGAGCGGATACGCTCATCAACCTGTGTGACCGGCGCGGCGACAGTGCGCAAACGTGGGTCGGGATACTCAAGTATTTCCAGAATGGCCATAGATCAACTGTGCTTATAGAACTTGATGGTGGTGGCTTGTTAAACTTGCCCGGTTGCAACTTCCGGCACGGGCTGGTGTTAACCTGTCCAGCTTAGCCTGCCACCACCCCGGTGAATACGATTAACGTTAGTATCGGAATGATAAAGGGAATAGAGGATGAGCAAAACCATCAAGCGCCTGCTGTTTGCCGCGCTGATTTGTGTAACGGCGAATGTTTCGGCGTTGCAGCTGTTGCCGAACGCACCTCAGGAGTACGTGGTTGTGAAAGGCGATACCCTTTGGGATATTTCTGCTCGCTATACCAACAACCCCTGGAAGTGGCCGGAAATCTGGTATCAGAACCCGCAAATCAGCAATCCTCACCTGATTTTTCCGGGTGATGTGATTGGTCTGGTTACCATCGACGGTCAGACCCGCGTCAGTGTGGTTAGCCGGGGGGACGCCAGTCGCACGGTGAAACTCAGCCCCGGCATGGTCAAATTGCAGCCAACGGCACGGATAGAATCGATTGAATCGGCGATTCCGGCGATTCCGGCTGGGGCCATCCGCAGTTATCTGCGTGAGCACCGGGTCGTTGATGGTGAAGTCTTGCGTAATTCGCCGCGTATTCTGTCGGGTGTTGATGACCATTTGCTGATGGGCGCTGGCAGCTCGGTGTATGCGCGCGGCAATTTCCGTCTGCACAACGCCAATGCGTTTGGCATTTTCCGCCAGGGCCAACTGTATAAAGACCCCGAGACCGACGAAATTCTGGGCCTTGAGGCCATCGATATTGGTCTGGCACGAGTGATTGCCCGTGATGACGACATTGCCACCATTGAACTGGATCGGACTTATCAACAAGTGGCCGTGGGTGACGTGTTGTTGCCGACCGAAGACCGTGAGCTGGTGACCCAGTTTTTCCCCAAAAGCCCCGAACATAAGGTCGTCGGTCAGATTCTGGCGGTATCCGGTGGTGTTTCCCAGGTCGGACAGTTTGATGTGGTGGTATTAAACCGGGGTGAGCGCGACTACCTTGAGCCGGGCGATGTACTGGTGATCAACAAAGCTGGTGCGGTAGTTTTTGACCGGGTCGCGGATGAAAAAGTCCGCATGCCGGAAGAGCGTGCTGGCACCATGATGGTGTTCCGCACTTTCGAAAAACTGTCCTACGCGCTGATCATGCGGGCGACACGTCCGCTGCGGGTCGGGGACAAGTTCGTTAATCCCTGACATCCGCCGGCAGCAGGGCTGGCATCAAGCGTAAAAACCTCAACAAAGCATCGCCCTGACCTCAGGGCGTCAAGGAGCAACGCTCATGGACGAGCTGTTATCTGCCTGGTGGCGACTGCGTCAAGTACGTGGCGTCGGTGCCACCACGCTCTACCAATTACGCGACCTGCTGGGCAGTCTTGATGCCTTGCCTGCTTGCTCCACCAGCGACTTGCTGGCACTGGGTCTGAAACCCGCCGTCGTGCAGCAATTTCAGCAACAACCCCTGACCGCCGCATTTGATGCCCTGCTGGAATGGCAAAAAACACCCGGTCAGGGGTTATTAACCTGCGATGACCCGTGTTATCCACCCGCCCTGGCCAGCCTGACGGATGCCCCCTTGTGGCTCTACTGGCGCGGCAATCCAGTGGTGTTGCAACAGCCGCTGGTAGCGATGGTCGGCAGTCGTAATCCAACCCCTTATGCTCGAGACTGGGCCAGACAATGCGCTGCCGATCTGGCGCGGGCGGGTGTTTGTGTGGTCAGCGGGTTGGCACTGGGTATCGACGGTGCTGCCCATCAGGGCGCACTGGAGGGGGCTGGCAGCACCATTGCGGTGCTCGGTTGTGGTGCCGATGTGGTTTATCCGAAACGCCATCGCCCCCTGTACGAACAGATTTATCAACGCGGGCTGATTTTGTCGGAACTGCCTGAGGGCACCCAGCCACAGGCGTCGTTTTTCCCCGGCCGCAACCGCATTGTCAGTGGCTTGTGCGGCGCGGTGATTGTGGTCGAAGCCGCGACCAAAAGCGGCTCGTTGATTACTGCTCGACTGGCCGCCCAACAGGGCCGGGATGTGATGGCCTTGCCCGGTGCTGTCACCAACCCGCTCGCTGCGGGCTGTCATCAACTGATTCGCGACGGTGCGCTGTTGGTGCGCGATGCCACCGACGTACTGCAAGAACTGGATATGCTCTGTCTGACTCCACCGGCCAGCGAACCGGCGCTCCAACCGTCGGTTCCGCCATTGGTAACCGAGCTGGACTTTGCCTCGACCACCAGCCTGGATGTGCTGGCCATTCGTACTGGCGAATCGGTCTCCACGCTGATGGCCAGCCTGCTGGAGCTGGAACTCGAAGGCTGGCTGACGCAGGAGCCGGGCGGTTATCGGCGTTTGCGCTGAGGGCTGGCCTGATTGGAGCCTAAGATACAGAGTTACCAGAGCCTGCTGCCTAGTCATCATGACCTCTTTGCTCTGAGGCTGTATCCATTCAGCCGCATAAAGCTGGAGATTTGATTGATGAAAGGGCTTTTGCTCATGGTTCTGCTCCTCTCGAAAGAACTGCATGAATAAACAGAATACCAGTGCTGCAAATACAAACGTGCGTGTTGTGTCAGAATTAATTGCCTGTTTTTCCATCAGCTGTTAGCGTAAGTGGTCGACATAAGAGGCATTAGAGCATTGGGGAAAATGCTTTGCGTGCCATCAAGGATGGAAAAACACGCATGCGCGCTTAGTCGGGCAGGAACGGTTGGGTAGGTAGTGAAATGATTAATAAAATCAAAGGCTTAAATGATATTTGCAACAAAATAAGCCACCGATAAAACGCGTATGCTCAGAAATAAAACTGTTACAGTCCCGGAGTTAATAATGAAAAATTTGATTATCTTTATAATTTTCTTATATGCAAGTGCGGCATATTCCTTATGTGAAGACTCGAAGTTTGCTAAAGACTCTTCAGTAAGTTCGAATGATCACACCGCAAAATTACTTGTTAAGGAAGATGCTGAATTCAACTCTTACTTTGTTCAGTTTGATGGTGATTTTGATCAGTTACTTACAAAGGTAAAAAAAGAAGACTGTGGCTGGGGTGTTTTCGAACCTTCTGGAATATTAGAATTTTTCAGTATATCTTCAGAATATTCATTATTTCAATTTAGCTGGGATTACAATCCAAGCGGCTCAGCATATGCAGATAAATACTTTTGCTACATGTATCTACAATTCGAGGAAGAAGCAGAGGTATTATACACCTCTTGTGAGAATGTAATTGATGATCCAGGGTTGCCAAAAGGATTTACAAGTTATGATATTAAAAACGGCAAGCTTACACTCACAGATGAAAATGATTTAATAGTATTCGAGAAGGGCTTGTAACAAAAAATTCCAGGGGACTGCGGCGCCAGCCCCAGAGTTTGGCGTTACACTGCTTAATCTCTCTCTTGCAAAAAAAATACGGCAACGCCGTATAATCTGGTGTTATGATATTTATCGAAACCAGTGTTTTTACGAAACTTCTCTCAGATTACCTTTCAGATGAAGATTATCGTGCATCGCAGACTTATCTCATACAAAAGCCCGATGTTGGCGATATCGTCAAGGGTTCCCCGGTGGTGTTAGGAAATTTCGCTGGGCTCCCGATGGAAAGGGAA
The DNA here is from genome assembly GCF_041222825.1 of Candidatus Thalassolituus haligoni. Lineage (NCBI taxonomy): Bacteria > Pseudomonadati > Pseudomonadota > Gammaproteobacteria > Oceanospirillales > Oceanospirillaceae > Thalassolituus > Candidatus Thalassolituus haligoni. The sequence continues at coordinate 44,878 of NZ_CP139482.1, forward strand.
AAAGCGGTGGTGTTAGAAAGGTTCGCTGGGCTCCCGATGGAAAGGGAAAAAGCGGTGGTGTTCGAGTTATCTACTATTGGAAGAAGCCTGATCGTGAGATTTGAATGCTTACGATTTATAGTAAATCGGAGCGACCTACGATTCCTGGTCATATTTTGAAACAAATTGCAGAGCCAATAGATCATGAGTAAGCGAGATATTGGTGCTGAGATTCTGGGTGGCATTAGAGAAATTCAGCAGTACAAGAAAGGTACGGTTCAATTAAAAACCACAGCGCTTTCGGAGCCTTCACCACCACAAGTGATCCGCTCAAAGCTCAAAATGTCTCAATCAGCATTTGCGGGGGTTAGTATGCGTACGCTCCAAGATTGGGAGCAGGGCCGCCGCGAACCGCCAGGCCCGGCTGTGGCCCTGCTACGTATTGCAGAACAACACCCGGAAGTCTTTACTCAACTGTACTAAACCTGTAACGAGCGTAGGCTGTCGGCCACAATTTCCGCTGCGTTCCAAACCAGCCGCAGCTACGGGCGTTAGCCGTAAATACCACTTGCTGCGGTTACGTCAATGACGTATAGTTCATGCTATGTACACAATTATTGAAACTCCTACATTTAAAAATGATGTAGAGAGAATTTGGTCAGAAGATGAGCGCGGTGAATTTTGCACTTGGATTGCGGCAAATCCCAATGAGGGTGATGTCATTCCAAATAGTGGAGGTTGTCGAAAAATCCGATGGTCAAAGCGAGGTGCTGGCAAACGAGGTGGTGTAAGAGTTATTTACTATACAAAGCTAGCTAATGGCGAAATTTGGTTGCTAGTAATTTACAGCAAGTCCGTAAAAGAAAATATACCTACTCATATTCTTAAATCAATTCGCGAGGTAATTGAAAATGAATAAATCCCAAATAATGTCAGGCGAAGAGCTTGGCGAAAAGTTACTCCTGTCAGTTCGTGAAATGCAAGCTGGCAATGCCGCTCGCACGACCAAAGTAGAGCCTAACGATGTAGCCAAAGCTAGGCTGAAAACGGGCTTATCTCAAACGCAATTTGCATCAGCATTACAAATTTCTGCTCGTACCTTGCAAGAATGGGAGCAAGGCCGTAGACAGCCTTCAGGTGCAGCCAAAGCTTTAATTAACATAGCGTTTCGCCACCCTGAAGTTATTCAAGAAGAAGTTCAGGCGAACGGCTGACAAGGCGGTATTGTCGGATCAATTTTTCGCTGCCTCAAAACCAGCCGCAGTTACGGGCGTTAGTTTGCCCACTGGAGATAGTCAGTCGATGGGGAATTTTTGCTTCTGGTGTAGAACTCGCATTACGCGAATCATTGAGCCTTCAACCCCGTAGGAAACGATCATTAAAATGTCGGGAATAATGAGCAGCCGTCCTCTAATGCCATCACGTTGAACACCCGTTAAAGGTTGTTCAAGTAGATTTACTACTTTAGCTTCAATGATTTCGTCAGTTTTTTCAGCGACGCCAGGGTTAAAGTCATAAAGAAACTCAAAGATCTTCTCACGATCATTCAGCGACTCTTCTTCCCATAAAATCATTATTGATCTCGGCTGCGAATTTTAGCCTTTCGTTCAGCTATTCTCGTTTTTGCTGTTTCATGGTCGATGAATAAAGTTTTTCCTGAGTCAAATTTCTCAAATGCTAGGTTTACTTGTTCAGTTAACCAAGCGTCATGAGATAATGCTTTTCTTTGTTGCTCTGCCATTTGCTCAGTGAGTTCTCGGCAAGCATCGCTGAGTGTGCGACCTTGGCTCTCAGCCATTTGCTGAGCCAAGCGTTTAATTTCGTCATCAACACGAAATTGAATTCTGGTATCCATGAGTTGCTCCCAAATTAATGTGCGTACAAACGTTAGCACTAGCATGAGGGAAGGACAACTAACACAGCGTTTAAGAGTCCTGCGCGCCATACGCACTCGTGATCATTTTTGCGGGCCGATAAGTCCATACCGACAAAAGCGCAAGGATACTCAACAGCAAACAATCCGCTCTCAATCAAGCCACTAAACGCGTTGCGCTGGCTGATGCTTGTCGAGTTTCCGGTGATGGGGTAGGGTTCGGCCAATTACCTTGCAGGAACAGCCGCCTTGTCTTATTACCTCAATACCTGGCATTTGCAGCAGGCTTGCCGTGCGATTAACTCGGGCGGTGTTATTGCTTACCCTACCGAAGCGGTCTGGGGTCTGGGTTGTCATCCGGCAGATGAGCGTGCGATTGAGCGGGTGTTGGCCTTAAAACAGCGGCCATGGCAAAAAGGGCTGGTGGTGGTGGCTGCTTCGCTATCGCAGTTGGATGACTGGCTCTTACCCTTGAGCAGCCAGGATGAAGCGCAGGTGCGCGCCAGTTGGCCCGGGCCGGTATCCTGGGTGTTGCCTTGCCGGGATGAGGTTAGCCCGTTGCTGCGAGGGACGCATTCATCGCTGGCGGTGCGTATTTCTGATCATCCGCTGGTGTCGGCCTTGTGCCAGCAAGTCGGGCCGCTGGTGTCGACCTCGGCTAACCCTGCCGGGGCCGAACCTGCTCGTACAGCACTGAAAGTCCGGCAGTATTTTGCCGATGATCTGGATTATTTACTGCCCGGTGTACTGGGTGGCCGTCGTCAACCTTCCGAAATTCGAACTCTGGACGGCACGCGCTTGCGCTGATGCCTGTCGACCCTCAGGAGCCTTTTAATGACCGATCACAGCCACTGCGATGTCGACGCAGTCAAAGCTTTTTTACTCGATTTACAGGATCGTATCTGTGCTGCGCTGGAGCAGCAGGATGGCAGCGCTCGCTTCAGCGAGGACAGCTGGGAGCGGGATGAAGCAGAGGGTGCCTTGCAGTTGCTCGGCGGTGGCCGTACCCGAGTGATCGCCAACGGCGCGGTCATCGAAAAAGGCGGCGTCAATTTTTCCCATGTGCGCGGGCAAACCTTGCCTGCCTCCGCTACCGCTAATCGACCGGAGCTGGCCGGGCGCAGTTTTCAGGCCTTGGGTGTCTCGTTAGTGATTCACCCTGAAAACCCCTACGTTCCTACATCACATGCCAACGTGCGGCTGTTTGTGGCCGAAAAAGCCGGTGAAGCGCCGGTCTGGTGGTTTGGCGGTGGTTTTGACCTGACTCCCTTCTATCCTTACGAAGAGGATGTGGTGCATTGGCACCAGACAGCCAAAGACCTGTGCGCACCCTTCGGTGATGAGGTCTTCCCGACATACAAACAGTGGTGTGATGAATACTTTTTTCTTAAGCATCGTAACGAAACTCGCGGGGTTGGCGGGTTGTTTTTTGATGATCTGAATGAGTGGGATGGTGCGCAGGATTTTGCCCGGAGTTTTGCTTTTATGCAGGCGGTGGGGAATGGCTTTATCGATGCCTATGTGCCGATTGTGGCGCGCCGCAAAGCCCAGCCCTGGGGGGAGCGTGAACGCAAGTTCCAGTGCTATCGCCGTGGGCGGTATGTCGAATTTAATCTGGTGTTTGATCGGGGTACTATTTTTGGTCTGCAAACCGGTGGCCGTACCGAATCGATTCTGATGTCCTTGCCACCGGTGGTGCATTGGGATTACGACTGGCAGCCAGAGGCCGGGTCGGCTGAGTCCCGTTTATACACTGATTTTTTGCCCCACAAAGACTGGGTCTGAGCACGAGAATACGCAGGAGCACACGCATGACAGATCGTTACGCCGTCGTCGGTAACCCCATAGGTCACAGCAAGTCACCGGCGATACATACCGCGTTTGCGGCGCAAACCGGTGAAGATATTCTATACACCGCTTTGTTGTTGCCACTGGATGGCTTCGAGCACCAAGCCCGGCTGTTTTTTGAGCATGGAGGCGGTTGCGGTTTGAATATTACCGTACCGTTCAAGGAAGATGCCTACCGGTTGGCCGATGACTATACCGACCGCGCCAAACGGGCGGGGGCAGTTAATACACTGAAAAAACGGCCAGATGGTTCCTTGTTAGGAGATAACACCGATGGCGCTGGTCTGGTACTGGATCTGAAACGCCACAGTGTGCCGCTGGCGAATCGCCGTATCTTGCTGCTAGGTGCCGGTGGAGCTGCCCGTGGTGTGTTGCAACCGCTGCTGGAAGAAATGCCTGCCGAACTGGTGATTGCCAACAGGACGCAAAGCAAGGCCGAGCAACTGGCTGCGGACTTCAGCGATCTGGGAGCGATCCGCGCCAGCACCTTTGCCGATCTGAGCGGGCCGTTCGATCTGATCATCAATGGCACCTCCGCCAGCCTGGGGGGCGATCTGCCACCTCTGGCTGATACGCTGGTGGCGGCCAATACCGTGACCTATGACATGATGTACGGCGCACAGCCAACCGTCTTTAATGCCTGGGCCAGTGCCCTCGGGGCCGCACAGACCATTGACGGTCTGGGGATGTTGGTAGGACAGGCCGCTGAATCATTTTACGTCTGGCGCGGTAAGCGCCCGGATGTGGCCAACGTGATCACGATGCTAAAGCAGGATCGTCGTCGCGGCTGAAACAGCTTTGGCGCTAGCCGCAGGGGCGACGCCAGTACGGTATACAAGGACAGGGTGCACTGATATCAGAGGTATCATCACCCTCACTCGAAAGTTACACGCCAGTTACCATTGACAATAATTGACCACAGACCCTTTCGGCTACCTTTTAACTGATGCAGCTGGTAACCAGGGATATCCAAATCCTCAATACAATGAGCAGTAAGGCCGCAAGCTGCATTCTTAGTTTAGTGACGTGAGCAGCTTGAATACCCTTCTTAGTTCCGGTTTTATAGAACTTTTCCAGGCCTTTGTGCTTGAAGGATTTAATCATATTCAGATTGCAGCGTGTTGCGCAACACTGTCAAGACGCATAACGCTTGGGTTCGGTAGTTTTCAACCCATTTGTTACAACTTGCCTCATTTGTGGCATATTGCTACAATCTGGCAATATTGACCCCAAAGAGGATATGACCGTGGCAACTACTAGCATACGATTAGACCAAGACCTTATTGATAAAGCCACTATTATGGCAAGGGCTCTGAACCGAACACCACCCAAGCAAATTGAGCATTGGGCTAAAATTGGTGAAATGATGGAAGACAACCCGGATTTGCCATACGAGTTCGTTAAGCAAGCAATAATTGCGAAAGCTGAAAAAGAGGCTGGAAAACTGGAGAGCTACGATTTTGGCTAAGGCAACTGGTGTTTTACAAACTCCGAGTTTCAAAAAAGCTGTAAAGAAACTTAAGCCCAACCAAAAGAAAGATCTGGATAATGCCATTAAAGAACTAATGTCGAAACCGACGCTTGGTGAGCAGAAAAAAGGAGATCTATCTTTTTTGCGTGTACACAAATTCAAAATGAGTAAACAGTTTACATTATTAGGATACAGTTTTAATGATGGCACGCTGACTCTCGAATTAATGGCACTTGGTTTACATGAAAATTTTTACCGCGATATCAAACGCAGCACCTAGAGTTGCAAAGCAACTGGAACGGTGCTAGAGCAACTTATTATCTGCCATTGCTTGGTAGAGAATAAGAGAACAAAGTACAGGATACAATACTATGCCTACAGAACTAGCAAACCTTAAAACCACCGCTCTATCGCTGCCAGAAGGTGAACGCGCCGAGCTTGCAAAAGACCTGCTTATGAGCCTAGATGGGCCTGCAGATACAGATGTAAAAAAAGCATGGGATGTTGAAATCTGCCGCAGAATCAATGAGATAGAAGCAGGAAAAGCAAAACTACTGGACGCTGATGAAGTCTTAGCCAATGTTAAAAAGCGTTTGAATTTGAATTGATGCGCAAAGTTAGATTTACCGTTGAAGCAGCAGAAGAGCTTGAGCAAGCTGCTGCATGGTACGAAGAAGAGTGCCCAGGGCTTGGAGCAAGGTTTGTTGATGCCACAGAAAGTGCTCTGACCAAGACTTCCCTCCTCTCGCTCCAGCATATGGCGAAGCAGGCAAAAGAGGCGTTAAGCAAATACTCCTTCACACATTCCCCTTCTCTCTAATCGTATTGCCTGACGGAGACGTAATGGTGATTGTGGCCGTCGCCCACCACCACAGAAAACCTCTCTATTGGTCTGATCGTATTAACACATAACGCCGCGCTTTGGGGCTGGCGAAGCAACGCGTAGCCAGTCCCAGCGCATAGCGCGACAACAGCGCCTTGTTATGTTTTAGTTTACTCAATAGTTTGAGTATATATTTTTAGAGTACTTATCCCCAGCCACTTTACTTGTCGCCATAATCATTTTGGTTCTATCAAATAGACATGATCCTTTTGTAGGAGTCTTTTGGGCATCTACATATTTAAGTTCGACATTAGCACCGCTAAGGTCGTCATATTTTTTGACGCTAACTATTGTCAATTTTTGTGCGTTAACTTTGCGTTTAAATAAATCTGAACACTTTTTTTTAAAATCCGTTTCAGTTTTAGCTATTGGTTTATGATCAGTATTCCATGAAAATGGTATACCTTTTTCTGAAATCCCAGATACTTTTAAATCTTTGGATGTTGTAAAAACTCGTGCCGCCACTCCATTTGACCAGCTAACAGCATAAGGCTCGTATATTGAAAATTTTCCAGGTAAAGGCGCTGTTAATTTAGTTACAGTACACTTGGTGTTATATAGTTGATCTGATTTTGTTTTAGAGAAATTATCTTTAATAACCATACGAGCAGTTTGGCAAATGGCTTGATTATCCCACTATTTATTAATAGATGAACCATTATATCTATTTGAATCTGTCGAACTTCCCGAACCTAATACATATAGAAAAACGATAAACCCAAAAAATAAAATAAAAATCCACTTAATAATTTTCACCTAACTCTCCCTAAAACATAACAGTTTATTCATGCGCATGCGCGTTTTTCTGGTGGCACGATTTGTTGCGAGAGTAGGGCAGGTATTTGAATTGACTGATGATTTCCGTTTTCACTGAACTCTCCTCCCTGGAAAAACACACATGCGCGTTTTTCTGTTTTAACGTGCGCATTAATTTTGCGCCAAAAGCGCAAAACCATTGAACTTCATGAGGTTACGCTAACAGCAACCGAAAAAATGCGCAACCGCTCTGGAAATACGAGCATGGATTTTCTCTTCAGCTTGGTCATGCTGTGTATCCATACAGTTCTTTCGGGAGGAGTAGAACCATGGGTAAACGTCCGTTTTTGAACCAGATCTCGCGTTTCATGCGGCTGAATGGATACAGCCTTCGAACAGAAAAAACTTACCTCTACTGGATCAAGGCCTACATACGCTTTCAGCAACGCCAGCACCCGAATGCAATGGGGCCTGTTGAGGTCATGGGTTTTCTGGATCACCTGGCATCTGACCAACAGGTGTCATCGCCAGCATGAGTCATAGAATAGCCAGCGAGTTGCCTTGAATGCTCTGGTATTTTTGTTCCGCGTAAAGCGCTAAAAATCGCCGTAGCAAACAGTGGTATTGCAAAAAAAGTAAGCTGCCATACCTTCAGGCACAGTTTTGCCACCGAGCTGTTACGATCCGGCCGGGATATTCGCACCGTACAGGAGTGGTTGGGGCATTCAGATGTGTCAACCACACAGATATATACCCACGTGATCGGCCAGCATTTCGCGGGTACAGAAAACCCGCTGGATCGGTTGCAATAGCAAAAGCAGATACGGGCATTCTGCCGCATTGATACTCAAAATCCGCCTATAAAAAACGGGAGCCTTGGCTCCCGTTGTGGTTCTTGTTTCTCTTTGGGTCTTATCCCTGGTTTATGGCTCCGGCATCCTTGCTCATATTGCCTGCCGGGCTGACACCCTCACGCCATCAATCCGGCGGATTTCTCAGTTCAGGCGGATAACCGATACCGAACCTTTCGGGTCACGGGTATAGGCACTGTTGGGCTCACCTTCGTTAGCGGTCATGATAAAGCTGCCATCATGGCTGAAGGTCACCATGTCGGGCAGAGAACCGACGCGGGCATAACCATAGATGCTGTCGTCGCTGGTATTAAATACCGCTACAGTACCGAAGGCCTGCTTGTCGTTGGCTTCCATCGCGACTGCCAGCTTGCCGTTCTTGACTGCTACGCTGTTCACACCAGCGCCGTAAGCGGCCAGGTTGATCGCCCCGGTGACTGCCAGGCCGGTGTCGCTCAGGGTCACGATATCAACACGAGGGCCATCACTGATCGCACCGTTGTTAACGACATACAGTTTGTGCAGGGTGCTGTCGTAGGCGACGATTTCTGACGCGCGTTCACCGCCTTCAATTGTCACGGTGTACTGGTGGCTGAAAACAGGTTTGGCGCTATCCGCAGCGGCGACAGCGGGTACTGCATACAGGGACAGGGTGCCGCTGACTTCGTTGGCGGTGACCAGCGCGGCGGCGAAACCGAACTCGCTGACGCTATCCGAATCGAGGAACAGCAGGCCTTCCGGTGCTTCGTCACCCTCGTGGGTCAGCAGTTGTAGCTGTTCTGGTGCACTGATATCAGAAATGTCGTACACCGCAATCGCACTGGCGCGTTCCATGCCAATAAAGGCATAACGCAGGCCATTCACCATACCGGTGGTGACGGATTCCGGTTCGCTGCCCTTGTCGTCGGAGCGGCCATCCGGGTAAATACCGGCGGCAATGGTCATTTCGGCCAGATCGTTGCCACTGTCGAACACCTGTTCGCCGGTTTCACCATTCCAGATACTGAAGGAACGGCCACCATAGGCATAGATGGTTTCGATGTCGGTAGCAACGGCTTCGTCGGAGAACGGGTTAAGGGTGGTTTTCAGACGTCCCAGCACGGTTTCACCTTGCAAGGTCGCAGCGTCCGGGAAAGCGGTTGTATTCAGTGTCAGGTCATCGACTCGGGCTTCTTCTGAGAAACCGTCGTAGTCGCGTGCGTCGCCTTCGTTGGCGCTGATGACATAATGGGTGCCATTGTCTTCGAAGGTGGTGATGGCGTCCGGCATAAAGAAGCCCTTGACGTTGGCGTAAGCGGTCAGCGCGGTGCCTGCTTCCTTGTCGGAGGCATTCATGGCATTGGCTTCGAGACCGTAGTCTTGCAGACCCAACGGCAGGATTTTGGTGATGGCTTCGGCATCGACGGTCAGGTCAATCACCGCCAGTCCGTTGTTTTCCTGCAGCGAGACCCAGGCTGTGGTGTCATCGGCACTGATGGCGACGTATTCCGGTTCCACATCCGTGGCCAGATCGGCGGCTGGGCCAAAGACACGGAACCCTTCAGCTTCCAGCGCTGCTTCCTGATCGTTCAGACCATCGAAAAACAGCGTGGTAACGGCCAGTTCAGCAGGGCTGGCGGCGAGGTTGGTTTCACCTGGGGTGGCGTAGATGTCACCGGTGGCCCAGTCTCCACCATCGGGCAGGCGACCGGCGCTGTTGGCGTGGGTATCGGCAGTGACTGTGTATTCGTCGGCCAGATTACCTTGATAGAACAGACGAATGGTGTCGCCTTTGCCGAGACCGAAGTCTTGATCCGCTGCGGCAACAATGGCAGCTGGCGCACCGTCTACTTGTGTCGTTTCATTCGGCATGATGACCAGGAACCCCTTGGCAGCAATAACAGTGCCATCAGGTATGGTCACCGGGGTATGGCCATCGTCGCTGTCGAGCAGCGTCCAGTCGGTGCCGCTAAAGGTAAACTCGGCATCGGCGCTGTTGTAGAGTTCAACAAAGTCAAAGTCACCTTTGGTGCGCACTTCGTTGATGAGAATGTCAGTGGCGACAGCGGTGACTGGCTCTTCTTCTTCAGCGGCGGCCGGTGCGGTATTAGCGGCGGCGGGAGTAGCGCTCATGGCACCTTCAGCCCAATCGCCGCCGTCCGGGTAGCGGCCAAGAGTGTCGGCGTGTTCGCCGTCAGTCCAGCTATAGCTGTCGTGAGCTGTGCCTTGATACAGCAGGTTGGCCGTATCGCCCTTGCCCAGACCAAAGCCATCGACTCCGCCCAGTACGGCGCTGGCAACGGTCGCTGGCAGTTCAGTTGCATCGGTCAGTACCAGCAGGTAGCCACCGGCGGCAATTTCAGTACCGGCTGGAATCGCAATGGCGGTATGGGTGCTGTCGCCATCCAAGAGACCCCATTCGCCGTCGGCGAAGGTATAGGATTCAGATCCGGCGTTGTAAATTTCAACATAATCGTAGTCGCCGGTAGAGCGCACTTCGTTAATCACGATATTACTGATGTCGAATTCGGCCGGTGTGTCGGTATTGGTATCCGCACTGTTGTTGTTATCGTTGTCGTCGCTGCCACAGGCAGTCAAGGCTGCGGTGATGGCCATCGCCAGCGTGCCTTTTTTCCAGAGATCGAGAGACATGATCTTTCCTTTGTTATCGGTATTAACAGGTATTCAAAGGCTTCAAGCGTATGACGGTTTTGTGACGTCCAGGTGACCTGAAAATGACACGAATATGACGATTGCAAGGCAAGACAAAACAAGTGGGGGCTGGCAGGGGGAATGGGTTTGGGCGGTAAGGTGTGGGCGGTAAGGTTTGGGCGGTAAGGTTTTACCGTTAACAGGCAGTAAATACGCAAACGGCACTTTATATAAAAGTGCCGTTTTGGACGGTGTCGTTTTGGTTAGCGATGGCCTCATCTACTCGGAAGGCTGAGGCGATGGCTGACGCGGCTGATCAGCCTTCAAATTCACCGTTATGGTAGATTTCCTGTACGTCTTCCAGATCGTTCATCAAACTGGCAAAACGCTCAAATTGATCGGCGTCGTCTGCTGCAATCGGGTGCGGCATTTGTGGCAGGTAGGTGATTTCTTCCATTTCAAAATCAATGTCGGCACGCCATTCGGTCAGTGCGGTTTTGGTTTTGAAGAACTCGGTGGGTGGCACCAGCACCGTGACCATGCCGTCTTCGCAGTCGATATCGGAAACATCAATATCGGCTTCCATCAGCATTTCCAGGGCTTCATCTTCGCTGTCATCAGCAAACACAAACATGGCGCGATGATCGAACATGTGGGAGACCGAACCCTGGCTGCCGAGCTTGGCCTTGCACTTGGAAAACACGCCCCGGATTTCACCGAAGGTGCGGTTCGGGTTGTCGGTCAGGGCGCTGATCAACACCATGGCACCGCCAGGCGCAATGCCTTCATACAGGGCCGGTTGGAAGTCTTCTCCAGCACCACCAGTGGCCTTGTCGATGGCTTTTTCGATCACGTGGGTGGGCACCTGATCTTTTTTGGCCCGGTCGATCAGTGAGCGCAACGACAGGTTGGCCGATGGATCGGGGCCGCCTGCCTTGGCGGCTACATAGATTTCTCGGCCATACTTGGAGTAGACCTTGGTTTTTGCCGCGGCCGTTTTGGCCATGGATTCTTTCCGGTTTTGATACGCTCTGCCCATGGGAATCAGTCTTTTCTTGGGTGAATAAGTCAAAAAACGTCTGAATTGTACCCATTGCTGTCGAGGCTGTCTTGTCGATCCGCTGCCGTCCGGGGATTTCAGAGATAAACCCTGATCCAGCGTGATGAATGTCTACGGAATAAAGGTGTGTGATCCGGTGTTCTCTCTGTGGCGTGAGTCGGTGAATCAGTGACGTGGCTTGCCCGCCAAATAACGCTCACGGAACAAGGCAAAATAAGCTGCCAGGCGGCTGCTTGCGGTGGCTGCGCCCAGCTGTTGCAGTATTTCTATCGCTACTTCTGCGGTGCCCAGCTGGTAATCGTGCGCCGCTTCCCTCAATTGATAGTTACCCGGTTCGAGTGGCTCAATCCCCAGTATTGGAATGCCACTGAGGTAAGGGCTGCGGAACATTTTGCGGGCTTCGCGCCAACTGCCGTCGAGCAATATCAGCAAGGGTTTGCGCTGTTGCTCTGACGCTTGCACCTGGTACTGCTGCAGCTTGTCCGGGGTGTCCAGACACTGCTGGGTATCGGCGTACTGGAACGGGAAGATCACCAACGGCGCGTAGGCCGGGTTGGTCAGCAATGCCAGCAAGGCGGCATCCGGCTCGGTGCGGTTCCACAGAAATGCGTGGTTATCACTCAGTACATCCGCCACCAGACGACCGCTGTTACTGGGCTTGTAGACTTCGCCTTTGTAAAAAATCAGGCAGACCGCGACCTCGTCAGAAGGGGCAGGCCGTTGTGTGCAAAGGCACAGCGGCAAGGATAACAGGCAATGCTGACAACGAATCATCCGGCCTCCCCGAGCAATAAAAGCCCGCCGTGATTGCGCCAGCTCTTGCTGACGCAAGCGGGTGACCGCATTTTCGAGAACAGGGGGAGTATCAGACATGGTCAGTACACGGGCCGGGAAAGGGAGCGGCATAGTGCGGCAAAGTGATCGCGGCGGCAAATAGTGGCTTACCTGGGAGCGCCAGCTGCCATGCTGGCTGAGTGATCGCGGCGGTAAATAGTGGCTTACCTGGGAGTGCCAGCTGCCATGCTGGCTGAGTGATCGCGGCGGTAAATAGTGGCTTACCTGGGAGTGCCAGCTGCCATGCTGGCTGAATCTCGGGGCTGGATCCCGCCCGGCTGCTGGTGCAGACATTGGCCTGTTTCTGCGGCGTTTCGTTGTCAGGTATTTTTATCCTGAATATTTAAGTGGCTTTCTTGCTGAACCCAGAATCCTCTGCTTGGCTTGGTAGAGGGCAGCGCTGGCGTGCCTGTGGTGTCGGTGAGGCCGTAGATGGTGAAATGCTGTTGGATCTTGATGGGTATGTGGGCGAGTGTGTTAGCGCAGGCAGCAATGCCAGTGACGACACAGTCGGCTGCTACTCTGCAGTTTGAGAATTTTGCCACCCCGGTTGTGCTGCATGCTGTGGGTGAGCAGGTGTATCAGGTTGAGGCGTCACAACAACGGGTCATGGTGGCTCGGCGTTTGGTCGTACGGGTAGCCGCAGATTTCCCCAAGCAACGTATTGCAGCGGCAGCGGGTATTGATAACGTCAGTGCGCTGTTTTTGGGTCACGATTATCAGTATTGGCTGGTGGCGTTAAGTCCGGGTGTGGACATCGCGGAGATGCTGGCTGCGGTGGCCGACATTCCCGGTGTTGAACGGGTACAGCCCGATCTCTTGCAGTTGCGCGACAAGGCTGGCGACGAGACGACGGATCTTCACTCATCCGGTCATTACCAGGTCAATGGATTGGCGGCGTTGTGGCAATTCACTCAGGGTCAGGGCGTCAAGGTCGCGGTGATTGACGACGGCTTTGCGTTGAACCACCCACAGTTTGTACAGCTGTCACCGACGTTTTTATACGATACCGCATCGCAGCAGCTAAACGTAGCTCCGCAGAACTCCCAGGATACTCACGGCACTCGGGTTGCCGGGGTGTTGTTTGCCGCCCACGACGGTCATGGCCTGAAGGGGCTGGTGCCGAATGCCGGTTTGATTGGCATTCGCCAGCCCGACAGCTGGACTTCCAATACCTTGCTGGCTTTTCAGCTGGCGGCCATGTCTCGCGCCGATGTCATTAATTGCAGCTGGACCACCCGTTTGTTGCTGGAGCCAGTGCAGGATGTGGTGCGCGACCTGGCTCGTTGGGGGCGCGCTGGCAGAGGGTTGCCGGTGGTGTTTGCGGCCGGTAACGAAGGTCGGTTGATTACACCTCATAGCTCGGAAGCGGCTATTCCTGAGGCGATTGTGGTGGGGGCGCTTGGTCTTCGACAGCAACGGCTGCCACACAGTAATTATGGGCCGACGGTGGATTTTTATGCCTTCGGCCTGCCGCTCGACAGTACGGATATTGCGGGCGGCTACCAGGCCTTTGGTGGCACCTCGCTGGCGGCCGCCATTGTGTCAGGACTGGCGGCGCTGATTATTGCCACGGAACCGGACATGCCGTTGTCCGCGCTGCAGCAGCGGCTGGCGGATTTATTGCCTGCTCCCATGCCTGTTGCTTCCTCTGCTGGTACGCCTGACCCCGCTGTTATTTCTGAACCGGCAGGCGTTGCTACTGCGGTTGCCTCTGTTTCCGGCTTACCTGAGTTCGGCTTGTCACTTACACCCCTAGTCAGGAAGTACCCATGACGTTTATCAATCCGGCGCTGGAATCACCGCTTGCTACTGGCGCTGCTGCTGAGCCGGAAGCAGATTTTGGCTGTGAATATTCCGCCAACTTGCCGGCCCTGCTCAAGCACCTGAATATCTCGCTGGCATTTACTTCCTATCAGGCGCAACGGCTGATGCTGGTGCGCACTGACGGCGTCACACTGGATGTCAATTTTAAACACTTCCCCCGGCCAATGGGGCTAACGGCCGATAGTAACGGCCTGACATTGGGGATCTTCACCCAGGTACTGCAATTCCAGCGTGAAGACGGCTTGCTGCCACAGATCAAACAGCCGCTGAAGCGCATTGAAGACGATGTGACGGCCCCGCGACTGCTGCTGCAAAACAATGGCCAGGTTGCCGCGCCCCAGCCTGCTGCGGGTGCGGCAAAATCGTCAGAGGAGGAGGCGTTCGAGGCTTATCAAACCTCGCTGTATGAGCCGGTCGACAGCCGTGTCGATGCCTGTTTTATCGCTCGCTCCAGCCATTACACCGGCATGATCAATATCCACGATGTGGAGTGGGGCAACGACGGCTTATGGGTGGTGAACTCGAGCTTTTCCTGTCTCAGTTCACTCGATCCCCGCTACAGCTTTGTACCGCGCTGGAAGCCGCCTTTTATCAGTGCGCTGGTTGCGGAAGATCGCTGTCATCTGAACGGTATGACCCTGAAAGACGGCCAACCCGCCTACGTGACCACCTTTTCGACCGCCGATGAACGCGGTAAATGGCGCGATGGCGAGGGCTTTAATGGCACCTTGATGGATGTGCAACGGAACGAAATTCTGGTCGCTGGCCTGGCCATGCCGCACTCCCCGCGCTGGTATCGCGGCAAGGTGTACTACTGCCATTCCGGTCTGGGCCAGCTGTGTTGTTACGACCCGGCCAGCGGTGAGAACCGGGTGTTGGCGGAAGTCCCTGGTTTTACCCGAGGCATGGATTTCCATGGCCCGATTCTGGTGATGGGGCTATCCCGCGTGCGACAGACGGATGTTTCTCGGCCAGCGCCACTGGCACAAAAGTATGATGAAACTCTGTCGGGCTTGTGGTTCTTCAATCTCGATGACCTGTCTGAAATTGGCCAGATCCGCTTTACCGGCAACGTTGAGCAAATCTACGACGTAGCAGTACTTACCGGCTGTTGCTTCCCCGAAATTATTGAGCCGTCACATCCACGGATGCGTAACCATTTTTGTCATCCCCCGATGCAACCGCTGCGTCCTGAGGCGTGTATATGAATACCAACAAACCCGTATCCCGAGAACCGTCTTCCACTTCGCAGCCGTTACGCAAGGCCGCCTTGGCATTACCGTTGATTGCCATGGCCGGAGCCTTTGCGGCACCGGCGAGCATGAGCCGCTCTGCCAGTCACAGCAGCAGTCGCCGATTGGCACGGGGGGCGACCATTGTGGTGGCTGATCAAGCGTTGCAGATCGACGCCGCTGCTTCCGAGCAGTACGAGATGCCACGGAGCGCGTTTGATGCCTTTCGACGTGGCCAGACATCTGGCAGGGCACTGGATAATACTGGCGCTACGTTGTCAGAGAATACGTTGTCAGAGAATACGTTGTCTGACGACGCCGGAATACTGGCTTTTTTACAGCAAAACCAACGGCTTGGGTCACAACCCAAGGCTACGGCGGCGTTGTCTGGCACCTTGTTGGGACGCAAATATTTTGCCAGCGACAGCCCATTCGATCACTGTCATTTCACCTGGGGCAGTGTGTATTACACCAACACTTATACATCCCTGAATCAGGCCAGTTGTGAAATAAGTTGGAGTGGCACCTGGCACACCGGGGTGAGCGCGCCGGTGGTGATGGCCACCAGTATCCTGAACAAAACCAGCAGCAGTTTTGATGTCAGTGTCAGCATGAGTGAATCGGCCACCGTGTACGCTGTGCTGGTGGAGAGCAATAAAACCGCCCCGACACCTGCCCAGGTGATTGCCGGAACCGATGGCGACAATAATGCGGCGCTGCAAACGACCAGCGGGGCGGCGGCCAACAGCACCACGCTGAGTTTTAGTGGCCTGGATGCCAGCAAGTATTATCTGGTTTATCTGGCGGCCGTGGATGGCAGCAGTGAAGTCACTTCTGCCTCGACTCAGGTCAATCCGGCCTATGAGACCGGCCTGATCTCGGCTGATGGCACCTGGAAATTTCCCAAAATCCGTGTGGATGACAGCGGTAATTATTACCTCGGCTATTCCAAAGATGGCAGCAGCGGTGACGACATTACCTTCCTGCTCTGGAACGGTGCCGGTTTCTCCAATTACACCTCGTTTAATGCCAGTGCCATCTCGGGTCGCGCTTACGTCAGCTGGGGCAATGAACAGCGCGTTGATTATGACTTCGACAGTAACGGCCATATTCACGCCGTTTTCAGCGCCACCGAAACCAACTATGCCAACACCGGCGATCCCTTCTATGGCTATTACAATGGCAGCAGCTGGAGCTTCACCAAAATAGCCGAGACCGGCAATTCGGTGGATGAAGTGGATGTGTTTGTCGACGCCAACGATGACGTTCACGTCTCCTGGAAAGTCTACAACGGCTCTGGCTATCAGGTGGATTACGCCACCAACAAGAGTGGTAGCTGGGTTAAAACCAATGTCGTGGTTGCTGGCAATGGCACGGATGAGGCTCACGATACCTATGTCGTGGCCGACAGCAGTGGCACCGCGACCGTGTTCTACCGCCGTGAAGACTCGCAGAACAATGGTGAGGACAACTATTACATGGAGTCATCCAGCGATGGCTTCAGCGCTTCGACCAAAATCCTCAACGGTAAGGACGATGCCAAAGTCTATCGTATGGCGAATGTGCTGATCGACAGCAGCAACAAGATTCACTACGCGTATTCAGACCAAACCGGTGGTGCTTCCTACTATGTTACCAATGCCTCTGGCAGCTGGGTCAGTACGGCGATCACCCATGCAGGGCACAGTACGCCGTGGGTCTATGGCATGGAGTATGACAACGGTGTGTATTACTTCGCCAACTACGGCGATAGCAAATACTTCATCAACAGCTACAACGGCAGCGACTGGGTCGATGGTTTTGATTTTGAACTCGACGGTTGGATGAACGACCGCTTTGCGGTGAACAGCACCGCCGATCGCATCATGCTGGTGTCGGAAAATTCCAGTGACTGGGAAATCCACTACCACACAGGCACTATTGCTGGCTATGTGACCCCTACCAGCCCGGCCGACAGCGATGGCAGTCTGACACCCGCCGCCGGAGTGACTGAGCCGGTGGGGCTGGATACCACTGTGGATAGCGTTGGCGAAGCAGTGGATCTGTTCGACTTTACGCTCTCCGATGGCGCCAGCAGTGACGGTCTGGCAATGGAAATCAGCCAGCTGGTGGTCAATGTATCGGGCACCAGTAGCGATGCCGAACGGGCTAAGGTCACTTGGCGTTTGAACGGCGCAGATGCCAGCAACGTCACTGGGGTTTATAGCAGCGCGAACGACACCATTACCTTTTCAGGTCTGAGTCTTTCGATTGCCGATGGTGGCAGCGAGATCTACACAATTAATGGCTATTACAACGACAACACCGGCTTGACCGAAGATCACACCATGATCCTCAGTATGGATGGCGACACCGACGTCACCATATCCGGCGGGACCTCCATGGGGGCCACCAGTGCCGTTTCCAACAGCTCCGGCACCACAGTTGATGTCACCGCCACCGGCTTGAGGCTCACAACCCAGGCTGCGGGGCTGGTGTCCGGTATGGCCATGACCACCCAGCCGGTTGTCGCTGCGGAAGATGCGTTCGGCAATATCGATAGCGATTTTACCGAAGTGGTAACAGGCGCCGACGAAGGCATAAACCCCGGTAATGTGCTCACCAATAACAGCGTCACGGCAGTGGCCGGGGTAGCGACATTCACCAGTCTGACCAATACCACCGCCACCGATGGCCAGGCGCTGATCGTAACGTTTAATGATCAGGATGGTATCGGCAGTAATTTAAGCACCGTGAGTACCAGCCTGCTGTTTACCGATGTGGTGGCCACGCAACTGCAATTGACCACTCAGCCTGCGCCGTTAACGGTCAGCAGTGGCGAAGCCAAAAGCCTGACGACCGTGCCGGTGGTGAAAGCCGTCGATGCCAACGGTTATGTCGATACCGGCTATAGCAGCGATATCCGTTTGGCGGAAGTGAACGGCGCTGGCTCAGCGCTGATGACGACCACTGGCGATACCGATGGCAGTGCTGCCACGGTTAGCCTGACCCCGTCGTCCGGGGTCGCTACCTTTACAGCGATGCAAATTACCTACACCACCTCGGGCAGCAGTAGCGAAACCTTTAACCTGCAGGCCAGTTCCGGCAGCTTGACAACCACCAACAGCAGCCAGCTGACGGCGACCAATGTGCCGACGTTAACAGATGCTCATATCAGCATCTCGGGTGCCTCCGGTACCGGCGGAACTTACGTCATTGGCGATACCATTTCCGCCAGCTGGAACAACACCAGCAGTGGCGACAACAATACCGGCGTCAGCGCTGTGACGGTCGACTTCAGCCCGTTTGGCGGTGGCGCTGCCATCAGTGCGAGTGAGTCATCGGGCAGCTGGATTGCCACTTATACCCTCACCGCCGGAGCCATCGACAGCAGCAATCGTAATGTCTCAGTGACAGCGACCAACAGCAGCGGTCATGCCACGACAGCGGATACGACCAACGCCAGCGTAGATAATATTGCTCCCATCGTCACCGACACTAACCTGTCGATCTCTGGCGCCTCCGGTATCGGCGGCGCTTTCCGTGCGGGCGATACCGTTACCGCCCGCTGGAACAACACCGCCGGTGGTGACAACAACAGCGACACCATCAGCAGCGTCAGTGTCAATTTCTCCGCCTTTGGTGGTGCCGCCGTAGTGGCATCAAACAGCGCCGGTAGCTGGAGCGCGACTTACACACTTGTCAGTGGTGCCATTGACAGCAGTAACCGCAATATTTCCCTGACGGCGATCGACAATGCCGGTAACAGCACCACCAGCGCCGACAGCACCAATGCCACAGTGGATAACATGGCTCCCACCATAACGGACGGCAACCTGTCGATCTCCGGTGCATCCGGTAGCGGTGGTGTATTTATTGCCGGAGATACCCTGACCGCCCGCTGGAACAATACCGCCGCTGGCGACAACAACAGCGACACCATCAGCAGTGTGACGATGAATTTCGTCGCCTTTGGTGGTGGTTCTGCCGTGGTGGCATCAAACAACAGCGGTATCTGGAGCGCCAGCTACAGCATTACCAGCAGCTCAACCGATGGCACGCTGCTGAATATCAGCGCCACCGCGACCGACAACGCCGGTAATAACGCCAGCGCGACAGACAGCAGTAATGCCACGGTCGACACCAGCGCACCCTCCGGCCACAGCGTAGCGTTCGACGACTCTCTGATTGGCTCTGGTGAATACAGCGCCGTCAGCTTCACCTTTGCCAGCGCCGAAGTCGCTGGCAGTTATAGCTACTCCATCAGCTCCAGTGGTGGCGGTACCGCCGTCACTGGCTCTGGCACCGTCAGCAGCGCTGCTGAACAGGTTAGCGGTATCGACCTGTCAGGCCTGAATGACGGCACCCTGACCCTCCGCGTGATACTGACCGACGTTGCGGGTAATAGCGCGACGGCGGTTACCGATACCAGTACGCTGGATGTCGCTGTGCCAACAGGCCATAGCGTCAGCCTGAACGATACGGTGTACAACGCGACCGAAGTGGGTTCGGTATCCTTCAGTTTCGCCAATGCCGAAACAGGTACCGACTATGAATACAGCTATACCTTGAATGGCATCACCCTGGATGGTCTTACCGGAACCGTCAGCACTGCAGCGGAGCAGAGCAGCAGTACTAATCTGGCATCCTTTGGTGATGGCACCCTGACCCTGTCTGTCATTCTGACCGACAGCGCCGGGAATCCGGCCACGGCTGTGACCGATACGGCGACGGTGGATACCACAGTACCTTCCGGTCACAGCATCAGCTTCGACGACAGTCTGATCAACAGCACTGAAGCCAGCTCGATCAGTGTGACCATGGCCAGCGCCGAAGTCGGAGCGGCTTACCGTTATTCGATCTCATCCAGCGGCGGCGGTACTGCAGTAACCGGCAGCGGTACGGTAACCAGTGCCAGCGAACCACTCACCGCAATCGATGTTTCCGGCCTTGCTGACGGCACTCTGACGGTCTCGCTGTTCTTAACCGACAGCGCTGACAACGCGGCTGGTGCCGTCACGGCAACCAGTACTCTGGACACCAGCGCACCCTCCGGCCACAGCGTAGCGTTCGACGACTCTCTGATTGGCTCTGGTGAATACAGCGCCGTCAGCTTCACCTTTGCCAGCGCCGAAGTCGCTGGCAGTTATAGCTACTCCATCAGCTCCAGTGGTGGCGGTACCGCCGTCACTGGCTCTGGCACCGTCAGCAGTGCTGCTGAACAGGTTAGCGGTATCGACCTGTCAGGCCTGAATGACGGCACCCTGACCCTCAGCGTGATACTGACCGATGTTGCGGGTAACAGCGCGACGGCGGTTACCGATACCAGTACGCTGGATGTCGCTGATCCGGTTCTCAGCAGTTCAACCCCGGCGGATGACGCCAGCAGTGTGCAGTACAATAGCCGCATTGTGCTGACTCTGAGCGAGGCGGTGAGCGCAACCACGGGCAACTTCCAGCTGTACGATGCGGATGGCGATACGCTGGTGGAAGCCATTGCCGTTGGCTCTGGGCAGGTGGTTATCAGTGGCACACAAGTGACCATTACCCCGGCGGCTAACTGGACGCCAACCCATCGTTATTACCTGCTGGCTGACAGTGGCCTGCTGGTGGATGCCGCGCTTAATGGCTGGGCCGGATTGAGTGTCGCCAGCGAACTCAACTTTACGGTGGCCAACAACAACCCGACCGGAGGGGCCGACAGCGGCAGTACCCAGGAAGATACTGCGGTAGACATTAACGTGTTGGCCAACGATGGCGATGTGGATTCCACGCTCAACGCTGCCAGTGTAACCGTTACTCATGCTCCGGCTCATGGTTCGGCCAGTGTCAACACCGCCAACGGTGTGATTACCTATACACCGTTAGCCGACTTTAACGGTGTGGATTCTTTCACCTACGCGGTGGATGATATTTACAGTGGCAGTTCGGGTGATATAACCGTCAGCATCGCCGTTGCGGCTGTCAATGACGCCCCCGTCGCTGTCGCCGATGTGGCAACGACAGCGGAAGACACCGCAGTGACCATCAACGTTGCTAATAACGACACCGATGTTGATAACAGTGACAGTGTTGATACCACTACCCTGACCATTGTCAGTGCAGCTGCGGAAGGTAGTGCCAGCGTGGTGTCTGGCCAGATTGAGTACACACCAGCTGCCAACTTTAACGGCTCTGATTCACTGACTTACCAGATCAAAGACCAGCACGGTGCAACCTCTAATGTCGCGACTCTGATCATCAACGTCAGTGGCGTGAACGATGCGCCAGTGGCGGCTGCCGATACCGGCTCGACCGCCGAGGACACCGAGCTGGTGATTGACGTTATCGGCAACGACACGGATATCGACGGTACGCTGGACAGCTCGAAGGTAACGGTTGTTAGTTCTCCGGCACACGGCACTATCACCGTGGATGCCAGCAGCGGTGAAATCACGTATCGCCCTGCGGCAGATTTCAACGGCAGCGACAGCTTTACCTATGTGGTGAAAGACGATAGCGATGCCACTTCCAATGTCGCGACCGTCAGCCTGACGATTACTGCCGTGAACGATGCCCCTGTCGCCAGCAACGACAACGTGACCCTGCTGGAAGACGCCAGCCTCAACATCAACGCCTTGGGCAACGACAGCGATGTAGATGGCTCAATACAGGCTGCGACTCTGGTGCTGGTGGAACCACCAGCCCAGGGCATCGCAAGCGTGCTCAGCGGCGTGATCAACTATACCCCAGATGCCGACTTTAACGGTGCCGACAGCCTCAGCTACCGGGTGCAGGATGACAGTGGTGCCTGGTCAAATACGGCGACGGTTGTGATGACAATCACTGCTGTCAACGACGAGCCACTGGCCAATAACGACAGCGCCAGCACCAGCGAAGACAGTGCGGTGGTGATCGACGTGGCTGCAAACGACAGCGATATCGATGGTAGCCTCGACCTCAGCAGTATCGTGATTGCTACGGATGTCAGCCACGGAACCCTGGTCGACAACGCCGATGGCAGCTTGACCTACACACCGGATAGCGACTACTACGGCAGTGACAGCTTTACCTACCAGCTGTCAGATAACGAAGCTGGCACCTCCGCCGTTGCCAGCGTCAGCCTGAGCGTTGCGGCGGTGAACGATGCGCCGCTGCTATCCGGTACACCGGCCAGCAGCGTTCTGGAAGGAAGTACCTTCAGCTTTACCCCCACCGTGGTGGATAGCGACAGCAGCAGCTTTAACTTCACACTCAGTGGCGCACCGGCCTGGCTAGTGATCAATTCGACTACCGGTAAGCTGACCGGCACCCCGGCGGTTGGCGATGAAGGCAGCTACAGCGGTATCGTGATGACGGCAGATGACCGTGGTACGGTGAATCCTACCGGCTCATTGCCCGCCTTCAGCCTTGTCGTGATCGGTGATAACGATAGCGATGGCATTGCCAACGCTGACGACAGTGATGACGATAACGACGGCATGTCGGACGACTATGAAACCCGCTACGGTTTTGATCCGTTCGATGACAGTGATGCCTTGGCCGACAGTGATGGCGATACCATCCCCAATGGCCAGGAACAGCAAGACGGCACTGACCCGAGCAACAGCAGTGACTACCTCGATACCACGCCGCCAATGATCACACCACCAGCGGATGCCATTGTCGATGCGACCGGAGTCTTCACTCGCGTTAGTGTGGCGGACCTGCTCGGTGTGAGTGATACCAGTGCAGCCCTGGCAGCAATGACCAGCGACAACGTCGACGGCCCTGGTTGCTGCAACACCAGCGTACTGGGCCTGAAAGGTGGCAGTTTACGGATGCGTCCGGGTATTCACACGGTGACCTACAGCGCCACCGATGCCAAGGGTAATACCAGTACCACGACCCAGACCTTGCGGGTACGCCCGCTGGTGTCCTTCAGCCGCGATATCGCCAGTGTCGAAGGCGGTAATGTCGAGGTCGACGTAGTACTGAACGGCAGTGCACCGGATTACCCGTTCGAAGTGCCTTATCGGATTGACAGTGCCAGCAGTACGGCGGACAGCGCCGACCATAATCTCAGTGCTGGCAGCGTCATTTTCACAGCAGACAGTACCGAGGCCCGGATCAGCTTCCAGCTCACCGATGATGGCATCTCCGAAGGAGCAGAGATTCTGGTACTGGCCCTGGATGACGACACCACCGAGAGCGACGACCTCGGTGGTGGTTACGACCCAAGTGCCCCTGATATTCACGACATTAACGCTGGAGCCAGCCACCGCGTGACCATAACGATAGGCGAGCAAAACCTCGCGCCAGCGGCCAGCATGGTGTTGCAGCAGGGCGGTAGCAATACCGTATTGGTGGCACGTGATGGCGGTATGGTGACGGCGACGGTCCGTGTGACCGACGCCAACCTGCAAGATACCCACCGTTTCGACTGGGCCAGCAGCCACAGCGCCTTGGTGGATACCGATGGCAGCCTGACCAACACCACACTGGTTTTTGATCCGTCCGAATTAAGCAGTGGTCGTTACAACGTGCAGGTACGGGTCGATGACAGCCAGGGTGCTGCCGATATCGCCCGCATCTACTTCCGGGTCGAAGCATCGGCACCGGTACTATCTGGCAGTGATGACAGCGATGGTGACGGTATCGTCGATGCCGACGAAGGCACCGCCGACAGCGATGATGACGGCATTCCGGACTACCTCGACAACATTGCCCAGAGCAACCTGCTGCCAGAAACTGCCAGCGAAACCGACGGCTTCCTGGTGGAATGTGACCCTGGCGTGCTGTGCCGACTGGGTCAGTTCGCCATCATGGGCAGCAGCGGTGGTGCTCGATTGAGCGATGACGATGTTGCGGCGCAACAGGATCTGGGTGCAGACGACGATTTTGAACCGAAAGGCGGTGTCTTCGATTTCGAAATCCACGACCTGCCGACCATGGGCCAGAGCGTCAGCATAGTCGTACCACAAACTCAGCAAATTCCGGCCAATGCCGTCTATCGCAAGTTCCAGAATGGTCGCTGGAACAGCTTTGTCAGCGATACCAATAACCACATTTACTCCAGCGCCGGCAGCCTTGGCTATTGCCCACCTCCGGGAGATAGCAGCTGGGTGGCAGGACTGACCGAAGGAGATTTCTGTGTGCAGCTGACCATTGAAGACGGTGGCCCGAACGACGCCGATAACGAAGTGAACGGTGCAGTAGAAGATCCGGGAGCCGTGTCGATATTACGCGCGGACCAGACCCAAGCGCTGGCAGACATCAGCACCCGAGCCGACCGCAGTGGCGGTAGTTTGGGCGGGCTAGGATTACTGCTGCTGGCTGCTGTTGCCAGTTGTGGTTACCGCCGTCGTCCAGGGACTCACCGATCCGCGTTGCCTGCGGTGATATTGCCGTTGGCAGGCGTGTTGGGATTGGCGTTACTGATGCCAACTGCAACGGTTGAGGCAGCCACACCGGCGAGCGAGTACGACAGCCACTGGCTTGAAGACCTTGGCCTCGACAAAGACAAGGGTTACGTCACCATTGGCCTTTACCGGGCGCATAGCAGCCAAAGCGGCGGCGAACTGCAAAGTCAGCTACAGACCGATGGCCTTGATGCCACCGTGACCGACTACGACGCCAAGCGCACCGCCTTTGATATGGGTATCGGCTATCGCTACTTACCGGGGTATGCCGCAGAAATTCGTTATCTCGACATGGGAGCAGCCAGCACGGATCTCAGTGCCAACGCCGCCCCCAACGACCTCAAAACCAGCCTGCGCCGACATCACCCGGTGGGCGGCTCCGGCATCGTACTTAGCCAGCGCTTTAGCGACGCCATCAATAACCAGCTGACACTCTCGTTTGAACTGGGGCTGTATCGCTGGAGTGGCGAAGTGGATACCCGTCGCGATGACCTCAACAGCCACCTCGACTCCGGCACCGCCCCGATGGGAGGGCTGGGGCTCGACTACCAGCTCAACACTGAAGTGGGCATTGGCATACGCTACCAGCGCTTCCTGTTCGACCGCCAACAACTCGATCTGGCCGGAGCCAGCGTACAGATAGGATTTTAACCGCACCGCACAAACACATGAGTCCGGGAGTGCCAGCTGCCACGCTGGCCAAAACCGTCCTCTGGGAGTGCCAGCTGCCACGCTGGCCAAAATGTTGCGTTTGTATCAATGTGCCACTTGTAACTCTGGCCTGCCATGCTTTCCAACGCTATAT
Organism: Candidatus Thalassolituus haligoni; assembly: GCF_041222825.1. NCBI lineage: Bacteria > Pseudomonadati > Pseudomonadota > Gammaproteobacteria > Oceanospirillales > Oceanospirillaceae > Thalassolituus > Candidatus Thalassolituus haligoni. The sequence goes on from NZ_CP139482.1 coordinate 70,287, forward strand.
TGTGCGTACCATGAATCAAGGACGATGCCATGAGTCGAACACACTATCGTACGAGCCTGCCGCATCTGGATGGGCCAATCCATCAAATGATCACTTACCGCCTGGCTGACTCGCTGCCACTGAAAACCCTCAACCTTGCCCCGAAAAATACTCCTGCTTATCGCCAATATATCGAACGGCAGTTGGATGCTGGTTATGGCTCATGCCTCCTCAAAATTCCCTCAATCGCGACCACTATTCTCAATAACTGGCAATATTTTCACGGCCAACGTTATCGACTGCTTGGCGGCGTGATCATGCCGAACCACGTACATGTGCTGATTGAAGTCATCGACGACGTGTCGTTAACAACCATTGTTCATAGCTGGAAAACATGGAGTGGCAAGCACATTCGTGAGTACCTCACTGCAAACGGTATTCAATATCCCCCCGGCATTTGGCAGCGTGACTACTGGGACCGATATATCCGTAGCCAACAGCACCTTGATGCCGCCATGCGGTATATCCAGGAAAATCCGCTAAAAGCCGGATTGGTGGATCATGCGGAGGATTGGCCATGGAAGGTAAACAGCCCGCTTGAATAGCATGGTGGCGAAGAACGGCTCTCAGCCATGGGCGGGCGCAGCGGCCCGCCTTCCCGGATGCCTGGGAGTGCCAGCTGCCACGCTGGCCTTAACGTCGGCTATCAGCCTCGCGTATTTATCGCAGCCGCTGGCGGACACCGTCCTCTGGGAGTGCCAGCTGCCACGCTGGCCAAACGGCTATCAGCCTTGCGTATTTTCGCAGCCGCTGGCGGATACCGTCCTCTGGGAGTGCCAGCTGCCACGCTGGCCAAACGGCTATCAGCCTCGCGTATTTATCGCAGCCGCTGGCGGACACCGTCCTCTGGGAGTGCCAGCTGCCATGCTGGCCAAAACACCAGCTATCAGCCTTGCGTCTGCTTGTTGTGATACTGGGCTTTCACTAATTCAAGATAATGAGGCAAGCTTTTACTGGCATCGGTTGTGAAGTGTTGCTCCAGCGGCTCCAGCTGCTGAATCCGATCAAGCCGGAATTCCCGATAACTATCACGTAAGCAACACCAGGCAATCAGCGTCCATTTGCCACCCCAAAAGATCTGGCCCAGCGGCTCTAACGTCCGTTCAGAGAACTCACCATCGGCGCGAATATACTGAATGCGCACCTGCAATTGTCGTTCAATGGCTTTGCGTAATATCAGCGCTCGCGCAGCGGCTTCTGGCTCACTACTGAAATTCGGCACAATCAGGCTTTGCTGCTCGGCGATTTGCTTGAGGGAATCCGGCAATATCGACTGAATTTTTGCCAACGCCCGGCTGGCACCAGCGGCCAGACCGGCATCTGCCCAAGCTCGAACCATACGGCTGCCCAGTAACAACGCCAGAATTTCCTCGGCATCGAACATCAATGGCGGCAACTCGAAGTTATGACGAATGCGATAGCCGACCCCGGCTTCCCCCTCGATCGGAATGCCCGATAGCTCCAGCGACTGGATATCCCGGTAAATCGTGCGCTCACTGACTCCCAACCGTTCTGCTAACTCACGTGCGGTGATCACCGTACGTTTACTGCGCAGCAAATTGGTTAATAAAAACAGCCGTTCGGCCTTATTCATACTCAATTCCTGCAGAAAACCCAGTGCCAGCAGCGGATGACCACCAGGGTCATACCACTCCTGCATACACCTTACAACTGATAGACAAATTCATAGAGATGTTGGTTGTCCATCATCTCGATAGACATCTGCCCGGTTATCCCACACAACTCTCCCGTGGCAGAATCGGGCACTACCTCCAGCGTTAAATGGCTATCTTTACCTTCACCGGACACCGTACTGCAATCCAGCGGCTGCAATGACACCTCAAAATTCCCTGATACTCGCACAGGTGATTCTCACTGTTGATAAACCCTAACAGGCTAACTGGCTAACCGCTCTGCCAGCTTGGCAAACATTACCTCACTGTGTTGCATATTAATGCTGGCTGGATCAATCATCGCCAGCCAGGTCACACAGGCCTCACTTTTCATAAACAACTGCTGGGCATGTAGTGCTGCCACTCGGTCTTGCCAGAATACGATATCCTGCCAAATACCATCGGATTGTTTACATAACGCTCGATAGACAAAACCAGGCAAGGTATTGATATAGGTTTGAACGGTTGCATTTAATGCCAGAAAAGCGACTTCATCGGTATCTGGCTTCAGTGAAAACAACACCAGCTCTACAGCCTGGCGAACAGGATTGACTACTTCCATCCGGTGACTCCTTCAAAAGGTAAAAATCAGCAAAATAAATGTCCAGTGGACGCAAATAAGTCTGGGGCAGGGGTACTGACAGGGAATGTCAGTACGGTTTTGATGGCCAAGCCCGCATGCCGCAAGGCACACTGAACCAAATGACCGGAGAGCCGTATGAGTACCATTACCCGCCAGGAATTTTTTGACGAATACCGCCCGATAACCAACGTCTTTAACCAACAGGCCGACTACAACGGTTGCCTGATGGCGACCACCGGGCAGGAATACCAACGAGTGCTGCTGATTATGCAAGAATCCCCGGAATGCGTCTGGACCTGCCTGGAAGGCAGCGATGGCTTACCGGTACTGAACAACGGTTTTACCGCGCTAAACAGCAAAGGCTATGTGGTGACCGAAGAAGCCGCCGAGATGTTTGTGGAAGTGCTGGGGTAGTAGCCAGCGCGTCGGGCACAGTGGCCCGCCCTCCCAGACAGGGGTCAAGCTATCTTCAACGTTAAGGTCTGACGTGCTGATTGAGGGGGTGGGGAAGAAAGCGTCACCACAAATTATTTTCTCCATCGAGTGGTGGTGTTAGCCTGATTCATCACCTTGAAAGGACTTTGCCGTGGCTGCTGTTAATCTCTGGACTCGTGAACAACTGCTGGTCGCCTTTTTCCTTTACTGTCGGATTCCATTCGGGAAATTTCATGCACGTAACACAGAAATTATCCGTTACGCCCAGCTGATTAGCCGGACTCCTGATGCGCTTGTTTTGAAGCTGACGAATCTTGCTAGTCTTGATCCTGCCATTCGGCGTTCTGGCCGCAAAGGGATGTCGAATACATCCAAAGCCGATAGAGCGATGTGGGACGAGATGAATGCCGACTGGGAGGCTTTCGCACTCGGTTCTCGGCAAGCGATAGAGCAGTTGGATCAGACTCATGAGTTGGTTAACGAACTGAATGTAGAAATAGAAGAGGGCTGTGAAGTACAAGGTGAGCCGGTCAGTTATGCAGGCGACGATCGAATAGTCGCGACTAAAGCCCGAGTAGGCCAGTCGCTGTTTCGCCAAGCTGTACTGAGTGCCTACCAAAGCCGCTGCTGCATCAGTGGGTTATCGCATCCTAAATTTTTGATCGCGAGCCATATTGTTCCCTGGCGCGATGACCCAAAAAATCGTTTAAATCCTCATAACGGACTGTGCTTGTCTGTGTTGCACGATCGGGCATTTGATCAAGGCTTGATTGCTATTACAGATAATTTGACCGTGATCGTATCAACGCAGCTCAAAAAAGCGCCAGATAATTTTATAAAAGCAACCGTGTTGGCGTACGAAGGTAAACGACTTGAATTACCAGGGAAGTTTCAGCCGGATGCCGAGTTACTTCGGTATCATCGTTGCTCAATCTATTCTTCGGATGCCATATAAGAGTATTAACTAGTTCTATATCTCGTACTCCGCCCACCACCAGGCAGTTTTTTAATACACCCTTTAACCAACAGGTCGGCCAGATGGCGGGTGGCCGTGGCTTTGCTCACCTTGGCGACTTTCTGATACTGGCTGGCACTGATGCCGTTTTCAAAGCCTTTTTCTCCTCCATCCAGCAGACGGTTCAGGACTTTTATTTGTTCCGGGCTTAGCCCTGTGTGGCGGAATTGTTGCCAATATTGGGCTTTGGCCAGCGTGTGTTCAATATCGTTCAAGGCTTGGTCGAGGGTGTGTTGCAGAATATCGAGAAACCACATCAGCCATTCAGTGATGTCCATATCGCCGCGCTGGGTGGTTTCCAGTCTGTCGTAGTATTCGGTGCGATGAGTCAGTATGGCCGCCGACATGGCGTACAGACGAATGCTTTGCTGGTCGGCTTGCGCCAGTGCCATGTCCGTGAGGGCGCGGGTAATGCGACCGTTACCGTCGTCGAAGGGGTGCAGGGTGACAAACCATAGGTGTGCCAGCGCTGCGCGCAGCAGTGGGTCGAGCAATGGATCGGTCTGGCTGTTTTGAAACCATTGCAGGAAGGCGTCGACTTCTGCGTTCAGGGTGGTGCGGGGGGGCGCTTCGAAGTGGACGACTGGCTGGTCAATGCGGCCAGATACCACTTGCATCGGTTCGTCGCCGCGTAGTGTTCCGACCAGTACCGGTCTGCTTGTGAGTACCGATTCTGGCGCCGGAAATAACCACCGGTGCCATTGGCACAAACGTTTTAGTGTTAACGGTAATTGCACGTTCTGGATGGCATCAAGCAGCATTTGACTGATGCCTTCGGATTGGTCGGTTACCGGGTACGGTTGTGCTTCGTCGACGCCCAGCCGCCGGGCCAGCGAAGAGCGTACGGAGCTGGCGTTGAGGGTTTCATTTTCAATCGCCGAGGATGACAGGATGTTGTTCAGCAAGGTGTCGAGGGTTTGTTGCTCTCCTGGGTGCATTGTTGTCTTGCCTAACAGGATGCCAAGCTGCAGACGTACTTGGCGTAGACGCGGCTGTATCCGGCTGTCATCCCATAAAAAGTGTGGCCATGTTGGCTGTTGCCAGATCCAGGTGGTGTCCATTGAGTGTGTTCGTTTTTTAGTCGGTGAGCCAATTATTACGGGTATTCGGCTCAAAATTCAAGCCGAATGCCGCATGTATTCGGCTCATCTTTGTGTTTGGCCGTTATCCAATACGGATCAGCAGTTCCAGTGCTTGTTCGAGCCGGTCGGTGATGTTGTCCATTTCCAGTATGTGTTGCTGGATGTCTGCTCCGAAAGCAATCAGTCCGAACAATTGGAAGCTGAATTCGTTGACGGGTTTGACCTGCCAGTCGTTGGCTTTATAGACGTCGAGGAATTCCGGTTGCTGGAAAGCGAGGGCGTCCAGTCGTTTGAGAATGCGTTGTTTGAGTTCTTCATGGTAGTCGAGGTCTTCCGGGTCGATTGTGCGGTCGAGGAAGGGTTCGCAGTCGTAGATCATGTAGGGCAGTGTTTGTTTTTCGGTGATGGCTCGGTAACGCTGGCGAATATGAATGTTCAGCAGCATTCGGCCGTCGTCGAGGGTTTCGAGCAGTTGTGGTTGGCCGGCCGAAAATATCGGGTAGGGTTTGTAGGTGGCTTGGTTGCTATGCAGCGCTGTTTCCAGATCTTGGTTGGGTTTGGCCGGGCTGAGTAGTTTTTGGGTATGGCAGATGGCAACGGGGGTGTGGCTGTCGAGGCAGTGTTGAATCATGTTGCGGTAGCGCGGTTCGAACACATGCAAGGGGAATACGGTGCCGGGGAAGGTAACGCAGTCCGGGATGGGGAAGATACAAATCTCAGTCATGGGTGGCCTCCGGAGCGGGTGTGGGCAAGTGTGACTCTATGGCAATCTCTCTTTATATCCTGATGACTGCGGTTGGACGATTAAGGATCGCTATGGCGGGATAAATCAGGAACTCTGGTATTGGGGTATGCTTCCAGGGTGCACAGGGCATTGATCACTTCAGTCTGATCTCTGAACACAGTGACCCAAACCGACCCAACCAGTAGCCGGAGGCAGCCATCAGTGTATGTCTTCGAGGGAGGTGTAGGTCTGCTGATATATCCTCAACGCTGAGCTCTTTGTTCAGGTTGGGGTTCCTCGAAATTGCTCTGTGATCATGGCTAATTCATGGATGCAATATGGCGGAACTTGGCGGCTTGGCGAACTCCAGTGTCAAATTATTTCCCTACGCTTGGTCATAACCCTCGGCCAGGTGTTTGTCCTTCAGTTTTACGTAGTTCCCGGCTCCGTAAGTGAAAAAACTGCGTTCCTTGGCGGTGATTTCCCGTACCGGTTTGGCGGGCGTTCCCATGTAGACCCAACCACTTTTGAGTACCTTGCCGGGGGTGACGGTGGCACCGGCACCAACGATAACGTCGTCTTCCACTATGGCACCGTCCATGATCATGGATTTCATCCCGACCAGAACGCGGTTACCGATGGTACAGCCGTGCAGCATGGCTTGGTGGCCGATGGTGACGTCGTCACCGATGATTAGCGGGTAGCCTCCGGGGTTGTAGTCGCTGGCGTGGGTGATGTGGAGCACTGCGCCATCCTGCACGCTGGTGCGGGCACCAATGCGGATGTGGTGCATATCGCCACGAATCACCGCCAGTGGCCAAACCGAACTGTCATCGCCCAGTTGTACGTCGCCAATCACTACGGCACTGATGTCGACAAAGGCGCGTTGGCCGAGTGTGGGGATCTGACCCTGATAGCTGCGTACGCTTTTCATCGCGCGGTACTCCTGTGTTGTTGGTCGGATGTTGTGGAGGCGGTATTGTGAATATTGTGTTGTCAATTACCCGCTGGCTGATCTGCTGGTGCAACAATGTGTCTCGAGTCGGGCGGGTGAAATCCGTCGTTACTGTACTCATATTAGAGCTTCCCCACCATTCACTTGCTAGAGATCTGTTTATGTCGAATCTGGATGTGTTGTTTACTCCTGTGTCATTGGGTGACGTTGAAATTGCCAACCGGTTTGTAATGGCGCCACTGACCCGCTGCCGGGCAATTGACCACCTGCCTAACGCATTGATGGCAGAATATTATTCCCAACGTGCCAGCGCCGGTCTGGTGATTACCGAATGCACGATGGTCACGGAAGCAACGTCGGCGTTTGGTAATGACCCTGGCGTGTATTCTGCCGAGCAAGTAGAAGGCTGGAAGCAAACAGCCGCTGCGGTACACGCCAAAGGCGGCAAGATTTTTATGCAGATATGGCACGCTGGCCGGGCTGCGCATCCTTTGTTGAACGGTGGCAAGGAAGCAGTCTCTGCCAGCGCAATTGCGATTGAAGATGAAGTCCACACGCCGGAAGGCAAAAAGCCTTATACCGTACCGCGTGCACTGACAAAAGATGAAATCGCCAGCATCGTGCAAGATTTTCGCCGCGCCGCCGCGAATGCGATCAGCGCCGGTTTTGATGGTATCGAAGTGCATGGCGCCAATGGCTATCTGATCGACCAGTTCCTGCGCGACAAGGCCAACCAGCGTACCGATGAATACGGCGGCCCGTTGGAAAATCGCGCGCGTTTGCTGTTTGAAGTACTGGAAGCGGTGACGGCTGAAATTGGCAGTCGCCGGGTGGGTTTACGCTTGTCGCCGCTAAACAGTTTTAACAGCATGGCCGACAGCGACCCGATGGGCTGGATGCAATATCTGGCCACCGAGTTGAATCGTTTTGATCTGGCGTATTTGCATGTTATGCGGGCGGATTTTTTTGGCATACAAAGTGGCGACGTGCTGACGGTTGCCCGTGAGTACTATAACGGCCAACTGATGGTCAATATGGGTTACAGCCCGGAAGAAGCGGCGGCGACTGTAGCGGCCAACAAGGCTGATGTGGTGGCATTTGGTACTGGTCTGCTGGCCAATCCGGATTTGCCTGAGCGCGTCAAGGCGGGTGCCGAGTTGAACACACCCAACCCGGACACTTTTTACAGCTCCGGGGTGGAAGGTTATACCGACTATCCGTTTATGAACGCCTGAGTCCGAGGCGTTATACCGACAGGTTCATGGAGGCGCGTATCCTGGGAGTGCCTGCTGCCATGCAGGCTCCCGCTGGATTGAACCCTGCAACACTGATAGCGAAAATGTATCGTTGCAGGATTCTCCTTGAATTGTCGCGTATTGCCCCAAATACTCTGTCTATTGCCCCTTCGATTACGGATGACTATTCATGACCAATCCTTTGCTTGAAGATCAGCTGTTGCCAGCGTTTTCGGCGATTCAGCCTGAGCATATACAGCCTGCTATTGAATCCCTGTTGAACCGTAATCGCGAGCGTCTGGCACAATTACTGGCCGATCTCAAAGCGTCGGGTGCGGCACCGGGTTGGGATAATCTGGCGGCTCCGCTGGAGCAGTGGGATGACGAGCTGAACAAGGCCTGGTCGCCCGTCGGGCATTTGAATGGCGTGCAAAACTCGGATGAGTTACGCGCAGCCTACAACGCCTGTTTGCCGTTATTGAGCCAGTACAGCACCGAAATCGGTCAAAATGCCGAGTTGTGCAATGCCTACAAAGCGCTGAAGGCGTCAGCGGAATTTGCGTCGTTGAGTGTGCAGCAGCAAACCACGATCAATAATGAACTGCGTGATTTCCACCTTGCCGGTGTCGATTTACCCGCCGAGAAAAAGCAGCGTTTTGGCGACATCAGCCAGCGGCTGTCGGAAATTACCAGCAAGTTCAGCGAGAATGTGCTGGATGCGACCCATGCCTGGCACAAACACATCACCGATGAAGCCGAGTTGGCGGGCTTGCCCGACAGCGCCAAATCCCTGCTGGCGCAACTGGCGCAGCAGAAAGAGCTGGACGGTTACCTGATTACACTGGATTTTCCGTCTTTCTATCCGGTGCTGACCTATGCCGATAACCGTGAGCTGCGTAAAGAGGTGTATACCGCCAACGTCACCCGAGCCTCAGACGTTGGCCCGAATGCCGGTGAATTTGATAACTCCGGGCTGATGCTGGAAATCCTGCAATTGCGTTATGAGCAGGCGCAGCTGCTGGGCTACGAGAGTTATGCGGCGTTGTCGTTGGCGAGTAAAATGGCTGAGTCACCCGCTCAGGTACTGGAATTTCTTGATGATCTGGCGAAAAAAGCCAAGCCGCAGGCGGAGCGCGAAATAGCGGAACTGAAGCAATTTGCCAAAGACGACTACAACGCCGACGATCTGCAGCCCTGGGATGTGGGCTATTACGCCGAAAAGTTGCGGCAACAGCGTTACGCCATTTCGCAGGAAGACATTCGCCCGTACTTGCCGGTTAATACCGTGATCAAGGGGATGTTTGAAACGGTCTCGCGTTTGTTCGACCTGGAGTTTGTCGAGCAGCAGGATTTTGACAGCTATCATCCAGATGTGCGTTTTTTTGAAATTCACAAAGATGGCCAGCATCTGGCGTCTTTCTATCTCGATCTTTACGCCCGTGCGAAAAAACGCGGGGGTGCCTGGATGGATGTTTGCCGGACGCGCCGCCAGACTGCAGCGGGACTGCAACTGCCGGTCGCTTATCTGGTGTGTAACTTCACCCCGCCGGTGGGTGAACAGCCAGCGCTGCTAACCCATGACGAGCTGACCACCTTGTTCCACGAATTTGGCCATGGCTTGCACCATATGCTGACCCGTATGGACGTCGCGGCGGTGAGTGGTATTTCCGGCGTTGCCTGGGATGCGGTGGAGCTGCCAAGCCAGTTTCTGGAAAACTGGTGTTACGAGCCGGAGGCGCTGGCGTTTATTTCTGGACACTATTTGCATAAAAACGGGCAACCTGGCGAGCCGCTGCCAAAAGCGCTGCTCGACAAGTTGCTGGCCGCGAAGAATTTCCAGAGCGCCATGGGCACCATGCGGCAGATCGAATTTTCGTTGTTTGATTTCCGCCTGCATCACGAATTCCGTGATCAGGGTGCGGATGTTCAGGCGTTGCTGAATGATGTACGCAGCCAGGTAACCGTCGTGCCGATTGTGCCGTTCAGCCGTTTCCAGCACAGCTTTACCCATATTTTTGCGGGTGGCTACGCGGCGGGTTATTACTCCTACAAGTGGGCCGAGGTGTTGAGTGCCGATGCCTTTTCGCGCTTTGAAGACGAAGGTATTTTTAACAAGCAGACGGGCTTGAGCTTTCTTGATGAGATCCTCAGCCAGGGCGGCAGTCGCGAAGCGGCGCAGTTGTTCGAGAACTTCCGCGGCCGTGCGCCATCGGTCGAGCCACTGTTGCGCCACTGCGGTATCGACCTGCCACAATCCACCACTGAAGACGAGATTGCCTGATGACAGTCATCCAACGTCAACGTCCGCGCCGTTTTATTGCCGGTGCGGTCTGTCCCAAATGCGCCGAGATGGATCGGCTGGTGATGTTCAGCAATGAAGCCGGGGAAGAAGTGCGTGAATGCGTGAGCTGCGGTTACACGCAAACCACCTCGGAACAGGCTGTTGAAGATGAGCAGAATAACCTCGCCACCGAACTTGCCACTCGGGTAACACCGCTGGATGGCAAGGCGCTGCTGGATGAGGAAGAGCAGCCGCTGAAAATTATCGGCCTGACGCCTGACGCCTGACGCCTGATTGTCGTCAAGGTCTGACGTACGTCTGCTGCTGAACGTTGGGCGTTAGGTCTGACGCCCGACATCCGACCGCTGGAGCACATTTTAACTTGGTCGCGGCGGCTTCGGTCGTTAGACTGGCGCTCTTGCCAACATGGAGTTGTTTGTTGTGATCAGGTGTCAGGCGCGCAATGTTTTGCCAGTTATTCTCTTGCTGTTACTTCAGGGCTGCGCCACCTATGGGGCGGGTTTGAGTGCCGTATTGCAGGATGTCAAACAAGGCAACTTCGCCACCTCCGAAGCGCAACTCAAACAGGCGCTCTCTCCCAGCGGCAGTGACCGCTTGCTCTATTATCTCGAACTGGGTGTTATCCGCCATCTGAATGCCGATTATCCCGGCAGTAACCAGGCCTTTGAAGAGGCTGAGCGTATCAGCGAGCAGCTGGAAACCACCAGTGTGGTTAATAGTACGCTGGCGATGTTTACCAATGCCCGTCAGGCTGACTATGCCGGACAACCCCATGAAAAACTGCTGATCAATTATTATAAAGCGTTGAATTATCTCTCAATGGCAGCGGCTCAAAGCAGCCGTGACAAGCGTCTGGATGCGTTGGACGACGCCCGTGTCGAAGCCCGTCGGCTGGTGATCAAACTGAATGATATGCGTGACCAGAAAGGCAGTTACGCCGACAAAAATGAGCAGGCTGACAGTACTTATGGCGAGTTGAAAAGCCTGTTCCGGGTGTTGTCTGGCAGCGTGATCAACAAGGATAATCTGACCTATCGCGACGATGCCCTGGCGCACTATCTTACCGGCCTCAGTTTTGAAATGAACCGGGAGTACGATGATGCCCGCATCAGCTACCAGAAAGCCGCTGAAACCTACGAACAGGGTTATGCCAAACAGTATCGGTTAGGGGGTGGAATGGCGCAGCAGGCCTGGTTTGATACCGTGCGCATGATGACGTTGGCCGGTGGCTACGGTGCGGAACTGACTCGCCTGACGCAAGACAAGCTGACCGCCTCCCAGCGCCAGCAGTTGGATCAGCTCGACCCGCAGCAGGCGCAAGTTGTGGTGATTGAACACAAGGGACTGGCTCCGGAACTGGAAGAGCTGAATGTGAATATGTGGGCCGACCCCAATACCCGTTCCATCAAGTTGCAGCCCTACCTTGGTGCGAATGATCGCGATGCCTGGGCCTGGTTTTATTTGCTTTACGCTGACAAGGGTATCTACAACATCCTTACGGCTTATCTGGATGGCACCCGTAATGGCTTTGTTTTCAGTCCTTTTACCAAAACCATTTTACTGGGGCCAGCCTGGAAACAGATCGAAGATCTGGGCCTCGACAAGGCCATTGGCACTTCGTTACGCGTAACGGTGCCCTACTATCGGCCGCCAACCTTGCTGGGTGAATCGACACTGGTGGTGAATACGCCGGGTCAAGCACGGTCGTTGCCGCTGGACAAAGCGGCCAGCCCGGCACAGCTGGCGATTCAGGAGCGGCTGCTGAAGTCATCGTCTGATATCCAGCAAGCATTGGCGCGCTCGGCACTAAAAGCCGTGTCGGCTCAAGCGCTGGGTAACAGTGTTGATTCCCAGGGAGTGATGTCGTTTATTGGCAAGCTGGCGGCGCAACTGAGCGAAGCCGCTGAAACCCGCAGCTGGATTCTGTTGCCCAGTGATATTCGTATCCGGCGCTTGACCTTGCCAGCGGGCGACAATGAACTGACCTTGACGTCAACGCTGGAACCCGGCGTGGTCGATACCCATCAAACCCGGATGACGTTGCAGCCGGGCCAGATTGCTCTGTGGCAGGTACGCTCGCTGGGGAATATATCAACAACCAGATAATCCGTGCCTGCTATGGTTGGTGTGCGGGTGTTGCGGCTTCTGTTGCAAAATACTGATCGGTAAATATTTATTGGAAAGGGAGAGGATGACCATGTTTATGCATATGTTGCGAAAGTCTGCGTTTATCAAAGCACCGTTTATCAAAGCACCGTTTATCAAAGCACCGTTTGTAAAAGCACCGCAGACGCTGCTGATTGGCTGTGTGGTACTTGCTACCGTGGCCGTGACGGGTTGTAGTACTCAGGTCAAGCGTGTTGACAGCAATGAAGAAATTGCCCTGTCGGATCGCTGGAATGCTACTGATTCACGCCTGGTTGCTGAAGAAATGGTCGCCGATATGGTGTCATTCCCTTGGGCGACCGAGTTCGAGATGAACAACGGCCGCAAGCCTACGGTGATTATCCAGCGCATCAGCAATAAGTCCCATGAGCATATCGCGGTGGATACCTTTATCAATGATATCAAGCGCAGCATTATTCGTTCTGGCAAAGCCAGCTTTGTTGCTGGTGGCGAAGAACGTGAATCAGTACGGGATGAACGTTCTGATCAGGAGCTGAATGCCAAGGATGCCAAGGCACAGGGGCAGGAAAAAGCCGCCGATTATGCCCTGTCCGGGACGCTGAATTCGATTGTGGATCAGGCCGACAAGGAACGCGTTACTTTTTATCAGGTGGATCTGAAGCTGATCGATATGGAATCCAATATCGAAGTCTGGAATGGCCAGAAGAAGATTCAGAAGTACCAGAAAAAGTCGTCGTTCGGGTTGTAACGCATGATTCATCAAGCACACTGCCATACGCTCAAAAACCTGGTCGTCGCCGGGTGTTGCCTGTTGCTGGCGGCCTGTGCCTCCTCACCGAGCCAGCCGGACAACAGCATGGCGGATAACGACACCCGCTTGTCGCGGGACGGTACTCCCGTTTGGGCGGTGACGCCGCCCTCTGCTGCTGGAATGGCTTACGGCGTAGGCAGTATCGAGGTGTACGGTGATCCGGCCAGTGCGGTCAAGCGTGCCAGCGAGCTGGCGCGAGTGGATCTGGTCAGTCAGTTACGGGTGACCATCAGTGGTGATTTTTCTTCCACCGTCACGGAAACCGCTGCGACCGGTACAGCAACCCGTGTGCAGCGGAGCGTCAGCCAATACGCTCGCAGTCAGGTTGCCGAAGTACAGCTCGATGAGGTCAGCATTACCGATGCCAGCGTGGCCAATGGCTACGCCTATGCGCTGGCGGAGCTGGATCGTACAGCGGCATCTGCCCGTTTGCGCCAGCAAATGGCCGAAGTAGAGCAACAACTGGATCAGTACGGCAATGTCCAGCCTCAGGGTGATACCTTGCAACAACTGCGTGTGATGCTGCCAATCCTGGGCCTGATTGCCGAACGGCAGGCGTTTGCGGAGAAGCTGGGTCTGGTCAGTGTGCAGCATCGGATACCGGCGTTATCCGCTGAGCACAAGGCTTTGCAGCAGCGGGTTTACATGCTGCTGGATCAGTTAACAGTGCGCTTGTCGTTTGACAATGATGATGCCCGGCTGATGCAGGGCGCGTTGATCGAAACGCTGACGTCACAGGGATTGCGCATGCAGACACCTGGGCAGCCACAAAACAATGTTGACTTGGTGTTTGGCGTCAGTGCCGAACGCAGTTCGCGCCAGCAAGGTGGTCGTTTTTATGCGTTTGTGCAGGCGCGGATCACCATAGCGGATCGCGATGGTCGGGTATTGTCGTCATTCAGTGACACGGCCCGTGGGGTCTCGGGTCTAGAGGCTAATGCCTGGCAAGGGGCGGCCGAGGCGGTGGCCGACAAACTCCAGCAGGAGCTAGCGCAAACCCTGGCAGAGCGGTTGCAATAAGCCGGAATTCTGGCTCCCGTGTGGGAGCCAGATCAGCCTCTGGCCAGCCGCGAGGCTGGGCCAGAGGCGGTGGAAGTTCTAAAAAGTTCGAAGAGTTACTGGCGAACACCTTCCACGTTTAATTCCAGTTCGACCGGCAAGTTACCCAGGTAACCATCCATGTTGTAGTCCTTCAGCATGATGGTGGTGGTACCGGTAAATCCAGCGCGATAGCCGCCCCATGGGTCGTCGCCTTCACCGATCTGGCTAACCGGGAAGGTAATGGTTTTGGTCACGCCGCGCAGGTTGAATTCACCGCTCAGCTCACCCTTGCCGTCTCCTGTTGGCTTGTAGCTGGTGCTTTTGAACGTCGCAGTCGGGTATTTGTCGACGGCGAGGAAGTCTTTACTGCGCAGGTGTTTGTCACGTTCCGCATGGTTGGAGTCGATCGAGGTGGTATCAATCTTGATCTCGATGTCGGAAGCGGCTGGCTTGGCCTTGTCCCAGTCGAATTTGCCTTCAAAAGTATTGAAGCGGCCTGTCAGCCAGCTGTAACCCAGATGCTTGACCTTGAAGTTGATGGAGGCATGGGCACCTTTGGTATCCACTACATAGTCAGCGGCGTTGGCGACAGTGGCCGTCATGGCTGCGGCAGCAACAGACAGGGCTATCAGCAGTTTTTTCATGGTCGAGCTCCTTGGGGGTCTGATAATTAATGGTTGGTTAAATCGTTGTTTGATCGGTTGATCAATTTGTTAAAAAGATAGCCAGTGGCCGGGTTTACGGCCGGAGCATACGCTTCAGGGTGTTATCCCGGTTAATAAGCTGGTGTTTTAACGCCGCGAGGGCGTGTAAAGCCACCATTCCGATCAGTAACCAGGCGAGTAGCTCGTGCACCTTGCCAGCAATTTCTTCCTGGCTGCCACGGTCGGTCAGGGTGGCGGGGACAGAAAACACACCAAACACATCGACGGCGCGGCCATCGGCGGTAGAAATCAGATAGCCGCTGACAAACAGGGCCGCCATCACCAGATACAGGCCTAAATGAACCAGGTGGGCAGCCTGATTCTCGATTTTTTTGTCCGACAGGCCGGTCGGTACGGTGTTGATTTGCCGCCACAGCAGTCGGGCTAAAAATACCAGTGCCAGCAGCACACCAGAGGCCTTGTGAAATTCCAGCGAGCCGTGATACCAGCTGTCGTAGTAGGTCAGTTCAACCATGTACAGGCCAAGGCCGAACATGCCAAAAATGCCCACTGCCATTAGCCAATGCAAGGCGATGGCGATCAGTCCGTAGCGACTGGAGGTGTTGGTGATCATAACGCTCCCTCTTGTCCTTTCCGCTTGTATTGTTGCCTTGCTTGTCTCATTGCTGTGTGGCTCGGCTCACTATCAAAGCAAAAGCGGTGAATGGTATTCACTCGTTGTACGCCGCCTACATTACGCAATATTGAATGTGGTAAAAATAGCGATTACTCGACAATTATTGTGCAAAAATGCACATTGATATGGTGGCTCGAGAGTCCAATTGTGCAAAACGACGATTTCAGCTGGGATGATCTCTATGTTGCTTACCGGGTGGCGGAACTGGGCACCCTGAGCAAGACCGGAGAACGCTTGGGGCTGAACCATTCCACTGTGCTGCGGCGTATCTCCCGGCTGGAGCAGCAGTTGGGAGTGAAGCTGTTTATCCGCCATCAGCGTGGTTATCGGTTAACGGATGCCGGTCAGTTGATGCTGCAACGGATGCAACCGATTGCGGATGAAATGCTGCGGTTATATTCCGGCCTGACGTCATTTGAGGCATCGCCGTCCGGCACGCTGCGGATTTCGACGGTGTCTGATTTTTCGCTGTTTTTTGCTCCCTTGTTACATACCTTTCGGGAGCAGTATCCGCACATCCGGGTGCAGGTGGTAGCCACCGATGACCGGATGTCGCTGGTCAGTGGTGATGTGCATGTGGCCATCCGCATGGGCAGCCAACCGCAGGAGCCGGATCTGATTGCACGCCGGTTGCTGCCTGCCACTATGGAGTACTATGCCGCCAAACGTTATATCCAGCGTTATGGTACGCCGAGGTCGCTGGCGGATGTGAATCGTCATCAGTGGGTGCTGCCGTCGGGTAACAAGCGTCAGATTTCCGGTATCTGGCAATTGCTGGAACGCCTTGACCCTCATCAGATCGTATTTGAGAGCAACAGCTTTACCGATATTTATTCAGCAGTCTCTGCGGGAATGGGCATTGGTCCGATCGGCATGTTACAGCGCTCGGGCAATAGTCATGAAGCGCTGCAGTTGGTTGAGTTTGGTCTCCATGCGGAGCCTTCTTATATGTGGTTTGTGTATCACAAGGACATGCGAGGCAGCGGCAGAATCAAGGCTCTGCAGAGTTTTGTGCTGGAGCATGTGTCAGCCATGATGCCGGGCGTAGTGGGTCAGTAGTCGGTCCGAGGCTACAGGGCATCTGAAAATGCAGCGAACGCTGAAAGGACAAGGCAAAAATCGGCGAAAAAGCGCACGCCTGCACGGATGCCGGCGTTAGAGCGACACAGGAAGCCAACGCCGAGTTGATGAGTGATAAATGAGCATTTTGAGTCGATATTTAACACTGTCATTTCGAGTGCAGTCATTTATAGATGTGCCCTACAGTAACTGGCTCGACAGTCCCAGGCTGGCCGACAGACAGGGCCATGGCTGACAGATCCGGGTCACTGTGGTTGCGCTCGCGCCGGAAGGATAATGATTGATCAGGGCATCCGGGTTGTGGATCAGGGCTTCAATCTGCTCGTCAATACGTATTGCATCGTCACCCAGCAGTGTCTGTATAACGATGTTAGCGGTGGCGGGGTCATGATCGATCAATGGTTGGCCATAACGGCTAATAAAGGCGTCATTGCAGGTTTCCAAGATCCTCAGGGTGAAATAGGCCTGCCGCAAGGCGATCAGGCTGCCAGAGGCACCGGCAGGTATCGAAAGTTCGAGCA
The DNA here is from genome assembly GCF_041222825.1 of Candidatus Thalassolituus haligoni. NCBI lineage: Bacteria > Pseudomonadati > Pseudomonadota > Gammaproteobacteria > Oceanospirillales > Oceanospirillaceae > Thalassolituus > Candidatus Thalassolituus haligoni. The sequence goes on from NZ_CP139482.1 coordinate 87,251, forward strand.
GTGGCAGAGTGTTTTCAATGCGCCGGTGCAGACGCGGCGCACTGTTCTTGAGCGGTGGCAGAACCAGACGCTGATAGACGCAATAGGCCAGGGTGTACTGACAAAGCTGGCTGACGGCGGCTTCACTGGCCAAATGAACGATACGGCTCAGGCTGTTGAGGCTCGCGGTGATGCGCGCTTCCAGATCAGATCCTTGTTGCAGATCGTTCTGTACACGCGGGCTGGTTACGGCCATAGGCGTCATTATTACCTCTGTATTTTTAGTTATTGTAGTAAAATCAATGATTTACTAATAGATGTAGGTGCTGATCAAAAAAGTATAGTAAATATTGACGGACTGGCCAGTCGATTAGTGCTCTGGTGCAAAAGAGACAGGTTCGCGATAAAGCTGAAGTGTGAAGCGCATCACAAATACCGCCCTGGCCAATAAAAACGCATAAAAACTCAGCCATAAACCGGTGTTGCCCAGCTCGCTGGTGAGCCACCAAAGCGGCATGAAGACCAGTAATGCGGCAGTTAACATGGCATTACGCATGGTACTGGCGGCACCGGCACCGATACACAACCCATCCAGCCAGTAGCTCCAGAAGCCCACCAGAGGCAAACCAATCAGCCAGATTTGATACTCATCCAATAGTGGTAACAGCGCCGGGTTGTTCGTAAACAGTGGCCATAACCAGTTGCCCGCAGCGGTAAAGGTCAGGCTCAGCAGGATTGCCAATGTCAGAGAATTGACGCCAGTAATAATAACGATGCGTTGAACGTTAACAGACAGGCGTTCGATAGCATCGCGGCTGCGTCGCTGGTGTGCGGTTTGACCGGTCTGCGCCAGTGCTTGTCCAGTCAGACTTTCTGCCGCATGGGCAATGCCGTCCAGGGCGTTGGAAATCAGCAACAGCAAGGTGATCATCAGGCTGTTGGCCGCCAGAATCAGCTCGCCTTGACGTGCACCCTGGGCGTTAAAAAAGGCAAACACCAAGAGCAGCGTCAGCGTTCTTACAAACAGCTGGCGGTTGATGCGGATCATGGGCTGTAGTTGCTGCCAGGACGGGCGGCGGTGCCAACGCTGTAGGACTTTGTGAATCAGGCAGTGCTGGTCAGCGAGAGCCTCAACGCCACTCTGTTGCCGCCAGACAAACCACAACCCGGTGACGAGACCGAGGTAGTCGGCAATAACGCTGCCGAGGGCAACCCCGTCAGTGGTCATGTCCATACCATAGACAAACAAGGCATCCAGGCCACCATTCGCCAGGTTGGTGACGGTCATAATGATCAGTGGTACACGGGTTTGGCCACGGCCGATAAACCAGCCCAACAGCGCATACTGGGCGAAGACTGCCGGCACCGAAATGACTCGAATACTGAGGTACAGTTGGGCACCGTCAGAGACCGCTTGCGTCGCCCCCATCCAGGGGATTACCTGAGGTAACAGCAGCCAGCCACAGCAGCCAATAATGGCGCTCAGGGGAAGAGCCAGCCAGAATGCATGGCCCAATACCCCGGTCTGTTCGGCGGTCGAGCGGCTGCGCGCAGTCAGCGCGGTTGTACCCATCCGTAAAAAGCCGAAGCTCCAGCACAGCAGGGTAAACAGCTGGGCACCAATTGAGACGGCGCCGAGGTAGGCGGCGTCGGGCAGATGGCCGAGAATCGCGCTGTCGACCAGACCCAGCAGTGGAACGGTGATATTGCTCAGCATCACCGGCCAGGCAATGGCGAGGATGCGACCTTGTGTCGCGGCCCAGCCGGGGGCTGGCACAGCGGATGTAAACGACATGGCTGGTATACTCACGAATCAGCAACAGGAGAACGTAAATGAACAATCGGGTGTCTGCAGCGTCCCGCGTCGGCGCTATCTTACTCTTCGTGGTGCTGGCTGTATCGGCTGCCGTGGGGATGTTGATGGCTCATCTGGCCGATCCGGCAGCGCGACTGGGCTCCACCAGTGGGGTGATGTTGTTTAATCACAGCAGTCCGGTCAGTGACTTCAAATTTATTGACCAGCATGGCGAACACCGTGATCAGGCCAGTTTCTCCTCGGGCTGGAAGCTGGTGTTTTTTGGCTATACCTTTTGCCCGGATATCTGCCCAACCACGCTGGCGGATCTGAACCGGGTCTGGAAAGCGCTGCCGGATGAGGCTCGTCAACGTCTGGACGTGGTGTTTGTGTCGGTGGATCCACAACGGGATCGACCCGCCAGCCTGGCGCCTTATCTACAATATTTTAACCCGGCGTTTGTCGGTCTGACCGGCAATCCCCAGGCGCTGGCGCAGCTGGCGCAGGAGATCAATGGCTTCTACGCCAGGGTTGATCGCGGCGAGGCGCCATATTTGATGGATCATTCGGCCAACTTGATGTTGGTGGATGCACAGTGGCAATTCAGAGGTTATATCGAGCCTCCGTTTCGTCCTGGGCGTTTGACGCCTATTCTGGCCGCGCTGGCCGGAATGTAACCAATGGATTGCACGGGCATACATTAACCCCAACAGGGAAGGCAGGGATTGCATGGCAGCGCTCCGCCGCTTCCGTTTGATACCCGCCTGGCAGTACTGCCTGTTTCACTCCTGGCGTTGGGGTCTCGACGACAACCCCTGTAGTAGCGATGACAGCAGCCAGTGCAGCACGGCGATTGTGCTGACCCGGGAGGAGTGGCGCTTGACGGAGATAACCTGTTTGTCTGTTATGCGGGTGGCTTGAAACGTTTTGATGTCTCCGGTAGCTGGTCTGCGGTTGAAACCGGTGATTTTACCGATCTGGCGTGTTGCTGGTGAACCTGTCGGATGACACACCGGTGCTGCTGTCGACGATCAGTGAGGGTCAGTAAGCACGCCCAGTACCGCAGTTGCCCCGAACCTGATCAGCGTCTGGTAACCGCCATGCTGGCGACAAACAGCAGTGTGGCGGCGACCACCACACTTGGCCCGGCCGGGGTATCCCACCAGAACGAAGCCGTCATGCCCATCAGTACCGACAGAATGCCGACCAGGCTGGCGAACAGGGCCATCTGCTCGGGGGTGCGTGACAGGCTACGGGCTGCCGCCGGGGGAATAATCAGCATGGCGCTGACCAGCAGGATGCCGACAATTTTCATCGCCAGGGCAATCACCAACGCCAACATCAGAATCAGCAATAACTGCAATCGTGCCACCGGATAGCCGTCAATAGTGGCCAATTCCGGGCTGACGGTGGTCGCCAGCAAACCGCGCCATTGCCAGATAATCAGGCCGATACAGACCACCGCCGCTAGCGCGACCAGCAAGGTATCGTTACTGGTCACCGCCAGCAAATCGCCAAACAGGTAACCCATCAGATCAACCCGCACATCCTGCGCCAGGCTCAGTACCACCAGCCCGACAGCCAGCATGCTGTGGGAAATAATCCCCAGCAAGGTATCGGAAGAGAGCGACGCGACACGTTGCATCGGATACAGCAATAGCGCCAGTACCAGCGAGCTGAGCAGCAGCGCCAGGGTTGGGTGAATATCGGAAATTACCCCCAGGGTAATCCCCAGCAGCGCTCCGTGTGCCAGCGTATCGCCAAAAAACGCCATCCGTCGCCATACAACAAAGCTGCCCAGTGGCCCGGTGACGCAAGCCAGCAGCAAACCACTGAAGAGTGGCATCAGCCACCAGTAAGACATCATCAGAGCGTTCATGGCTGGCCGGTTTCCGCAGTCTGGTCGTGATCGATATGGCCATCCAGACAGTGCTGGTGGTCGTGATGGTGGGTGTAGTGGGCAATCGGCGCGGTACGTTGGCCAAACAGTTGTTGGTACGCCTCACTGCCGGAGACATGATCCGGGTGACCAGAACAGCAGATATGGCCATTCATGCAGATCACTTCGTCGGTGGCCGCCATCACCAGATGCAGATCGTGAGAGACCATTAATACGCCGCAACCGAGTTCGTCACGCAGGGTAGGGATCAGCTGGTAAAGTTCGTGCTGACCCTGAACATCGACACCCTGGACGGGTTCATCCAGCACCAGCAGGTCGGGCTTGAGTAACAGCGCCCTGGCCAGTAACACCCGTTGCCATTCGCCACCGGATAAATCCTGAATATCCTGATCGGTCAGTCGTTGGATGCCCAGTCGCTGGATCCAGCCGTGGATGGCGCTGTCACGCGCTCCCCGAGCCAGCCGCAAAAATCCGAGCACGGTCAGGGGCAGTCGTGGTTCCAGTTGTAATTGTTGCGGCATATAACCGACGGTGAGGGGTTTGCGGCGCCAGACCGAGCCGGAATCGATGCTTTCCAGTCCCAGCAAGACGCGGATCAGCGTCGACTTGCCACAGCCGTTGGGGCCAATCAGCGTCAGGATCTGACCAGCATGCAACTCCAGGTCAATATCGGTTAATACTTGTTTGTGGCGGCGTTTGAGGTTTAGTCCGGTTGCTTTTAACAGCAGGGTCGCTTCAGGCATGAGGGGCATCCGCCTGTCCGGATTCGGCCTGGCAGCCGGGGCAGAGGCCGGTCAGCTCGGTCAGCTGGTGGCGGACCTGCACTCCGAGGACTTGCTCCACCTGTCGGGTCAGAGCCTGCAGTTTGTCGTCCGGTAATTCCTGCGCCCGGCCGCAGCGTTCGCAAATAAAAAAACAAACGGGATGGCTTGAACCCGGATGGCTGCAACCGACATAGGCATTGAGTGAATGCAGGCGATGCACCAACCCCAGATCGAGCAGGAAATCCAGTGCCCGATAGACAGTGGGTGGCGCGGAATTAAAGCCATCACTGGCCAGTGCGGGCAACAATTCATAAGCGCCAACCGGTTTGTGGCTTTGCCAGATCAGTTCCAGTACCCGTTGCCGTACTCGGGTCAGGCGCGCCCCTTTGTCGTCGCACAGTGCCTGGGCCTGACTCAGTGCCTTTGTGACGCAGTGCGTATGATTGTGGGGTTGGTACACATTCTGGCTCATGGACGGGCAACCTTAGGTTATAATGTTGCAATTTTACGAAAGACTGAACGAGACACAATGAAGAAAGTGATATTTTTGCTGTTATTGGTACTTCTTGGTGCCACTACGCCAGCGTTTGCCGATACCGTCATAGCCAGCTCATCCGGGCAAACTGCCAAACCGGTGCCGATGGTACTGGCCAGTGTGCATCCGTTGGCGCTGGTCGCCGCCTCGGTGATTCCGGCTGAGCGGCTGCGGGTACTGGTGCCACCCGGTATGACACCGCACGATTTTGCCCTGCGTCCTTCCGACATTGATCTGATCCAGAGCGCCGATATCATTCTCTGGGCCGGGCCAGTGACCGAGCCTTATCTGAAAGGCTTTGCCACCCGCTGGCCTGATAAAGTGTGGATTAATGTTGCCGAGCTGGGCCAGCAGAGTCCGATTCAAGATCCACACTGGTGGCTGTCGCCCGACATCATGAAGCAGGCTCAGCAGCAGTTGGCGCAGCGGGTGGGTCGTGATCCTGCGGTGTTTGCCAACGCGGTGGATCTGGCGGTAGCGGCGGCGCGGCAATTACTGCAGCCGGTGCAGCAGCGAGGCTTTTTTGTCTTTCACCGCGCCTACGACCACTGGGTCGCCGCCATGGGCCTGAATCAGGTGGGTTCCTTTACTCTCAGCCCAGAACAAAAGCCGGGCATCCGCACACTGCAGACCATGCGTTCACAGTTATTGAGCGGTGAAGTGGTGTGTGTTTTCAGTGAGCCGGAATTCTCCCCGGCGCTGGTAGATCGGATTGTTGAGGGGATTAACGTTGGTCGTGGTGAGCTGGATCCGATGGCGTTGCAAATTGATATTGCCAGCGATGCCTATCCGGCGCTGATTGCTGATATGGCCCAACGCGCCAAAACCTGTCTGGAAGCCGTAGCGGTGAATGCTGCTGGCTTACCGGACACCGAACTCGACAAGGCGTCACTGATCTTGCAAGAGCAGGATGACAGTATCGATTTGCCACTTCACAGCCATACCCATGAAGCTGGCCACAGCCATTAACGAACAGCCATTAACAGATCGGCCAGTATAATCTAGCGAAGCGGGACACCCAGGCTGGCTGCAAGATGCCAGCCTGTTAGAATGACGCCCAATTCAGGCAGCTATCCGGTAAGCGAGCACCCTTCATGTCTCAGCCATCTCCTTCCTTCGATCTCCCGTTAGCGATTATCACTCTGGCCGCAGGCAAAGGTTCGCGGATGCGATCCGACTTGCCCAAAGTGCTGCACACGCTGGCTGGCAAGCCCATGCTGCAACACGTGCTGGACAGCGCCAGTCAGCTCGCCGGTGCTCGTCAGTATGTGGTTATTGGTCACGGTGCCGAACAGGTGCAAGCGGCCATTGCGCAGGACGTTTGCTGGGCCATACAGCAACAACAACAAGGGACTGGCCACGCGGTTGCCCAAGCGCTGCCGGAGGTGCCGGACGATGCGCTGGTGCTGGTGTTATACGGTGACGTCCCCTTGATCACCCCCGCAACGTTGTCGGCGCTGCTGCAACAAACCCATGCCTCCAAAGGACAGGACGGCGGCTTGGCATTACTGACGATTGAGCTGGTTGATGCCACCGGGTATGGCCGTATTGTGCGCGACGAAAGCGGCAACATTCAGGCGATCGTGGAACATAAAGAGGCGACCCCGGAGCAGCGTATTATTCGGGAGGTGAACACCGGTATTCTGGCGGTGGCAGCCAGGCATCTGCGACGCTGGCTGCCGTTGTTGTCGGCCAACAATGTGCAGGGCGAATATTACCTGACCGATATTGTGGCGCTGGCCGTGGCAGAAGGTATTGCGGTGCGGGCAATCCATCCACAGCATGAGCACGAGGTTCAGGGTGTGAATGACCGACTGCAATTGGCCGGACTGGAACGGGTGTTTCAACGGCAGCAGGCGGATGATCTGCTGCGACTCGGCGTCGCATTGGCAGATCCAGCCCGGCTGGATATTCGGGGTTCACTGACGGTGGGGCACGATGTGGCGATAGATGTAGGCTGTATCTTTGAAGGCGATGTCATCCTGGGCGATGGGGTGACGATTGGTCCTTACTGTGTGATACGCAATAGCCAGCTGGCAGCAGCAACACGAGTTGAAGCCTATTGCCATATTGATGAAGCCGCCGTGGCGCAAGCCTGTGTGGTTGGCCCTTATGCCCGCTTGCGGCCAGGGGCAGATCTGGCTAATGGCGCAAGGGTCGGTAATTTCTGCGAAGTAAAAAAAGCCCACATCGGGGCGGGCTCGAAGGTGAATCACCTTAGCTATATTGGTGATGCCGAGGTTGGTACCAACGTCAATATTGGCGCTGGCACCATCACTTGTAACTACGATGGCGTGAACAAGGCATTAACCCGTATTGGTGACAACGCCTTTATTGGTTCCAACTCGGCGCTGGTGGCGCCGGTTGCTATTGGAGCCAATGTCACCATCGGCGCGGGATCTGTGATTGTCAGCCCGGTCGCTGATCACCAACTGGCGATTGCGCGCGGCAAGCAACGAAATATCGATGGCTGGCAGCGGCCGGTGAAAAAGTGCTGAAAACACTGAACTGATGGAAATCAGACTACGGATCCGCGTAGGCGTAGGGCGGGCTTTATTCCCCGCCCACCTTGCCTTGCGCTGTTTAGACCTTCAGCCAGCTGTTTAACACATCAATATCCTGTTCACTCAGGGTTCCGGCGTAAAACTTCAGATTGAGCAAGTTAATGATGTAGTCATAACGGGCATTGGCGTAATCACGTTGGGCACTGAACAGGTTTTTCTGTGCGTTCAGTACCTCGACGATGTTACGGGTGCCGACCTGATAGCCGGTTTCAGTGGCTTTCAGGGCACTTTGTGCTGAGGTGATGACTTGCTTGCGGGCGTTGATGTTCTGGACGCTGGTTTGCAATTGGCGGAACAGGCTGCGGATGTTCTGTTTTACGCCGCGACGCTGTTGTTCCAGTTGGTAGTCGGCGGTAGCCAGGTTGCTGGCGGACTGTTTACTCTGCGCGTACAGGGAACCACCGGTAAACAATGGCATGGAAACCGTCAGGCCAATGGTGCTGACCGTTGAATCGGTCGGGTCAGGCGTATAGGCTGGTGCTGGTGCACTGTCGCCAGTAGTATAGCTGGCGCTGAGATTGACGGTTGGCAGCCGATTGGAGCGGGTTGCATTACGCTGCAGACGTACGCCTTCTTTTTGTGCGATCGCCATGCGAATACCGGCGTATTTCTCCAGACCTGATTCGACCCAGGAGGAGACATCCGCAGGAGCAGGCATCTGCATTTTGACATCGCTCTGCAAGCTGGCAATGTCGTCGTAACGCTGGCCAGTCAGGACTTCCAGAGCTTCATAGCTGACGTCCAGGGCCGCCTGCAGGCTCAGCAGGTTGACGGCAGACAGGTCGTAGCTGGCCTGTGCTTCATGAACGTCGGTAATGGCAATCAGGCCGACATCAAAACGCTGGCGGGTTTGTTCCAGTGAGCGCTTGACAGCACGTTCTTCGGCTTTGCCGGTTTCAAGGTTGTCGGCCGCCCGCAGGATATCAAAATAGGCTTGGGCAGTACGTACCAGCAGTTGTTGCTCCGCCAGTTGCAGCTGTGATTCGTAGCTGTTATCCACGGTTTTGGCAGCTTGATAGGTATACCAGCTGTTGAGGTTAAACAGCGTTTGGGAGGCTGACAGTTGGAGTGAACCGAGCTCGTAATCGGCCTTGTTGGTCGATACTGAATAGTCGTTATTCTGGATGATATTAACGATGCTGGCACTATCGGCTTCAACGTCATAGTGGGTGTAACTATAAGACGCCTGTGCTTGGGGCAAGATAGCACCGCGAGCAATCATCACGTTATAGCTATTTGCTTCCCGCGTTGCTCTGGCGGCGGCAATTTCCGCGTCGTTGCTGGCCGCCTGGCGGTAAATGGTGCTAAGGTCACTCGCTGTAGCGACACTGGATGCCAGTACCAGGGCTGAGATGGAAAGCAGTTTTTTCATGGCAAAACCTTTGCTGAATCCTGGAAAGTAGACGTGCCAACGAGTCTATCAGAAAAAAACCGGTGGCCCGCAGTGGCATTGTGCACGCGTTCAGAACAGTGCGTGCATGTGGCTAATTACAAATATTCTTGTCCAGTAATATAGTCAGGTCAAGTATGGATTACGAAGATACGACGCCAGGTCATGAAGATTGGGTACTAACACGCAAGGATGTGGCTTATCAGGGCTTCTTTCGTATCGAACGCCTGTGGCTGCGTCACAAGACCTTTGCGGGTGGCTGGACCGACACTTTTTGCCGCGAGTTATTTGAACGTGGAGAAGTGGTGTGCGTGCTGTTGTATGACCCCAAACAGGATTTACTGGTATTAACCGAACAGTTTCGGGTTGGTGCCCTCGCTGATGATGAGACACCCTGGTTGACTGAGCTGGTAGCAGGGATGATCGAACCCGGAGAGTCGGTGGAGCAAGTGGCTGCCCGCGAGACGATGGAAGAGGCCGGTTGTCAGTTTGATCAGTTACTGCCGATCTGCCGTTATTGGTCTTCTCCTGGGGGAACGAGCGAAAGGGTCCATCTCTATTGCGGGTTACTGGATAGCAGTGGCGTTGGCGGTATTCATGGTTTGCCAGACGAGCATGAAGATATCCGTTTGCGCCTGATGAGTTTTGAAGCCGCCTGGCAGGCGTTTGAAACAGGCAAAATTAACAATGCAGCCACTATTATTGCGCTGCAGTGGATGAAAATTCATCACAGTGAATTACGCCAGTGCTGAGCGACTGCTGCAGTGCTGATTCATTGTGCAACCTTGATTGTGATTATGAGCAACCGCACACGACAACGTTATGTTCCTGACCTGTCTGTCTTATCCTCTCTTGGACAGGCCAATTATGCACGTCTGCAAAAACTGGTGCCAGATCACACTGTCGGTGTACAACATACGTACAGCATGAGTAATGGCTCGCAACCCGCGCTCAGAATATCCGTTAAAATTGAGGCAAGTCACCGATACACCACTATGCTGAAAGTTGCCCAGTTTGATGAAACGGCCAATTGGGTGGCTCCGCCGGTTATGAGTGTGCGCATGTACCACGATGTGCGCCTCGCGGAAGTGATTGGGTTTCAGAACGAGCGTGTCCGTGAAGGACGCTACGACTATCCGAATGACAGGATGCGTTTGCCGGATGAAAAAACCCAGTTAAATCGCTTTCTGGCTGACTGGCTGGAACATTGTATTAAATTCGGACATATTGATCAGGAAGTCGTATTGAGTCCTGGCAGGCATTCGCCAGCTGACGGCGTATAAGGAAATTTCCGGCTGGCAGGTAGCCTGGTATTTGATGGGAGTGGCGTTTGGTCTTTTTTGATAGAACATCAACCTTCCGGTTGATCCAGATTACAGATACCCACCTGAGTGCGACGAAGGATGGACACTTGCTGGGTATGAATACGCTGGACAGCTTGCGTTGTGTGCTGGATATCATTCGTGCTGATCATCAGGATATGGATGCCATGCTGGTGACCGGTGACCTTTCCCAGGATGGGAGCAGCGAGTCTTACCGTTATTTGAAAGCTGAACTGGAGCCCTTCGCAGCCCCCAGTTTCTGGATCCCCGGCAATCACGATGACCTGGACAATATGGCGGCAGTGACTGATGGCACTGGCCTGCAGGATCGAATATTGCGCACCCCTCATTGGCAGGTGGTGATGCTTGACAGCCGTGTTGCGGGCAAGGTGTACGGTGAATTACCTGATACGGAGCTCGCCCGGCTCGAATCCGCGCTGTCCGAAGCCCCCGAATTGCACACGCTTGTGTGCTTTCATCATCATCCGGTTTCCATGCAGTGTCGCTGGATTGATAATATCGGCCTCCGTAATTCAGCTGAACTGATGTCTGTTGTCTCCCGGTTTGCTAATGTACGAGGTCTGCTTTGGGGCCACGTACATCAGCAGAGCGATCAGATGGTCGGCGATCTGCGCCTGCTGTCGACGCCTTCAACCTGCGTTCAGTTTGCACCCACTACCGATGAATTTACGATTGATCGTCTCAGTCCCGGATTTCGCTGGTTGAATCTGCTGCCCGATGGCCGTATCGAAACCGATATCAAGCGGGTTGAGCATATTGAATTTGAAGTTGATTATTCCGTTAAGGGATACTGATTTAAGGAACCTACCTGACGGTGACTCACCTCGACGGCCTCGGCTGCTTGTACTTGCATGGATTTCTCAGCTCCCCCCAGTCGCTCAAGGCTCAGGAAACTCTGGCCTATTTCCGTCGGCAAGGACTGGAGTCGGCGTTGCGTCTACCCGAATTACCCTTCGCTCCGGCTGATGCCATTACGCTGGCAGCGGATCAATTACAACAATTACAGCAGCGTTATGAGCGTGTATGTGTCATTGGCAGCTCGCTCGGGGGCTTTTATGCGACCTGGCTGGCTGAGGCCTATCGGGTTCCGGCCGTGCTGGTTAATCCTGCGGTTCAGCCACATAAACTGTTCCGTCATTATGTTGGTCCTAACCGGCACTATTATTCTGGCCAGTCATTTGAGCTGACGGATATCCACCTGGATCAATTGGCGGCATTGGATGTTACCTCCGTCGCCCGCCCGGAGGATCTGCTGGTACTGCTGCAAACGGCGGATGAGACGCTGGACTATCGTCATGCTGCGCAACTGTATCGTCATTGCCCTGGCTGGAGCCAGGCTGGTGGAACGCATAGCTTTGAAGGCTATGGCCAGTTTTTGCCACGCATCATGGCATTTGTTGCCAGTCGCCAGCTATTTCACTGACGAGAGAGCACACCATCCGGATGCTGTTGGCCTGCTGGCTGGGTATACTCCGTGCCTGCCGTATCGTTCACAGAGGTCATCATGTCCGACACCCGCAAAACACCTGGTCAATACACCGCAGCGTCAATTGAAGTTCTTAGTGGACTTGACCCGGTGCGCAAACGTCCGGGTATGTACACGGATACAACCCGCCCTAACCATCTTGCCCAGGAAGTAATTGATAACTCGGTGGATGAGGCTCTGGCTGGCCATGCTTCCCGTATTGATGTCACGTTGCATGCGGATGGCTCCATGACCGTGCTGGATGATGGCCGTGGTATGCCAACGGATATTCACCCGGAGCATGGCGTCTCTGGCGTCGAGCTGATTCTTAGCCAACTGCATGCGGGTGGCAAATTTTCTAATGACAGTTACCAGTTTTCTGGTGGTTTACACGGCGTTGGGGTATCTGTTGTTAACGCTTTGTCCAAGGCGCTGGAGGTGACTATCTGGCGTGATGGCCAGGTGCACCGTATCGGTTTCAAGGATGGCTACAAGGTTGCCGACCTGCAGATTATTGATAGTTGTGGCAAGAAAAAAACCGGCAGCAGTGTACGGTTTTTGCCGGATGAATCGTATTTCGATAGCCCGCGCTTTTCCGTGGTTCGCCTGAAACACGTGTTGCGTGCCAAAGCGGTGCTTTGTCCTGGGCTGCGGATTGTTTTTGTTGCGCCTGACAGCGCCGATAGTGATGAGTGGTATTACGAAGACGGCCTCAAGGATTATCTGGTTAATGCTGCCAGTGGTTATGAAGTCGTGCCTGCAACGCCATTTACCGGTTCGATGTCCGGGCCCAGTGAGGGTGTGGATTGGGCGGTGCACTGGTTACCGGATGGCGGCGAGCTGTTGCAGGAGAGTTACGTTAACCTGATTCCTACGGCCCAGGGTGGGACGCATGTGAATGGTTTCCGATCCGGGTTGCTGGATGCGTTGCGGGAGTTTTGTGAGTTTCGTAATTTGCTGCCTAGAGGCATCAAACTGACACCGGACGACCTCTGGGAGCGATGTTCTTACGTCGTCTCCGCCAAGCTCTCCGACCCCCAGTTTGCTGGCCAGACAAAAGAACGGTTGTCGTCACGAGAAGCATCGGCCTTTATCTCCGGTGTTGTAAAAGATGCTTTTGCATTGTGGCTGAATGATCATATTTCCGCTGCAGAACAACTTGCTGAATTGGCGATAACGAGTGCCCAGACCCGCTTGCGCAAATCGAAAAAAGTGGCCCGCAAGAAAATCACCCAGGGGCCGGCGCTGCCTGGAAAACTGGCTGATTGTACCGGCCAGGATGGTGAGCGGACGGAATTGTTCCTGGTCGAGGGAGACTCGGCTGGCGGTTCCGCCAAACAAGCGCGTGATCGTGAGTTTCAGGCGATCATGCCGCTACGGGGCAAAATCCTCAACACCTGGGAAATCGATTCAGATCAGATCCTGGCGTCGCAGGAAGTCCACCATATTGCCATTGCCCTGGGGATTGATCCTGGCTCGGATGATCTCTCCGGATTACGTTACGGCAAGGTGTGTATTCTTGCCGATGCAGATTCTGATGGATTGCACATCGCTACCTTGTTGTGCGCACTGTTCCTCCGTCACTTCCCGGCGCTGGTAGCAAACGGTCACGTGTATGTTGCCATGCCACCCCTGTACCGGATCGATATCGGCAAGGATGTTTATTATGCACTGGACGAAGCGGAGCGCAGCGGGATTGTTGAACGTATCGAAGCGGAGAAAAAGCGTGGCAAAATTAACGTGCAGCGTTTCAAGGGGCTGGGCGAGATGAATCCGATGCAGTTGCGTGAAACCACCATGGATCCGAATACTCGCCGTCTGGTGCAACTGGTGCTGGAAGCTGACGATCCTGGATCTGAGATCCAGCAAACTTCGGAGACGCTGGAGTTGATGGATATGCTGCTGGCCAAAAAACGTTCAGGGGATCGTAAGTTATGGCTTGAACGGCGTGGTAATGAGGCTGAACTGGCTTGAATCAGCTGGCGTGCTCTGGCAATGGGACGAGCAACCAGTGAATATCCTGCTGGCTGATATCTTCCAGGCAGTACTGCTCTAGCACCTGCATGAAGGCCGCCGCTGCATCGGCCAGAACGCCTTGTAAGCGGCAGTGACCTGTCATAGGACAGTCAATGCCGCCACAATCAATAGGATCCAGCTGGAGTTCCAGCTCCCTGACAATATCGGCAATACTTAATTGTCGGGTAGTCGCCGCCAGAGTAATGCCGCCCATCTTGCCTCTTGTGCTGTGTATCCAGCCAAGCCCGGCCAGCTTTTGGCTGACCTTGTTGACGTGGTTATGATTCATGTTAAATCGATGCGCAAGGATGGAGAGCGATACTTTTTCATTCGCCGGTGTTTGGCATAAATACACCAAAATACGAAGGCCGTAGTCAGTAAATCGGGTTAACTGCATAGTGTAACGTCAATATTCAGCACATTTACTGCAATATACCGCGTGTTCAGCGGGTGTAAATACAAGGATCTCAGTAAAAAGGCATTTCATGACTTCAGATGCCGATAATTGAGCTGCTTTCGTCTCTGGGGTAGATGATGCCATGACGGGATATACAGAGCTGACTCGTTTAAGTTGTCCAGTCAGGGTTTTTGGAGGGGTGGGGGAGCTGGACGTTAGCCATGGTTTGCCGTGCTGTTGTCATAATCTCCGTAAAGAAATAAGGGCTGCTAATGCAGCCCTTATTCTTATGCCTCAATCAGTATCAGGTTACGGTACAAAGTTGATGGGGAACTCAACACTGGCCGTATCCACTTCTGGACGATCTTTGAATCGCATGCGACGGCATTGTGACAGCAGGCGCTTGTGAAGATCATCATCGTTCAGCTCACTGCGACCAATCTCGCAAGACTCAACCGCACCGGTTGGCGCAATTTTCAAAGCCAGTACCACTGTACCTGCCAGAGTCGGGTTTTTCTGCTGGGCGCGGCGATAGGCATTGAAGAAGCTTTGCTTGCTGGTTTCGAACACCAGACGCATTTCTTCCTGAGTCCGTTTGGTGGCGGCTTCCTCGGTCTTGCGAATTTCTTCGCTGGAGACTTCGACGGCCGTTGTCGCACGTTCACCCAATTGCTCGCCACTGGTGGCTGCTGTCAGGGTTGACTCATCAATACCGTTCAAGGCAACTACTGCATTTGGATCCACAACGCTGCCAGCACCGACCGAGGCTTTACCATTATTGCTCAGTGCTGCACTGTTGGTATCCAACTTGACGTTCGGGATCGCCGCAGCCAAGGCTGCCAACGAGTTCAGAGCGTCTGCTCCCAAAGCTTCCTTGACCTTATCCTGAGCTTTTTTACGCTCTTCTGGCTTCGCTTCTACCTTGGGTTTCGGTTTTGGCTTCGGTTTTTCTTCCGGTTTTGGAACTTCCGGTTTGGGTTCCTCTTTTTTCTCTTCCTTTGGCGGAGGAGGTGGCGGAGGTGGCGGAACCGGTTTTTTCTGTTCCAGCAGCTTGGCCAGGGTGGGCGGAATTTTTTCCAACTCACTCCGATCCGGCTCGGGTACATCCATCATCGGGATCAAAACTCCGAGGATTGCGGTTAGCAACAGGGCTCCAATCAGGATGGGGATGTAACGCTTTTCACCTGTATCAACCCAGGGCAAGACAGGGATATGTCGATTTATGAGTGCTTCGCTCATGGCGTACCTCCCTCATCGACTTTGTTAACCGCCAGTGAAATATTACTGAACGTCGCTTTTGAACAGGTGTTCATCACTTTTTTCAGCAGCTGGTAGGGGGTGTCTTTATCACCGACGATGGTAATAAAACGACCCAACTCCAACATTTCTGGCGACAGTGGTGAGCGCTCAGCCATGTATTGCAGTTCGGTAAGAAGTGCATCAATGGTTTCGCCTTCTGTCGCTTCAGCCTGCGGTATGCCTATAACGGCACGACCCTGAACCAGAATTTCCTGCTTGTTGACCATCACGACCAGATTTTCTTCTGGCATGTTTTCGGCAATCGAAGCGGGTAACTCGATTTGTTCACTGTCTTCAACTTTCACATCGTTCTGGTTAACCATAAGGAAAAACACCAGGATGGTGAAAATATCCATCAATGCGGTCAGGTTCAGCGTGCTGCCACCTTTGTTACGCTTGTGGCTGCGAGCCATGCGCTTGGCGCGGCGGGACGTTTTTTTCATGGTGTCACCTCCGTTGCGGTCGCCAGATCAGGCGCTGCTCCGAGGGAAATGTCCGGAAACAGGGCTGCATCAACCACTGACGTCACAACAACGGCAGGGTATATACGAACCGTATCCATCACTGATACCAGGGTCTGGTAATCAATACCTGGCTCTGGGAGCAGATTGATGTCGGTTTTCTCAGCAAATACGGGATCTTTTTTGATCTCTTGCAGGATGGTCGACAGTCCTTCGAAGTCGTAGCTTTCGCCTTCCTTCGGGAACGTCGCATGCACCACCGTTTGCAACAGATAGCTATGAGAAACTTGTATGCTGTCTGAGCGGATGATGACCTCGAGCGTCACATCTTTTGGGTCTACAACACTAGGCTGATCGCCCGCCGGCAACTTGAGATCGATTACGGACAGCTGTGAGAACACCATGTTCATCAGCAGTACTGGTACCAGTACGATCATCAGGTTCATAAAAGATGTAACGTTGAGCTCCGCCTGTTCTTGATTGCGTTGGCGTCTCATTGGAAATTACATCTCACTTGTTGCCGGGAGTGGATTGGCCTTGCTTGCGCTCGGTAATGATGTTCAAAAACTTCACTCCGGCCATTTCAATGCTGTCGACAATCTCATTGGTTTTGGTCTGCAGATAAGTATGCAGTAACAACAGTGGAATCGCTGCCATCAAACCAAATGCGGTGGTGTTCATCGCAACCGAAATACTCTGCGACAGCAGGGTGGCTTTTTCTGCTGGTGCGGCGTTGGCAACAGCGGTAAAAGCAGCAATAAGACCCATGATAGTTCCAAGCAGCCCCATCAGGGTGGCAATGTTCGCCAAAGTGGCGACGTACTGGGTGCGTTTTTCAAGCTGGGGTACCGCTTCCATCAGACCTTCTTCAAGAGCGTATTCAATTTCTTCGCGACGCTGGCTGCCTGGAATTCGGGCAATGGCGGCAGAGAAAATATCGCCCAGTTTGGTACTGGATTCGTTGGCATAGTTCAGGGCTGCGCGCATATCACGGCTTTCCAGCATTGGCAGGATTTCGTCAAAAGCCTTGCGGTTACTCGACTTTTCCTTGGTCAGGTAGAGCAAACGCTCCAGCGCAATGGCAATACCCACAGCCATGATAATGGCAATCGGGTACATAAATACGCCGCCTTCTTGAAAAAAACGTACGATGGAATCCATAGAATTTCCCCCAGATTTATTACGTGGTAGATAGTATTTTACTGTTAGCTTTCAAGCTGTTGTTGGTATTCAACAGCAGGAAAATTGCATTTAATCGACAACCGGCCATGCAAATACAGCTAATTTCACTGATTTGTCAGCCTACGCGATCCTTGTGTGAACTAATTCGCTTTCCTTTCCGTTGCCTGATTTCCGAAACCGTCTCTGAAACGTTTGGCATATTCAACTTCTAGCTGAAATTGTTTCGGTTGCAGCGGCTCGAAGCGTTCTTCCTCATAGCCATTAATAGGTTCGAACGGTATTTCCACGTCGGGTGGGCTTTTCCATGAAGTAATTGTCATGATGCCGGCGTCTTCCGTACTGCCAAGGATGGAGATCCCTTCCAGTTGAATAACATCTGCTGCAATAGCGGTTACCGGAGAAAGCAAGGCCAGCAGTGCGAATAACCATGTTTTCATCAGGAGTCTCCTTCCGAATCTGCAGCAGCCGCAGGCTGCTGGGTTGGCGCTTCACTAGGCTGGCTGGCTGCTTCGGCGGCAGCGGCAGCTTCTTGTGCCTGGGTGTTTTTGATGCGTTTGTCGAGATCCTGTATCCAGATTGTCAGTAGTGGATCTTCTTTCTTGTTCAGCTGCTGTGCTGTGCGGTACTGGAGCAATGCTTTCCCGTACTGCCTCATATACAGATCGTACAATATGCCCAGGTTATAGTGCAGATCGGGGTTGGGCACTGAGCACTGAATGGCTTTGGAATAGCTTTGTTCTGCCAGGGTAAAATCACCAAGTTCCCGTGCTACTGGCCCCATAGCCTGAAACGCAGGACAAAATTCGCTATTCAATACCAAGGCCTGATCAATGCTGGATTTACTGCCTTCAAAATCCCCGGTCTGGTATTGGGATAAACCCAGATTGACCCAGACGCCCGGATATTCCGGAAAACGCTCAGACATGATGATCCAGTGCTTCAAAGCCTGGTCATAGCGTTTTGATTTGAGCAAAATCAGGCCATGCTTGAACAGCCCCTTGGTTTCTGCATCAAGGTCAGCATCAGCAGAGTCATCCGGCCCGGTTTCTGCTTCTGTCTCTGCAGCTACTTGTTGTTGTGTTTCTTCTGGTTGGTCGGCGTTATCCTCGCCGTCGCTCTTCATCAACGAGCTACAGCCTGCCAGCACCATCACCAAGAGAAAACTAGCGAATCTCACTAACATAGCTCAATTCCTTTTCGTCCTTACGGTATTGGGTCGGTGCCAGGTCAGCCATGACATCGAAGCTCTTTTTGATCCATTCATCGTAAATGCCGTCGTAGGTACGATTGATGTTTTTCATCTGCACGTCCATCGCGGCCTGCTCAAACGGGTAGGCCTGGTCTTCAAGCAGGAATTGGTATTCCTCGAGTTCCAGCTCATCCAGTCCTTTTGGTCGTTCTGAGTCCAATAGCGCCTTGCTCAGTTGGGTATAGAGCTGACCAATACGATAGGTCGAGGAGGTGGTAAATTCGAGCACGCCCATCTCGACGGATTGGGTATACAACTCCTGAGCTTCTTGCATGGCCTTGTTCTTGATCGGAATACTCTTGTTGAGTGGCAAGGTCAGCGGCAGACTCTCGTATTTCAGTCGTGAAAACTCTGCCAACTCGTAGGAGGCACCAGCAGCCAAGTACTTCGAGCGTTCGGTTTGCTTGTCCCCGGCATTGGCATTCAGGGTAATGATTTTATCAAGCCAGAAACGACGCTTGTCTTCGTCCTTTTCATTGCCTTCCATGCCATACAGTTGCTCCAGCTTGTAGTGGGCTTCGATGGCGGGATCGAAAGGTTCCGAGTAGTTGTTGGCATAGCGCTTGAACATGACGATGGCGCTGCCAATGTCACCGGCTTTTTCATAATATTCACCGGATTGGAAACAGGCGATGCGCTGTTCTTTCTTGTCTTTGGATGTACGCCATACATCCGCCAGAGCATTGGCTGCCGTCGCCCATTTTTCCTGCTTTTCATAGGTGAAAATCAGCTTGGTGGGAATATCCTGACTGAGTTTATGGTTGGGATATTTACGCTGGAATGCTTTTAGCGCTTTCTCTGCCCCGGCATAGTCCTCTATTTCAAACAGCATGGTGGCGGCATCGTATTCGGCAATGATGGAGTTTTCGCTGCCAGGAGTGACATCACCAATGCGATTCCAGCTGGCGGCTGCCAACTCGTAATCACCGGCTTCGCGGGCCTGCTCACCTTGTTTGTAGATCGCCGCCGCGAGTTTTTCGCGAATATCCTTGCGGGTTTTGCCATCAATCTTGTTGTACTTCAGTGCTTGCTGAAACGCTTCTTCTGCTTCGGTGTAATATCCCAGCTCAAATGCCGAGTGTCCTCGAACCAGTGCAGCACCATAGCGATGTTTGTCTGACAGATTATCCTGAATGCCCCAGGCCATGCGGGAAACAGACAGTGCCTCTTCATAGTTTTTGTCAGCCAGGAACAGCTCGGAAGTACTTACCAGAACCTTGCCACGCTCTTCATGCTCGGGGAAGGTATTGATAAAGCGCATGGAGTTTTCAGCACTTTGCTGACGCCATTCTGCTGCTTCATCTTCGTTGGTTGGTTTGTATTTGTTATAAGCCAATACCGTTGCATAGGCAGCCTCCGAGGCTCGCGGATGATCGGGGTATTGATAGGCTACGATTTCGTAATGATCACGGGCTTGCTTGTAGTTGCCGAGCTCGTAGGCGATCTCTGCCAGCAAGAAATGCGCTTCGGCGGCATCGGCGGCATCCGGGACACTACGTAAATAAATGTCGTACCACTTCGCCGCTTCGGCATAACGTGCTGCTTTTTCCGCACTGTCTTTGGTCTGTTGTGCCCAGCCGTGATTAAACTTGGCTAAATCCATAATATAGCCAGCGAGGGGTTCGCGAATCGTGGCGTGTACTTCTTCACCATGGTTAGCCCAATACTCACTGTCGATACCGAAACGGTCTATATAGTCTGCTTCGCTTTGACGTTGCAGTACGGGGTAGCCTGCAGCAGCGTACTGGTCAACCATGTGCTGGTAATAAACCGGTGCCCGGTCACTATCGGGGTAGCGCTCGACATAGGCGGCCAGCGTCGACGCGCCACTCTGGTAGTATTTTTGCTCGTAGTAGAAGTCAGCCAGGCGATCATAAATCAGGTATTCGTAGTGGCGACGACCGTAGTGATCAAAGAATTCGCCGACCTCTTCCCATTCACCACGGTAACTGAAAGCGACTGCCATGGTGTAAACGCTGTCCTTGAGGATTTCAAGGTCGGCACCACTGGCGTTATCAATCGCACTCTGGGTTGGGTAGTCTTCGTCAATCAGCCGAGCAAACGCCAGCAGGCTGTCATCGTAACGGCTTTGTTTAAACAGCGACCAGCCCAGCATGTAGCCAGCATTGCTGTAGTATTTATTGCCAATACGACCATGTTTTACCAGGCGCTGGAACGATTGTTCTGCTGCGACATAGTCGCTCATGGCATAGCGCAGTTCACCAAGGCGGAATTCGGCATCAAGATAATAGAGGGAGTCCGGGTAGCGTTCGACCAGCTGTTCAAGAACCCTGGCGGTTTCTTCCGGCTCAGCTGCGATGTTGTAAGCTTTGGCTAGCTGATAGAGTATTTCATCATTGCTGGCGTTGTCTGGATGATCGGCCAGTAATGATTCGAAATCACGAATGGAGGCGGCAAGCACCTCCGGATCAACGGCTTCTTCTTCATCGGAAGTAAAGCTGTCGCCGGTCCAAGCTGCTTCTTGCTCGTTCAGGCGCAGCGCAGCAATACGGCGGGAAGCCAGCATTGCGTATTGGTGGTGATCTGCGACTTCAATGTAAGCCCGATAACGTGCCACGACGTCTTCATTGGTGACAATCAGTGGCTCATTGGAAGGCGCTTTCAGTCCGTAATATGTGAGATCCGATATGGTGCCAGCCTGGTGTGGTTGTACCTGGGCGCAGCCAGCAGTTACAAGCAGACAGGACACGACAGAGGACCATATCAGTGAGCGCCGGTCATTCATATTCACCCAGGCCTCCGCTGTTGGTGTTGCGACGCAGCTCGTTGTCGTAAAGTCGGGCAATAGACAGGCGAGTGGTCGCGAGGTAATCCTTGAGTCGGTCTTTCAACATGCCGATATGGCTCTGAGCAACGGTGACAATTTGCTGCTGCTGTTTGGTGTGGAGTGCTGTCAGTGTTTGTTCCAGCTGGCTGAGTTTGCTGGCGGCGGCTTCGATGGTTGCCAGGTGCGCTTCAGAGTGGGCGTGAAAGGTACCCACCTGTTCCCGTAGTCCATTGACATTGGTCAGCTGGGTATTTAAATC
This sequence comes from Candidatus Thalassolituus haligoni, assembly GCF_041222825.1. Classification (NCBI taxonomy): domain Bacteria; kingdom Pseudomonadati; phylum Pseudomonadota; class Gammaproteobacteria; order Oceanospirillales; family Oceanospirillaceae; genus Thalassolituus; species Candidatus Thalassolituus haligoni. The sequence continues at coordinate 108,637 of NZ_CP139482.1, forward strand.
CTGATATTGCTGCTGCAATAGAAGTTGCTGTTTTTTGAGTGTCCATGCCCTTTGTGGTAAAGACTTGCTCAGCTGCCACTGGGAAATGCCTTGCAGGAGCGCGGCCTGCTCACGGATATCTTGTTCCATGGGCGTTTCGCCACTGGATTCCTTGGCAATAGCGACCAGCTTATTCAGCTGCTGTAACTCTGATTCATTGGCAAAACCAAACGCTTGGCGCCGCTGTTCCTGAATGCGCTGGTCGATCAGTGCGATCTGTTGTTGCAGCTGCCTGGAGCTGCTTTCTACCTGCTCCAGTCTGCCGGACTGTGCGACCTGAACATAAGCCGCCAGATTGGCGAGCTTCTCAGCCTGTGCAAGAGACAGCTGTTGTTGTTGCCGTTGAACCCAGTCCAGCATGCTGCGAATGTCCAGCAGACGCTGCTGCTCCTGGATGAAGGCGCTGGTACTGAGCAATCCTTCAAGGTTGCGGCTAGTGGGTGATTCGGTGACGCCCTGAGGGTCAGCACTGAGTATATTGTCAGAGGTTGCCGACTGGCGAGCTTCCCAGCGCGCTACCCACTGAAGTAAGGTTGCCGGATTGTTGAGATTATTGAGCTGCTCAAGTGCCAACGTCATACGGTTTTCTGTGTATTCGTAGACGGGCAGGGAGGGCACCCCACCATTCATTAGTTCGGCAAGGTAGGATGTTGCCATCAATGATTCGAGTGCATGAATGTCCAGCAGGGGGAAGTGCTCCTGCAATACCCGCCATGGCTGTAATGCCTGGTCGTATTGCCAGCGCTTTGACAATGCCCAGCCATATTGCAGCAATGCATCGGAGGTGTAGGGGCCATCCTTGGATACCTGACGCAAATAACCAATGGCTTCGTCATAATGTTTGTTGCGTAACTCGTATTTTCCCGCCGTTAAACGGAAGCGATCATTCAGCGCAGTTTGCTGTTCATTTTCCGGATCATTGACCAGAAAATCGGACACCCACTGCTGCAAGTCGTCAGCAGATATTCCCTGGCGCATTTTTGTCAGCATCAGGTTATAACCGGCAAACCGGTACCAGTGGCTATCCTCATCAATCTGACTAAAAGCCTCTTCAGCTTGCGGGGTCTGATCTCGATTGGCGTATGAGGTGGTGGCTATAAAGGCTGCTTCGGCTTCATCTGCCGGGTTCAGCAAAGCGTCGCCGGCCATCGCCTTACTGACCAGTTGGCCAGCTTGCAGCCAGTTACTTCGGTCGGAGGCGTTACGGGCCAGCATGAACCAGGTATTTCCCATTCCTGGAGAGTGACTGAGTGACGGATCACGGAGCAACGCACTGGCGTAGGAATCCATGCCCAAGTCTGACAACCCGGCGGGTAGTGTGTACATGATGTCCATATCGGCGAGCGTTGGTTCTGCGTCACTGTCTGACATGGCAACCAGAGGGTTGCTGGTCAGATAGTGGAAGAAATACACACGCTTGCCCAGCTCGTGATTCAGCACATCGATTGGGGTTTTCAGTACCGGAGCTGTGGCACTTAGCGCAGATACAATGCTGTTATCTGACGCCGTAGGCTGCGCTGCACAGGTAGTACTGCTTACCCAAGCGGTAGCCGCTACGGCCAGAGCGAGTAATCCTGACTTTTGCATGACTTACCAAGCCTTCAGAGTAGCAACTGCGCTGCGTTGGGCGGTGTTGTCCGTAATAGAAAGCAAGAGTTTGAGATGGTCGCCGTTTTTACGGAAAACCCCCTCATAGACCAGATCACGAACACGCTTGTTTTCGTCACGTCCACGCACGACAACTTTCAACAGGTGATTGCCGGGTGCCACTTCAAGGTCGGCCAGCGGCTGGACAGCACCAAACTGAAGGGCCTGGATTTCTTTTTCCGTATAAAGATAGTTAACGGGAGTAATACCATTGCCAGACACTGTGATTGACATGGGGGTAAAGAATTTACCGTTACTGAGTGCCAAATACAGTGACGCCTTGGTACTAATCGGGCTGATCAGTTGCTTTTCGATGGCCGAGAGCTCGCTGCTCAACTCAATCACCGAGCGTTTGGCTGAATCGATTTCAAGCTGAATGTCTTCTGGGGTCGCTGCCACGGCTTGGAAAATACCGAAGAACCATAGCATCCCTGCAACTAAAAACTTCATAACCACCTCATCAACGTTGATGTACTACGCCGTCCCCGGATAACCAGTGACTCAGGGCGCGGCGAGTGAATTCCATATTTCTGAAAAGGCTACCTGCGTACAGGTAATCCAGTGTTCCGTCAGGGCTAACCAGCATTACGGCGGGCAATGGGTTGATTTGCCATGCCCTGGTCAGTTTCTGGTTGTATGCCAGTAACGGCAGACTTGTATGGGGAGCATCCTTGACCAACTGATCATCGGTATCCCATATCACCCAGGTAACCAGGCCGTTTTTGCTGTACTGACGTGCCAGTTGCTCATACTGCTCCAGTGCTTCCCGGCATTGGTGACATGGGCCGACCCAAATCAGCATTACCGGCTTGCCGCGCTGCTCATTCAAGCTTTTTGCGTAGCCGCCCATGACCGGAGGAAGCGCCAGCTCGGCCAGCGTGTCTCCAATCGACAGTTTGCTCGAGGCTGTGTCAGCAACGGAAAAACTGGCGATCAGAGCGGCCAGGACTAGTAGTAAAATCCGACTGCTATGCTCCATTGCAGACCTCGGTGCGAACCTTCTTGGTTAAGTACTTCGTCATCGACGTGGTAGTAGCGGGTATCGGTACCAATCCAGTAGTCGCCCATCATCACCTGAAGAGATGTCCCTACGCCGAGGTACATGCCATGGCTGCTGCCAGTGAACTGTTCACCGATAACGCCATCTACGTTCAACTGCCATGGCAGAAACGTTTCGCCATCAACACTGGTAATACCTTTGAGCAGTGAATAGCCGATTCCGGCGGTAATGACACGGAAGGCTGCATGCTCCTTCAACTCGGTATTACCGTTATCATCCTTGATGGTCTGGTTGCCAAACGAGGTCAGGCCCAAATCGATACTGGCCAGGGCATCCATACGGTCGGTCAGGTGATAACGGACAGAGCCGCCAAACAACAGGCTGTCGCCATATTCCGCAGACGTTTGCTGACCCAGTGACATGCCAATCAGAGCTTTCTGTTCCGGAATACCATCGGAAAAATCAAATGTGCGGGGGATCGGTTCAAAGATCTCTGCCGTTCGGGGAACCGCAGATACGCCAACGAGGGGCAGCAACCCTTGCATCACGCTGGCTCCGTCCAGAGCCGAGCTGGTATTGACGGCTACTTCGTCTGCCATATAGCTCTTTTCTGTGCCCATTTGCGCCATTCGGGACAACAGTTTTTCCATCATCGCCGGGTTGTCAAAGGCAGACGATGCCGGAGGCGTTTCCTTTTGAACCATGTGCAACAGCTTTTCGAGCACTTTCGGATCGTTCAGAGCCTCGGCATTGCCCGGAGCCAGTTTGGCGTCAGATTTGGCCTTGTCGGCGACCATACCCAGCAGCTTTTGCAATACGGCAGGGTCGTCAAAGGTCGATGGAGAAGTCTCGGCAGCTGCAATTGACGACGCTGCCAGGAGGAAACCCAGTGCAAGACTGGATCTTTTCAGAAACGAATTTTCCATACTAGGGCCAACGCTCCATGATTTGCACTATTGCCAGACAAGGCTTGCTGGACTTGAACCCGGCCGCCGATACTGACGTTGTAAGCTATATTCCAGTTGATATCGGTTGTGGCTGAAAGCAGCGGCACGGTTGTGTCGTCACCCTCGTCGTCCCAGCGGGTTGAACCGCCTGAACTCTTGCCAACACCAACTCCCAAATATCCATCCCATGACCAGCGACCGTTCTCGGCGAAAGGAAAGCGCTTTCCTGCCTCCAGAGAGTACCAGTCATCATTCGTGTCGGTAGAACGGGTAATGCGTACAGCCGCTGCCTGATCAAACAAAATAAAGTTGGCACCGAGTGTCAGAGCGGTTTCAGAGGTTGCAGCCAGTTCAAACTGGGGATTGTTTTCGTCACTATTGTCACGAAACTGCAGTGGCTCCAGGCGCTTGATGTTTTCTGGCAACGCTTCGAGCGAGTCGATACTGATCCAGCCCTGATACTCTCCAGCCTGTACATACAACCAGTCGAGCTGGCGTTTCAGGGGGATAAGCGCCGTATCAGACGGTATGTCCGTCGAAACCGGATAGGTATCTGCTGGACCCATTCTTAACTGAATGGGTGCTGCGGTCGCAACAGAAACGAGGCCGACACTCAGTGCCAGAGCCTTGGTCAGCATGAGCAGTCTGCCGAGATGGAACATCGGACGCTGCTTTGTTTCTGGATTCGCCTGCATATCGGCACTAGTTCCTTGTGTGAGTTACCAGTATTCGTGGCGGTGGCACAACGGCGGGCAGTATGCTTAGCCAGTTAGTGCTCGTCAACACAGTGTATCAATTATGTTACATCACGTTAATTCAGACACGTTTTGTGCACTTCGTCGACCAAAATAAAAATAATGGGCAGATGACGAGGTGGCGAGCCTAGCAGCCTAATTGGACGGTTTTATGTCAGTTGGAATACAAATAGAAGGGGCAGCGGTGATTGTCCGACATGGCGATTCAGAGCAAATTTCCTGACAAATGCTCATTTTATGGCACCGTTGCTGCCCTGAAGGCAGGCAAGCGCGTTCGCACCCCAATAATATTAATCCCTGCGGTGATCAGAGCTGCTGGTCATTTGCTTGTATTCAACAAAGACAACTAAATATGAGTTGAGGCTGGAATATTGGGCGTTGCTATCTGTTTTTGAGCTAACAAAAGCGATTATCTGAACGGATTAATTTCACAAAATGTGAATTGATTCCGGTTCAGTGGGCATGCCTTTGCTCTCTTGAGTCGTCAGAATATAGATAAATTGTCGGATTGCTTGCCGATCCAAAAAGCCGCGTTGGCGGCGTGATAGCGCGCTATCTGGCTGAAACACGGTTAGCGGCAATGGCAATAAGGACAGTCGCGGCCGATATCCAATCAATCTGAAAAAGTTGTTACATAAATTTACATAAACGGGGATATTATGCGGTAACAGGGTTCCGAGCGGGATCGGTTCATGTGCTTCTGTGGCGGGAAAATGGATGTCTTTCACCTCATCGCGTATTACTGATAATTATGGTTGGCTGGAAAACTACAGCCAGCTGATTTTACTGCTAATGGTCGGAATTATCTTGGCTATGCCCTTGATGAGTGGGGCAGGTGTGCGGTATTGGCTGATGTTCTGGGGGCTGACGACAGCGCTGCTAGTGACTTATCGTGCCCGGCTGTTACAGCGTACCCAGAGTCATTTGCAGCAGCAAAGCGAGTTGTTGCAGGCCATTTGTGATGGCCTGCCCGATGGGGTGTTTTTCAAGGATCGTCGCGGGGTGTACTGCTACGTTAATGAACAAATATCTCAAGGAATTGGCCGCGACCCTGTGGGTAAAACAGACTTTGAGCTGTTTGATGCCGATGTTGCCCGGCGGCACCAGAGTGTTGATGAGGAAACGATTCATCAAGGTGCTCGTTACCGTAATGAGGAATGGGTAACGTCGGCAAATGGTGAGCGTATTCTGATGGAAATCAGCAAGTCGCCACTTTTTGACCGTCAGGGGCAATGTCTGGGGGTGCTCGGTGTAAGTCGTGATGTGACCGAGTTACGCAAGATTCAGAACAACCTTGAATTTATTGCTCATCATGATGCCCTCACTGGGTTGGCCAATCGTACCCTGTTGTCGAAAAAATTCGATTATGCGTTACGTCTGGCACGACGACAGGGAGGAAATCTGGCGGTGCTGTTTTTTGATCTCGATCAGTTCAAGGGGATCAATGACACCTTTGGCCACGATGTCGGGGATCTGCTGCTACAGGACGTTGCCCGTCGTTTCTGCAGTAATCTGAGAGATTCTGATCTGTGCGCCCGTCTTGGCGGCGATGAATTTATTCTTGTGCTACCGGAGTCAGGAACGCGTGCCAGCCTGACTTCCAAGGCTGAACAGCTGTTATCAGTTATTTCCGAACCGTACCAACTGAATGGTCATCTGCTTTCCCTTAGTAGTAGTGTTGGCATCAGCCAATTTCCTCAAGATGGCGACAATTTTACGATGCTGGTTCGTCATGCCGACGCCGCCTTGCACCAAGCCAAGCAAAATGGCCGCAATGGATTTTGCTTCTATGAACCGTCGATGCTTGAAACTCTAAACGATCGATCGACCCTGGATCATGATTTGCGTGATGCGGTCAGCCTCAGTCAGCTGGCGATGATGTATCAGCCACAATTTCGTTTTGGTGACAACCAGCCGCGACGGGTCGAGGCGCTGATGCGATGGTTGCATCCGCAGCTGGGTAATGTGTCACCGGTGGAATTTATTCCTATCGCAGAAACGACTGGCCAGATTCACAGCATGGGCCAGTGGGCACTGGAGCAGGCTTGTAAGCAGTTTTTGGCCTGGCGTGAACAGGGGTTATTGCTGGAAAAAATCGCCATTAACGTGTCGGCGATTCAGATCAACGCCGGATTTGCCTCACGGCTGATGGCGTCGCTGGCAGACATGGCATTTGATCCGGCCTGGTTGGAGTTGGAAATTACTGAGACGGCGATGATGAGTGGTATTACGGAAGTCACCCGTCAGATCAGCTTGCTGCGTAATCAGGGGGTCGAATTCTCGATTGATGACTTTGGCACCGGCTACTCATCTTTAAGCAAACTCAAATCCATGCCGGTGACGGTGCTGAAGATAGATCAGTCGTTTGTGCGGGATATCAACGACGATATCAGTGATTATGAAATCGCCCGGGCCATTATTCTGATGGCCAAAAGCCTTGGCTTAACGGTGGTGGCTGAAGGGGTGGAATCGCGTGCGCAAGCTGCGATTCTTCAGCGGCTGGGATGTGACTGGGGGCAGGGGTTTCTGTTCAGTCCACCCTTAACGGGCGACGATTTTTTAAATCGATACGCCGACAGTGCACTCCGTCGACCCTCTGTGGTCGGGATCGAATAGCTGCAGAGTGATTGCCCATCTTGCAGGCCTCAGTCACAATCGCCCTACCTGAACTCAGTCGTATCCAATTCCAATGACGCAAACCAGCTATACCGATGATGGCGTAGAACGCCAGTCGCTGCGACAGTACACCGAGAATGCCTACCTCAACTACTCCATGTACGTCATTCTTGATCGTGCCTTGCCCCATGTAGGAGACGGACTCAAACCGGTACAGCGTCGTATTATTTATGCAATGAGCGAGCTGGGCCTGAAAGCAACGGCCAAGTACAAAAAATCCGCCAGAACCGTGGGGGATGTGCTGGGCAAATACCACCCGCATGGTGATAGCGCCTGCTACGAAGCGATGGTGTTGATGGCGCAGCCGTTTTCCTATCGTTACCCGCTGATTGATGGCCAGGGTAACTGGGGTGCACCCGACGATCCGAAATCCTTTGCGGCGATGCGTTATACCGAGGCCAAATTGTCCCCCTTTGCGGACGTATTGTTATCCGAACTTGGTCAGGGGACGGTGAATTGGCAGCCCAACTTTGATGGCACCATGGACGAGCCGACCACCCTGCCGGCGCGTTTGCCCCATGTGCTGTTGAATGGAACAACCGGCATTGCCGTTGGTATGGCAACGGATATTCCTCCGCACAACATTCGCGAAGTGGCCAGTGCCTGCATTCACCTGCTGGATAATCCGGGCGCCAGCAGTGACGATTTGTGCCAGCTGGTACAAGGGCCTGATTTTCCCACCGAGGCGGAAATCATTACCCCGCGTGACGAGTTGCGCAAACTTTACCAATCGGGCCGTGGCAGTATCAGAATGCGAGCGGTCTACACCCGTGAAGACGGTGATATTGTGATTACCGCCCTGCCACATCAGGCTTCCGGTTCCAAAATCATGGAGCAGATCGCCGCCCAGATGCAGGCGAAAAAGCTGCCGATGGTGGCTGATCTGCGGGATGAATCCGATCATGAAAATCCGACCCGGCTGGTGATTGTGCCGCGTACTCGCAAAGTGGATGCGGAAGCCGTGATGGCGCACTTGTTTGCGACCACCGATCTGGAGCGTAACTACCGTGTCAATATGAACGTTATCGGTCTGGATGGTCGACCGCAGGTAAAAAACCTGCTCACCATGCTGAACGAATGGCTGACCTATCGAACAGCAACCGTCCGTCGTCGGCTCCAGTTTCGTCTCGACAAGGTACTTGCCCGGCTGCATATCCTCGAAGGTTTGCTGGTTGCCTTCCTTAATATCGATGAAGTGATCGAGATTATTCGTCAAGAAGAGCAGCCCAAGCCGGCGCTGATGCAACGTTTTGGCATTTCGGACATACAGGCCGAAGCGATTCTGGAATTAAAACTGCGACACCTGGCCAAGCTCGAAGAGATGAACATTCGTGGTGAGCAGGATGAACTGGAAAAGGAACGCCAGCAGTTGGAGAAGACGCTTGGCTCCGAGCGGCGGTTGAAAACCCTGATTAAAAAAGAGATCAGTGCCGATGCCGAGAAATACGGCGATGATCGTCGCTCCCCGCTGGTGCTGCGCTCGGAAGCCAGAGCGCTGACGGAAGCTGAGCTACTGAGCTCTGACCCCATCGTGGTGGTACTGTCTCAAAAAGGCTGGATACGGGCGGCGAAAGGCCATGATGTGGATCCAGAAAAGCTGAGTTACAAGTCAGGGGATGCGTTTCTTCAAGCCATTCCGGGCAAGAGTAATGAGCCCGTTGTGTTACTGGACGACACTGGCCGCAGCTATAGCCTGATTGCCCATACGTTGCCGAGTGCTCGTGGCCAGGGAGAACCCTTGACTGGGCATTTGAACCCTCCGGCGGGTGCGGTATTTGAGCACATGCTCATGGGGCAGGACAGTGACGAATACCTGTTATGCAGTGATGCGGGCTACGGATTCATTACCCGCTTTGCCGATATGCAAAGCAAGAACAAGGCTGGCAAGGCATTGATCACATTGCCTCCGAATGCCCGTGTGCTGGCACCAGGTCTGCTGCCTGCGGGTAGTGATGTATGGATCGCGACGGTGACGAATGAAGGCCGATTACTGGTCTTCCCGGCTGCCGATTTACCTCGGCTGGGCAAGGGCAAGGGCAATCGACTGATCAATATCAGTGCTGCTCGCGCCTCTGCGGCAGAAGAGCTGATGGTATCGGTGCGGGCATTCCACACGACAGATATCCTGCTGGTGTATTCCGGCAAGCGCCATCTGAAATTGAAGTTCAGCGATCTGGAGCATTATCTGGGTGAACGCGGGCGGCGAGGCAACAAGCTGCCACGGGGTTTCCAGAGCGTTGACCGGCTGGATATTGTGCAACCATAAGGCTGATTCGAGCGGACAATGTGAAGTGTTGTAAGGCCACGCAGGTGCAGGGTGGCCGTGCTGTATCCGTATCTGAAACAATCAGTCAGTTACCACAAACAGCCGGAAACAGAACTCTTTGGTGGTTTTGCTTTTACGCTCTTGCCAGTTGGCGGGCCAGGCTGGCGCTAGCACCGTCTCGTATTCGGTGTAGATCAAGGCGCCAGGGAGGAGCGTAAGAGCGTCAATGGCGGGCTGCAGCAGGTTTTTGCCGAACGGTGGATCCAAAAAAACCAGATCAAAAGGTTGTGGATTCTGCTGCAACCAGAGTAAGGCATCACCAGCCCACACCTGGGCATGGGTTGCGTTCAGCGTCCCAAGGTTATCTTTCAGTTGAATAGCAGCCTTCGGGTGCTTTTCCAGAAAAACGACATCTTTGGCACCTCGGGACAGCGCCTCGATACCGAGCGCACCACTCCCGGCAAAAGCGTCCAGTACGCGTGCGCCTGCCACGTCAAACTGCAACCAGTTAAAGATGGTTTCACGCACTCTGTCCATGGTTGGGCGCAGGCCATCCACTGCCGGAAAACGCAGCCGACGGGAACGCCATTCGCCGCCAATAATTCTCAGTTGTTGGGTGGGTGACTTGCTCACGCGGAATCTCATCAATGACTACGGATATCGGCGGATGGTATCAAGCACAGCCTGAATGTCGACATCCATATTGCAACCAGACACATCAAAAACGCTGGAATAGTGGTAGCATAGCCGCCAATTTCAGCCGTTTCCGGCTCCTCCCCCAGCCACGCTGACAGTGAACGCCATGTTTGATTTTTTTAAGCGCAAAAAGAAAAACCCGCAAGTCACCGAATCATCGGCAGAGGCCGAGCAGATCACCAGCCCGGACGTTGTTGCTGATCCGGAATTGACCGGGATAGATAGTGAAGCCGACGTTGTCGACAGCGCCCCAGCGCCAGAACCGGCTGCTGCCGATGCAAAAGCGACGATTGGAAAGGCAATGGATGTTGAGTCGCCTGCCAATGCCACCGAAAATGACAGCAGCACTGAATCAGTGCTTGCAAGCCATGACGAAAGCCCCGAAGAGGTTATGCCTGAACCGGTTGCTGCCGGCACGAAAGCGGCCCTCGCACCGGATGCTGATGAGCCGGAGAGCGACCCGATCGATACGGGCAGTCAGCCCAGTTCTGTTGTTGAAGTAGAGGTGGCACCTAAACAGGGCTTTTTTGCCCGTATCAAGGCTGGCCTGAGTCGCACTCGCAGCAACCTGACCGATGGTCTGGCTAACTTGCTGTTGGGTAAAAAGGCCATCGACGATGATTTGCTGGAAGAGCTGGAAACCCAGTTGATCATGGCGGATGTCGGTGTGGAAGCGACGGCCGATATTATGGCCCGCCTGACGGAGCGCGTTAGCCGCAAGGAACTGAAAGACTCTGATGCCCTGTACGATGCCCTGATCGATGAATTGAAAGGCGCACTGTCACCGGTCGAAGCACCGCTGACCGTGACGACCAGTAAGGCTCCCTTTGTGATTCTGATGGTGGGTATTAATGGTGTCGGTAAAACCACCACCATTGGCAAGTTGGCCCGTCAATTCCAGAGTGAAGGCAAAAGTGTGATGCTGGCCGCCGGCGATACCTTTCGGGCTGCTGCGGTGGAACAATTACAGGTCTGGGGTGAACGCAACCAGGTGCCGGTGATTGCCCAACATACCGGGGCTGATTCTGCCTCGGTGATTTTTGATGCCCTGCAAGCTGCTCAAAGCCGCAAGGTAGATGTACTGATTGCGGATACAGCGGGGCGACTGCACAACAAAGACAACCTGATGCAGGAGCTGGAAAAGGTCGTTCGGGTGATGAAAAAACTGGATCCGGCAGCCCCTCATGAAGTCATGTTGGTACTGGATGCCGGTACCGGCCAGAATGCGATTAACCAGACCCGGCAATTCCTCCAGACGGTCGGTGTAACGGGGCTGACCCTGACCAAACTGGACGGTACCGCCAAGGGCGGGGTTATCTTCGCGTTGGCGAAGCAGTTTGGGATACCGGTGCGCTTTATTGGTGTCGGTGAAGGCATTGAGGATCTGCGTCCGTTTCATGCGGGCCAGTTTATCGACGCCCTGTTTCAGCGCGACAGCAGCGGAGACTGATCGATGAGCATGGTTCGCTTTGATCAGGTGAGCAAACGCTACGCTGGGGGAAAGGAAGCGCTCAGTGGTGTCAGTTTTGAACTGGAACGCGGTGAGCTGGCTTTTCTTACTGGCCACAGCGGGGCCGGTAAAAGCACCTTACTGAAGCTGATGATGTTGATGGAACGTCCGTCTCGTGGTCAGGTGTTTGTTGATGGCCAGAATCTCAATCGATTGCGCCAGGGGCAGGTACCCTATCATCGTCGCAAGGTTGGTGTGGTCTTCCAGAACCATCAGTTGCTGTTTGATCGACCGGTTTACGACAACGTTGCATTACCCTTGCAGATTGCGGGCTATTCACCACTCGACTGCGCCAGGCGAGTACGTGCCGCGCTGGATTCCGTTGGACTGTTGCATCTGGAGCAGCGTAATCCCATTGAATTATCTGGTGGTGAGCAGCAGCGCGTCGGTATCGCCCGTGCGGTTGTCAATAAACCATCGTTATTACTGGCCGATGAGCCGACAGGTAACCTCGACCCGGAGTTATCAGCAGAAATCATGAATCTGTTTGTACGCTTCCAGCAAGTCGGCGTGACGGTATTGATAGCGACTCACGATATCGCCCTGATCGAGCGTATGGGCAAGCGCCGCCTGATTCTTGATCACGGTCAGATGGGAGGTGATCTCCATGTCGGCAACGCCGGATAAAAAGCGCGGAGCGGTAGCCTCTTCCCGTCGAACCGCAGTTGGCAATCAAACAGCCCGATCGGCCGGTACCTCCTCGGGGGCATCGGCACAGAAAATCGGCATCGGACATCGTGTTGTTGCCTGGCTGGCCCATAACCAGCTGGTGGCAGTGGAGACGCTGCTGACATTACTGGCCCGTCCTGCCTCCAGTCTACTCACTTGGCTGGTTGTTGCCATCGCCTTGACGTTGCCCGGAGCGTTGTGGATGTCGTTAACCAATGTTGAACAGTTAAGCGGCAATTTTCAGCAGTCTGGGCGCATCACCTTGTATTTACAGTCGGGCACAACCACCGCAGACGGGCTGGCATTGGAGCAACGGATCCAGCAGTTGGGGTCTGTTGTTGAGACTGAATATGTCAGTGCCGATCAGGCCCTGGCACAATTCAGCGAAGCCAGCGGACTGTCGAATGCCCTGGATATGCTCTCAGAAAATCCCTTGCCAGCGACCATTCTGGTCGAGCCACCACTAGGGCTGCCAGCCGAGCAGTTGCAACGCTTGCTGGAACAGCTGGAATCGTTCCAAATTGTAGCAAGAGCACAGCTGGATATGGCCTGGTTGGAGCGACTGCGTTCCATTCTGGCGTTAGGGCAAAGATTGATCTGGGTGTTGGGTATTATGCTGGCGCTGGCTATTTTGCTGGTGGTGGGCAATACCATCCGTTTATCTATTGCTGCACGAGTAGATGAAATTCGAGTGATCAAGCTGGTGGGGGGAACCGATGCCTATGTGCGCCGTCCCTTCCTTTATACCGGTTTGTGGTATGGCATGGTTGGAGGGCTGCTGGCCTGGTTGATGTTGATTGGTTGCTGGCTACTGCTCAGAAATCCGGTGGCGGAGCTGTCATCCTTATACGGTTCCGGATTTGAGTTACAACCCTTGTCTGCCAGTGCCGCTCTGACACTGTTGCTCGGGGCCATGTTACTGGGCTGGTTAGGCGCGTGGTGGTCGGTCAGTCGCCATTTACATGAGATAGAACCCTGATGTACGGGTTTGTGGTGAGATTGTTCCTGCAATGGAACTCAGTGCTGGCTTGGATGTCGGAGAAACCGGGTGCTACACTGCCCTGTAAATTCAGATTTTGTAGCGACCCCACTGCAGTTTGCGTGGTCAATTGATTCGCTACCTTGTCGCTTATGGAGTATGTAATGAACAAAGGCTTGCAAGCCGTCGATGCGCTGTCTCCGGGAGCCAATCTCGAGGCTTACATCTCAACGGTTAATGCGATTCCTATTCTGAGTATTGAAGAAGAACGTGAGTTGGCCAATCGCCTGCACTATCAGGAAGATCTGGAAGCTGCGCGCCGTCTGGTTATGGCTCATCTGCGCTTCGTTGTTCATATTGCCCGCAGTTATTCCGGTTACGGACTGAACCAGTCTGATCTGATCCAGGAAGGTAACGTTGGCTTGATGAAAGCGGTTAAGCGTTTTAATCCGGAAGTTGGTGTTCGACTTGTGTCGTTTGCTGTGCACTGGATCAAGGCCGAGATTCACGAGTTTATCTTGCGCAACTGGCGCATTGTTAAAGTGGCAACCACCAAGTCACAGCGCAAACTGTTCTTTAACCTGCGTAGCCAGAAAAAGCGTCTGGGCTGGTTGAGTCAGGATGAAGCCAAATCCATAGCAGCCGATCTGGGTGTTGAAACCCGTACAGTTTTCGAAATGGAAGGTCGTTTGAATGCTTATGACGCTGCGTTTGACGCTGGCGTTGATGACGACGACGAATCGGCCTATCAGGCTCCAGCTTATTATCTGGAAGACAAAAGTGCTGACCCGGCACTGACGGTAGAAACCGAGAATTTTGAGCAGGATGCCAGTGAGCGTCTGGCCTCGGCACTGAGTGACCTGGACGACCGGAGCCGGGCTATTCTTCAACAACGCTGGCTGAGTGACGATAAAGCCACACTGCACGAGCTGGCTGCCATGTACAACGTATCTGCTGAACGTATTCGTCAGCTGGAAAAGAATGCGATGAAAAAACTTAAAAATGCGATGGGTGGGGCCTTGGTTCCGGCCGTATGATTCCGTTACATAAAAACTGAGACATCAAAAGAGTCATCTCGGATTGGCGTGAAACAAGGAACGCGGCAGTAAAAACGGCTCAACGTTGAGCGGACTGCCGCCTTATATACATTAATCCTCCCGCTCTGGACGGGATTCGCCAGCTTGATGCAACGCCATTCTCATCATGCGTAGCCATCTGCCTGCATTTGATGCTGTTGTGTTGTGAGGCATTGTGACGAGGCAACAAACCATTGCCGAATTCTGGTGGTTGATGGTACTGTTTATACCCCCTAGGTGTTGCTGACCGGCATATTCCCCCATGATTTCCTGCTTAAAAGCGTTTCTGAAAAAACAATTTATCCTCTCCATCTGTTCAGGAACCTGCCCATGTCCGGCTTGCTGATCCTGCTTGCCTTTCTGATGGGTGGCACTCTTATTCAATATTGGACGTCAGCTCCGATTCCCGCTGCGATTATTGGCATGCTGTTGTTGCTGGTTTTTCTGATGATCCGGCGCAAGGTTCCTGCCGCGCTGGAAGGTATCACCAAAGTACTTGCCCCTATTTTGCCGCTGTTTTTAATCCCGGTGAGCGTCGGCATTGTCACCCATGAACAGTTGGTTAAGGAGCACGGCCTGGTGCTGTTGCTCATTCTAGCGATCAGTCTGATACCTGGTACGCTGGTGTGTGGTTGGATCATGTCGCAAGGCAAGCGCTCATGACGGTGTTGCTGCATACTCCGTTGTTCTGGACGGCATTAACCATTGGCTGTTTTTTACTGGGCCAGCATGTGTACCGGCTGACCGGTAACCTGGTGCTGCTGCCTCCGATTCTGACTGGCTTTGGTCTGGTGATTATGACCTTGAAGCTGACCGACACGCCGTACTCTGTATATATGGAAGGTGGACGGTATCTGCACGATATGCTGGGGCCAGTTATCGTGATGCTTGCGGTGCCGCTATTCCAGCAATTAAAAGCGCTGCGCCAGGATGCTATCCGTATTGCTCTGGCGGTCACGCTGGGCAGTGCTACGACGTTGGCCTGTGCTTGGGGGCTGACGATCTGGTGGATTGGTGATCCGATGCTGGCGCAGACGATTCTGACCAAGTCTATTACGACCCCGGTTGCGGTTGCTATTACCAGTCAGCTGGGTGGTGATCCGTCGCTGGCGGCTGCCTTCGTTATTCTGACGGGGTTGCTGGGAGTGATTTTGATATTGCCGACTATGACCTTGCTACGCATACGCCAGCCCGAGGCCATCGGGATAACACTGGGAGTCTGTGCTCATGCGATTGGCACCAGCCGGGCACTGGAGCTGGGTGAGCGGGAAGCGGCCTACGCGGTAACCGCCATGACCCTGACTGCCACGCTGCATGCGATTGTATTACCCCTGGTGGCCGGTCTGCTCTAGCCAGAGGGCGCATTTATCAATGACGGCGCTCGAAATGACGAGGATACCTTTCTTCGCTCGCGACATGTTTCGATGCACCCTATACTGGGCGAATGGGTGTACTGCGACCAGGTGCTCCCGATTCTGTCGGCCTGACGCTTGGCGTTTGAACCTACGTCATTGCTACTCGCGGGCGCATGATCGCTCAAGGAATATCGATGTCGTTTAGCTCTCGCCAACAGCTGATTCTGACTGCCACCGCCCTGATTGTGGGAGCCGGCGGCATCATGGGTGTAACGGCTTTCTTGCTTGCCAGGGGTGCTCCGGACGTCAGCGCGCTGAAAATACTGGCAGGCGTGGCCATTCTGGCATTGGTGTTTGTCGGTGCCTTGGTGAGTGTTATCAGCTACCACCTGACCCGCCCGGTTACCGATCACTATAAACAGCAGCTACTGCAGCAGGGTTTTACCTGGGAACACGTCAGCGGCATTGTGCTGCGCGTCAATGTGCAGCAGCTGATTCTGGATGCCAATCCGAACTTCCAGCAGCTGTTCGATCTTCGCCCTGGCTCTTACCTTCCCAGCATTCAGCGGCGTAATGAGCGAGAGTTAATTCAACAAAGGATCAATCAGTCTCTGAGCAGCCAGTCGATGGTTGATTTCGAGGCCAGCCTGCTTGACCGTTACGGCGAATGGGGCCGCTGGGCGCTGCAGGTTCGTCCCTGGCAACAAGACGACAATCATCAGATATGGCTACTGGTGACCGGTGATGACATTACCCAGCGTTATTTTATGGAAGCTCAGTTGCGCGAAGAGCAGCAACGGCTGTCGACTTATCTCAACACCATGCAAACCCTGCTGATCATTTGTGATGAAAATGGTCACGTGACGCGTATTAACCCGCAAGCACAGCAACTGCTACAAATACCGGATGAACAGATTAATGGCTATCCGCTTAGCTACCTGATCCCGAGGCAAGCCACTCTTGCTGTTGAACGCGAATGGCAAAATCTGCTCAGCCGTCACAATGGCAGTTTGTCGCTGGAGTTTCCGGTACTGTCCTCGACGGGTAAAGAGCACACTATCAGCTGGCGTATGACGCGTCTGACCAGCGCCAATGCCATTCAGGGAGAGGTCTTGCTGGCAGGCCTGGACATCACCGAATCCGTAGCCAACCGCCTCGCCCTCGAAACGGCCAATAGCCGAATCCGCGAAGCGCTGACCCAGGCAGAGCAGGCGAACCACTCAAAGTCCATTTTTCTCGCTAACATGAGCCACGAAATTCGCACGCCCATGAACGGTATTCTGGGTGCGACCGAATTAATTCTTGATTCCAGCCTGAGCACAGAGCAACGCCACTATCTCGACATTATCTATAACTCATCGCAAACCCTGCTGGAAATCCTCAATGATATTCTGGATCTGTCAAAAATCGAATCGGGCAATCTGGAACTGGAACATATTGATTTTGACCTGAACCAGCAACTCAGTGATCTCAAACAACTGTTTGATGAACCCATCCGACGCAAGGGACTGGCGTTTATCTATTATTACGACGGTGATATTCCTCAGTACTGGAATGGCGACCCCAAGCGTATTCGCCAGATCATCACCAACCTGATCAGTAATGCGATGAAATTTACCGAACATGGCCAGATTGAGGTGCGGGTTACCGGCAGCCAAGCGGAAGGCCCTCGCTACGATATCCATATTGCCGTCGCGGATACCGGTATCGGCATTGCCAAAAGCAAGCAGGAACAGGTCTTTTCGGCCTTCCGCCAGGCAGACAGCAGTACCAGTCGACGTTATGGAGGCACCGGCCTCGGTCTCACTATTTGTCGGCACCTGGCATCTGCGATGCAGGGAGAGGTGGCATTACAATCCAGTCCAGGGGTGGGTAGCACATTTACCCTGCAGCTGCCGCTGCGAGCCGCCAGCCAGCCAGCGGTTAAACAACGTCCTTTGTTACAGAGCACCGCGCTGGTGGGCCGAATATTGCTGGCCGAAGACAACGAGGTCAATCAGCGTGTTGCTTCCCGCATGCTGGAAAAGCTCGGCCTTGAATGCACTGTCGTCAGTGATGGCCGCGAGGCGTTGCAGGCGCTGCAGCAGGACACTTTCGATCTGATTCTGATGGACATCAACATGCCGGTATTGGACGGAATTCAGGCCACTCGGGAAATACGACAGCTGTCGGCAGATATCAGTCAGATTCCCATTCTGGCTCTGACGGCCAATGCCATGATGGAAGACCGACAGCGCTGCCTGTCAGCGGGCATGAACGGTTTTGTCAGTAAACCCATTCGCATGGAAACTCTGCGCACCGCTTTGGTAGAACTGCTCCCCACCCAGGCGTCGCCTCAGCCAGGTAGTACCTCACCCTTGTAATGCCCGGCCAGATACGCCTGCGCCAGTGCCAGTGCAGCCACTGCTCGGCCTTCTGAAAAATCGGCACGCTGATACAGCGACAACAGATCGTTTAATTTCCAGGGAATCAACTCCAACGGCTCCGGCTCATCACCTTCAAGGCGAGAAGGAAACAGGTCACGGGCAAGCACCACGTCAATACCACCACTCATATAGCTGGGTGACAGACTCAAGCGTTTGAGAAATACAAACTCGCGGGCGCCATAACCAATCTCTTCCTGTAACTCCCGGTGGCAGGCATCACGCATCGATTCGCCCAGATCGACGGCCCCTTTGGGCAGCGTCAGCGTATAATCCTCAATACCGCCACCGTACTCCCGAATCAACGCTACCGTATCGTCATCCAGCAACGCCACCATCATGACGGCACCAGGGCCGCCCGGCATCAAGCGCTCATAAGTGCGCTCCACGCCGTTACTGAAGCGTAGCTCCAACGACTCGACACGGAACAAACGACTCTGGGCGACGATGGAGCGATGCAGGATCTGAGGTTTTTTATCCATGTCAGGCCTGTTTAAATAGCTGAAAACCTGTTGAGTATAACCCTATGCGCCCGATCGACTGGCAACAAATCGACACTGTGCTGCTGGATATGGACGGCACCCTGCTGGATCTGCATTTTGACAATTACTTCTGGCTAGAGCACCTGCCAGAGCAATACGCCCGTCACAAAGGACTCAACAAGGCCGACGCACTGGCCGAGCTGAGCAGCAGTTTTGTTGGCCTGCGTGGCACCCTGAACTGGTACTGCCTGGATTTCTGGAGCGAGCTGACCGGCTTGCCTATTGTCGAACTGAAAAAAGATGTTGCCGACAAAATCGGTTTTCGGCCTTATGTGCGCGAATTTCTCAACACTCTGGCGCAACTCGGCAAACGTCGGGTAATCGTCACCAACGCCCATCGTGACAGCGTTGATCTCAAGCTGCATCACACCGGCCTGGATCAATACGTTGATCGCATCATCAGTTCCCACGACTACCGTGAACCGAAAGAGCAACAAGCGTTCTGGAACCATCTGTTACAGGACGAACCCTTCGACCGGCAACGCACCTTGCTGATAGATGACAGTCTCGCTGTGCTAGAATCTGCCCAACGCTGGGGCATTCACTACCTGTTGGCAATTCACCACCCAGACAGTGAACGCGAGCCAATCAGCCAGGATCAGTTTCCCGGCATCCATCATTTTGACGAACTGATATTTGACTCACAGGACGCTGCTGACCGTGATGACTGATAACTCCATCAAAATCCGCCTCGACAAGTGGCTCTGGGCGGCGCGCTTTTTCAAAACCAGAGCGCTAGCCAAACACGCGATTGAAGGCGGCAAGGTGCACTACGACGGTCAACGCTGCAAAGTCAGCAAGTTAGCCGATGTTGGCGCCAAACTGACCATCCGGCAGGGTTTTGATGAAAAGGAAATCATCATCACCGCACTGTCTGATCAGCGCCGTGGTGCCCCCGAAGCACGGCTGCTCTATGAAGAAACCCCTGCCAGTATCAAGCAACGGATGGACAATTCAGAACAACGTCGGGTACTGAATGCCTCAATGCCTATGCCCGACCACAAACCCAACAAAAAAGAACGTCGCGATATGCGTCGTTTTGAACAGGTCCATCAGGATCTCGGCTGAACGTTACAGGTACACCGATATGTCATACCGCAGCGCTGACCAACTGCAGCGATTTTCCTTTGATGCCGCTCCGATCCGCGGAGAAGTTGCCCACGTCAACACCACCTACCAGGATATTCTGAGCCGCCAGTCGTATCCGCTACCCATTCGGATCGCCCTGGGGCAGTTACTGGCTGCGACCGCATTGATGAGTGCCAGTCTAAAATTCAAGGGACGACTGACCTTGCAAATGCGCCTGAGCGGTAACATCTCGTTGCTGCAAGCCGAAACCAATGAGCAAGGCCAGCTACGGGCGATTGCCCGCTACGATACCGAACAGTCGTCAGATGCATTGGGCTTTGACCACGAAGGACAATTGGTGATTACCCTTGAACCTGACCAAGGACAGCGTTACCAAGGCATCACCTCGATAACAGAAGGCAATATCGCCACCGCCCTGGAAGATTATTTTAACCAGTCTGAACAACTACCCAGCCGCTTCTGGCTCACCAGCGATGGCAATCAGGCCGCCGGATTCATGCTGCAAAAACTACCGGCCAGCCAACACAACAGTGATAACCAGCAAGAGATCGATCAGGACGCCTGGGATCGGGTGGCGCATCTTGCCGCCACGATCAAGGATGAGGAGTTGCTGACGCTGGAAAATGACCAGTTACTGCAACGCCTGTATCACGAAGAAGACGTCCGCGTATATCCTGCCACTGTGCTGTCATTTGCCTGTACTTGCTCGCGTGCCCGGCTGGCCAATGCCCTGCATCAGGTCGGTTACCAGGCATTGACCGAGATGCTGGAAGAATCTGGCAGTATTTCCATCAACTGCGAGTTTTGCCAACAACACTACGAATTCGGCCAACATGACCTGACGGAGCTGTTCCCTGAGAACAATTTGCATTAGGTTACTTCCGCCCCGGTCGCTGTTACAATTGTTACAATAATCAGAAAGCGCACCATCAGTATAAAAAATCAGCGAATATAGCGCCGGGTTATCCGGGTTATTGATCTGACCAATAGCAGGAGACTTAGCGCACACAGCATTTTCTGGCATACTTGCGCGTCTCATTGATCGAGTATCGTCTGCAGCACACAGACGGGTGTACGAATTTTTGGTAACGGCTCATATGGCCGTCCACAACTGCGAGGACCCTCCAGGGTATCGATATGACCACTGTATTCACGGATTTATCTACGCCATTTCTGGTAGAACAAGCCATTGCCCGCGGTGAGGGCCAACTGCAAGATAACGGCGCCCTGGTAGTGGAAACCGGTGTCCGTACTGGCCGCTCTCCAATGGACAAGTACATTGTAGAAGAGCCTAGCAGCAAAGACGCCATTGACTGGGGCAATATCAACCGTCCTTTTGATGCCGACAAATTCGATGCCTTGTGGGACCGCGTGGAAGAGTACCTGGCCCAACACGACAGCTTTGTTTCCCACGTCCACGTTGGCTCCGACCCGCAACATTATTTGCCGGTCAAGATGTCCACACAGACTGCCTGGCAGAACCTGTTTGGCCGCAACCTGTTTATTCTGCCTGAAAGCTACAACCCTTCTTCCAAGGAAGAATGGCAGATACTTAACGTTGCTGGCTTTGAATGCGTGCCTGAACGCGACGGTACCAACTCCGATGGTTGTGTCATTGTCAACTTCGCTCAACGAAAAGTACTCATCGCTGGCATGCGTTACGCCGGTGAAATGAAGAAAGGCATGTTTGGTGTGCAGAACTTCCTGCTGCCAGAAAAAGATGTACTGCCCATGCACTGCTCCGCCAACGTCGGTGACGACGGCGACGTCTGCTTGTTCTTCGGTCTGTCCGGTACTGGTAAAACGACTTTGTCTGCCGACCCTGAACGTTTCCTGATTGGTGACGACGAACACGGTTGGGGCAAGGGCACAGTGTTCAACATCGAAGGTGGCTGTTACGCCAAGACCATCGATCTGTCACAGAAAAACGAACCAATTATCTGGGACGCCATTCGCTTTGGTGCCATCGTTGAAAACGTTGTTATCGACAAGCAAACCCGCATTGCCGATTACACCGACACCAGCCTGACCGAAAACGGCCGCTGTGCGTACCCGCTGACCCATGTTGAAAAACGCGTTGAAGAGAACATGGCGGGCGAACCCAAAGCCGTTATCTTCCTGACCTGTGATATGACTGGCGTCCTGCCTCCGGTGTCGATCCTGACCAAGGAACAGGCTGCCTACCACTTCCTCAGTGGCTATACCGCACTGGTTGGTTCGACTGAAATGGGCGGTGTCAAAGGTCTCAAGTCGACCTTCTCTACCTGCTTTGGCGCACCTTTCTTCCCACGTCCAGCAGGCGAATACGCTGAACTGCTGATCAAGCGTGTAACGGAATTCGACTCCCAGGTTTACCTGGTTAACACTGGCTGGACTGGCGGTCCGAACGGTGCCGGTGGCGAACGCTTCAGCATTCCAACCACCCGTGCCGTCATCGCGGCGATCCAGACTGGTACTCTGCGCGACGTTGAAACTGAAGAATTGCCGGTATTTGGTCTGCGCGTTCCAACCGAACTGCCAGGTGTAGAAACCAAATTGCTGAATCCAACCAAAGCCTGGGCGGATGCAGACAAGTTTGATGCAGCAGCACGCCAATTGGCGGCTCAGTTTGTTGAAAACTTCAAGAAGTACGATGTATCGGATGCCATTCTGGCGGCAGGTCCGAAGCTGGATTAATACTGAGCTGCTATCGTATCAAAACCGCAGTCGCCGATCAGTTAAGCCTATGATCGGCTCCCCGTATTCTTACAGGATATTTCTGGGGGCGGTATTTGATCTTCTAAAAGATTTGCTGCAAGCCGACCTGAAAATAAAGCAGGTTATAAGGCAGCAGCGTCTGTCTTAACAATCTCCCCAATAGCACATTCATATCCTGGAAGATCATTTCAGGACATGCTTTCTGGCGTTCTGTCGTGAGAGTTTCCCGGCACTTCCACCTTGCCAGCGACAATCACTTCTCCCAGCTGCCACAGTTTCCATTCGCCTTGCTCGTACACATCCCAGTCTTCATCGGCAGTCAACGGCTCAGTGGCAATCACGCTCACCACGTCATTGGGGGTAGTTTCTGCCGCAAAGTCGACGGTGACATCCGCATCGGCTAGTTGCGCCGGGCCAAAGGGGGCACGGCGAGTAATACTGGCCATTTTGGTGGTGCAGAAAGTAAACAGCCAGTCGCCGTTGCTCAGCAAGCAGTTGAACACCCCCTGTTGGGCGTATTCTTCGGCCAGACTAACGAGTGTGCGAGCGAGTTGCTCAGGCATGGCATCACGGGGCAGGTTCTGGCGCAGCTGGTTCATCAGGTCGCAGAAGATTTCTTCGCTGTCGGTATCCCCAACCGCTTCGTACATTCCCACCCGACGTACGAAATGGGGAATCTGGCCGTTGTGGGCGAACACCCAGTAGCGGCCCCACAGTTCGCGGGTAAAGGGATGGGTGTTAGACAGATTGATGTGACCGACATTGGCCTGGCGAATATGGCAAATAGCGGTTTTGCTTTTGATCGGCAGCTGCGAGACAAACTCGGCAATTGGTGAGGTGGCCGATGGTTCCGGGTCGTGGAAGGTTCTTACGCCCTTGCCTTCATAAAATGCCACCCCCCAGCCATCTTTGTGGGGGCCGGTTTCTCCGCCACGACGGGTCAGGCCTGTAAAACTGAAACACAGATCAGTGGGGGTATTGGCGCTCATGCCAAGCAGTTCGCACATAACGGTCGCCTGTTTTGGATCAGGGGAAGATGGGTAACAAGGATAACCTGTCTGGTGTCTGTTAAGCGCGATCAACCGTTCATCAATTGGAAGCTGCCCTCAGATCTTTTCTGGTCAGAACCGTCTACGTCTACCGCGTAAAAAAACCCCGCAGGATGAGACTCCGACGGGGTTTTTTATTGGCTTGTTTGCCCGCATTGGTCGGCGGGCCTGGGCCGGGTTATTTTACTGGTGTTTGCCACTCTGGTTTGTAGTCGCGTTTGCCGGTGACCTGTTCAAAGTACATGCTTTGCAGCTGTTCGGTAACCGGGCCTCGGTGGCCTGCTCCTATCACGCGGCCATCCAGGCTCTGGATGGGCAGTACTTCGGCGGCGGTGCCGGTAAAGAAGGCTTCGTCGGCGATGTATACTTCGTCGCGGGTGATGCGTTTCTCGCGCACTTCATAACCCAGGTTGCGGGAGAATTCCATAATGGTGCGGCGGGTAATGCCGTCCAGGCAGGACGTCAGTTCCGGGGTGTAGATGATGCCATCTTTCACCAGAAAGAAGTTCTCGCCGGAACCTTCGGCAACGTAGCCTTCGTTGTCCAGCAGCAGGGCTTCTTCACAACCGCTGTCGAGTGCTTCACGCAGCGCCAGCATGGAGTTCATGTAGTTGCCGTTGGCTTTCGCCTTGCACATGGTGATGTTGACGTGGTGGCGGGTATAACTGGAGGTGCGGATTTTAATACCTTGGGTTTTGGCGTCTTCGCCCATGTAGGCGGGCCATTCCCAGGCGGCAACCATCAGGTGTACTTTCAGGTTGTCGGCACGCAAGCCCATGCCTTCAGAGCCGAGAAACGCCATCGGGCGAATATAGGCGCTGTCGAGGTTGTTTTCGCGTACGGCGGCTCGTTGGGCTTCGTTTACTTCTGCTTTGCTGTAGGGCAGCTTCATACCCAGAATGTGGGCGGAGTTAAACAGTCGGTCTGTGTGCTCCTGCAGGCGGAAAATCGCAGCACCTTCGTCTGTATTATAAGCCCGCACACCTTCGAAAACGCCCATGCCGTAGTGCAGGGTATGAGTCAGTACGTGGACTTTGGCGTCACGCCAGTTTACCAACTCGCCGTCTAGCCAGATCAGACCGTCGCGGTCAGACATGGAAGGTTGCATAAAGACCTCACTCAAAAAATGTAATTAGTTTTCTATCCAGAGTTTCCACAGTCGGGTCACACCCTCGCGGCGCACGTCGAAGCCAAGCTGATGGCTCTGCGTTTGGTCCAGAATCAGGTTTGTATTCTGTAGCGCGCGCCGGTGGGTTTCGGCTCGGTAGGTCAGGTAGGTTTCCTGCAGGGTCTGACGATCTTGTGAATCGAGCAGGCCGACTGTTTCAAACGAATCCAACAAGCGCATGTTGTCGGTTACCGCTAACAGATCTGGGTATTGGTGTGACCAGGCCAGAACTCCGTATTGAACCAGAAACTCGATGTCAACAATACCCCCGGCATCCTGTTTAAGGTGGAATTTCTGTGCGGATTTTTCTTCTGTGCCCAGGTTTTCACGCATTTTCTGACGCATGGAACGGACTTCTTCCTTGAGCACGGGCAATTCACGTGGTTGAGCCAGAGTCTGGCACCGGATGATGTTGTAGGCGGATGCCAGTTCCGGATTGCCACACAGTACGCGGGCGCGTACCAGTGCCTGCTGCTCCCAGGTCCAGGCGTGGCGGGTCTGATACTCTTCGAAGGCTTTGAAGGAGGCGACGATCATGCCGGAATTACCGGAGGGTCGCAGGCGCATGTCCACTTCGTAGAGATCACCGGAGCGGGTCTGAGCGGTGAGTATGTGGATCATGCGTTGGCCCATACGGGTGTAAAAAACGCTGTTGTCGATGCTGCGCTGTGCGGCAGTCTGGTCGGTTTGTTGGTTGGCCAGTGTGCTACCCATATTCCAGCTGTTGTGCAGAAATACCAGGTCGAGGTCGGAGCGGTAACTCATTTCCAGGCCGCCGACCTTGCCGTAGCCGATCACGACAAATTCCGGTTCGGTCACTGCATCGCCCTGACGGTTGGCAGGGTAACCATATTTGCTCACCATTTGTTGCCAGGCCAGTTGCATCACATTTTGCAACGCCACTTCGGCGACCCAGGTGAGGTAGTCGGAGATGCGCATCAGTGGCAGGGCGTCCATTATTTCGCAGGCGGCAGCACGGAGTTTGTGGGCGTGAACAAACTGGCGCAGGGCTTCCATTTGCTGTTCGAGGTCGTCGGCGTCGATGCGGAGCAGACGTAATTGCAGTTCTTCCTCTAGTTCGCGGCGTTCGGGGCGACGGTAGAGGGTGGCGGGATCAAGCAGTTCGTCCAGCAACAGTGGTGTGTGGGTAATGTAATGGGCGACCCATTCCGAGGCCCCGCACAGTTGTATCAGCTGGGTGCGGGCCTGGGGGTTTTCTTGCAGTAATACCAGGTAGGCGGTACGCCGCAGCACGGCCTCCAGCAACGGGATCAGTCGTTGCAAGGTGTTCAGTGGCGTGCTGCTGTGGCTGATATCGTGCAGCAATAGCGGCATCAGGGTGTCCAGCCGTTCGTGGCCGATGGCCTGCATGCTGCTCACCGCGCGGGAATGACGGAAGTTGGCCAGGCATTGGCTGAAGTCTGTCGCCAACATGTCTGCGCAGTGGCTGGCCAGGTAGTTATGGGCTTCGGCCGCCAAGTCGCCGTGCCAGACGTCGATCCAGATAAGGTCTGCCGTGTCGGTGTGCTGTTCGGCGCTGTCGCTGCGGACGATTTCGGCAAAGTGGTATCTGACATGTTCACGATGCTGGTCAAGCTGGTGCTCAAGGCTGGCCCAGTTGTCGTAATTCATGGCCAGCGCAATCCGTGCTCTGGCTTCCGGTTCTGTCGGGAGCTGTTGGGTTTGTTCGTCGTTGAGTGCTTGCAGGGTGTGTTCGAGATCGCGCAGAAACAGGTAGGCATTACGCAGTTCGCTGGCGGCGTCGGCTGGCAGGTAGCCGTCATTCACGAGCAGGCCAAGCAGCGGTACCAATTGGCGTTGCTGCAGCTGTTTTTCCTGACCGCCGCGAATCAGTTGAAACGCCTGTACGGTAAATTCCACTTCGCGAATGCCGCCCGGCCCCAGTTTGACGTTGTTGTCGAGGTGGCGGCGACGTACTTCGGCGTTGATCATGGCTTTCATGTTGCGCAGGGATTCAAAGGCGCTGTAGTCGATGTACACCCGATAGGTAAATGGCCGCAGAATATTGAGCAATTGCTGTGCTGCCGGGGTGTTTTCACCGGTCAGGATGCGGGCCTTGACCATGGCGTAGCGTTCCCAATCGCGGCCTTGGTTCTGGTAATACTCTTCCATCGAATCGAAGTTCATCACCAGTGGGCCGCTTTGGCCATAGGGACGCAAGCGCATATCAGTGCGGAAGACAAAGCCGTCGATGGTGTGTTTATCCAGCGCGCCGATCAGTTTCTGGCCCAGTTTGACGAAGTATTCCTGGTTGCTGATGGATTTTTTGCCGTTGGTGTTACCGGATTCCGGGTAGCTGAAGATCAGGTCAATATCCGAGCTGAGGTTGAGTTCGTAAGCCCCAAGCTTACCCATGCCCAGTACCAGCAACGACTGTGGTTGCCCGGATTCTTTGCCCATCGGGGTACCGTAGCGTTGCTGCAGCTGCTGGTCAAAATAGTGAATGCTTTGGCAGATCACTTCATCGGCCAGGTCGGACACGGTGCGGGTAGTGGTCAGTGTATCGGCCTGCCGCAGCAGGTCGCGCCAGATGGTTTGCACCATGACCCGGCGGCGTAATACGCGCAGCCGATGTAACCACTGTTCTTCGCTGGTCGGATCTGTAGTGGTGTGTTCGTTGAGGGCATTCAGCCAATGACGGATATCAGCCCGGCCAAGGGGTTGGCTGATGTTGTCGGTTTGCAGCTGGCGGGTGAAGTAGTCACCGTCTTTGGGTAATGCATCGACGACGTACTGGCTGATCAGTAATACCGTACGCAGCTGGTACTGCTGTTTTGCTGTCAGTGATTGCCACAGGCCGGGCCAGTCGAAGCTGAATCGGGCACCGGTATCCGTCAGTTGATGGTTAATCTGTTGCCAGCGGTGTTCGAGCAGTGCCGTCATGGTTGTGTTGTCCGTTGTTTGTTCAGGTGTCACGTTGTGAGTGTAAGCGCTGTCGACTGGGTATGCATGATTCCGGTCTGCATCGTCGCCCGGATGTGATCCTGAGCATAGACAACCGATATATCGGCCAATGACGGGCACTGACTGCTAGACTTCCGGTCGTATTTTTCAGACTGCGCCATGGCGTGGTCGTTTTTTGTTTTTATAGCGCGGATTATTGTCATCATTATGGCTGGTAAAACTCCCAACAATACACCTTCACGCACACCCAAACCTGACGGGGTCAAACCCAAGCGGTCGAAACCGGCTGCTGCCAACCCCCGCTCCAGACCGACGTCAAAGTCGTCATCAAAGCCGTCATCAAAGCCGTCATCAAAGCCGTCATCAAAGCCGTCATCAAAGCCCTCTGCCAAACCAAAATCGGGTAGCAGCGCTAAACCCAAGTCTGCTGCCAGCTCGGGATCCACCTCGGGTTCGGCGTCGAGCGGTAAAACGGCGGCCGGCGGTGCCAAGCTATCACGTTGGTTAATCGCCTGGCGTATTAGCTGGCAGCTTGGTCTTGCTGGCTTGTTGGTGTTGGGGGTCTGGATGGTGTTTCTTGATGCTCAAGTACAACGGCAGTTCGACGGCAAAAAGTGGACGCTGCCTGCACGGGTGTATGCGCGCCCGCTGTTGCTGTATCCCGGCCGTTTGTTGCCCGCTGAGCAACTGCGGGCGGAGCTGGAATGGACCGATTATCAGCCGGGCTCGGTGGCGGGGCCGGGGCATTACCAGCATAACGGCGCAATCTGGCGTATTCATCGTCGCCAGGTGAATTTCTGGGATGGCCCACAGCCGCATGCATTGATCGACTTGACCTTGAGCAACCAGCGTATCAAACGGCTGTCCGTCAATGGTGAAGAGGTGCCACTGGTGCGGCTGGAGCCACAATACGTTGGCGGTATCTTCCCGGCCCATAACGAAGACCGCGAACTGGTGACGCTGGATCAGGTGCCCAGCGAACTGCTGGCTGCGCTGGTGGTGACGGAAGACAACGGTTTTTTTGAGCATCATGGCATTTCGTTGCGGGGGATTGCCCGTGCCATGGTGGCTAATATTCAGGCGGGCGGTGTGGTGCAGGGCGGATCGACCCTTACCCAGCAGTTGGTAAAAAACTTCTTTCTGACCCAGGAGCGCACCTTAACGCGCAAGGTGCAGGAAGCATTGATGGCCATTTTGCTGGAGTTGCACTACAGCAAGGCTGAGATTTTGCAGGCGTATCTGAATGAAGTGTATCTGGGCCAGGCTGGTCGCCGGGCCATTCATGGGGTGGGGTTGGCGTCACGATTTTATTTCGGCAAGCCGGTGCAGGAGTTGGATCTGGCTGAAATCGCCACGCTGGTGGGGTTGGTTAAGGGGGCGTCGTTTTATAATCCGAAACGGCATCCGCAACGGGCGCTGGAGCGTCGCAACCTGATTCTGACATTGATGGCGGAGCAAGGGCTGATTTCGCAACCTCGCTATTTGCAGGCCAGTCAGCAGCCGATGCAGACGGCCGACAGCCAGCGGGTTAGCCAGCGCGAGTATCCGGCGTTTCTTGAACTGGTACGCAAGCAACTGCGAGAAGATTACCGCAGTGAGGATCTGGAAACCGAAGGGCTGAATATTTTCACCACTCTGGATCCCTGGATTCAGCATGCGCTGGAAGTGTCTGCGACCACTCAATTGGACAGGCTGGAAACCCGCTACCCGGCACTAACCGGCAAGCTGGAAACCGCAGCCTTGGTCACCAGTGTTGATGGGGCCGAAATCCGTGCCATGATTGGTGGTCGGCAGGCGGGTTATTTTGGCTTTAATCGGGCATTGGATGCGCATCGTTCGATCGGTTCGCTGGCGAAGCCGGTGGTTTATCTGGCCGCTCTGCGCAGTGGTCGCTACCACTGGGGGACGCCGGTGGATGACAGTCCGGTGCAGGTTGCCGGTCAGGATGGCCAGCTCTGGCAGCCACAAAACTATGACGGTAAAAACCATGGTCAGGTGGCCATGGTGGATGCCCTGAGCCATTCCTATAACCAGGCGACGGCACGTCTTGGTATGCGGGTGGGGCTGGAGCAGGTTGCGCGTACGTTTCATGATCTTGGATTGCACAGTCAGGTGCCACCGTATCCCTCGGTGCTGTTGGGTTCGCTGGAATTATCGCCTTTCGAAGTGGCCGGGGTGTATCAGACACTGGCTGCCCGTGGCTTTGTGATGCCTCTGCGGGCGGTTGAGGCGGTGACGACCGGCAGTGGCAGAACCTTGTCGTCGTACGCCATTCAAGGGCGTCAGGGAGTGTCGGCAGAACAGGTTGACTGGCTGCGCTACGGACTTGAACAGGTGGTGAACGAGGGCACGGCCAAACAGCTGCTGACGCAATTTAGTGGCCCCTTGGCGGGTAAAACCGGTACCAGTGATCAACAGCGTGACGCCTGGTTTGCCGGTTTTGATAATCGCCATCTCGGCGTGGTGTGGGTGGGTCGTGATGACAATCAGCCAATGCCACTGGCGGGCAGTTCAGCAGCCCTGCCGATCTGGCAGCAAACCTTCGCGCAGGCGGGCGTGGAACCATTGCCAGCGACCGGTTTGCAACCCGTTGTGGTGGATCCGCAAGGGCAGATTCTGGAGGACGGTTGTGAAGGCCGTTCGCTGATGATGCCTGCCAGCGCGATAAAGCAAACTCCAATACCTTGTCAGTCGGCGGGTAAAGCAAACTCAAGAGGCAAAAAGGGATGGCTGGATTGGTTGTTTTGAACACCCGGATCGGGTTACTGACAGCGACACTATTGCTGGGCGTGGCCGGTGGCTTGGTCGGATGTAGCAGCACAGCGGTGATCGCTCCTGAATCGTCAACAACAGCCGGGGAGTTGCCGTATTGGCAAGCGGGTGAGTTGGCGACGCTGGATCAGGGCCAGCACCATCCGGCCGTCAATGCCTTGTTGCAGCAGGCGGAACAGGCTCGTCAAGCCGGGGAGTGGCCGAAAACCATGAGCTATCTGGATCAGGCGCGCCAGATCCAGCCTCGTAATGCGGCGATTTTTTATCGTCAGGGCTGGGTGAGTGTGCAAATGAATCAGCCTGCGGCGGCGGAACAATTACTGCGGCGGGGGTTGCTGTTCAGCCATGATGAGGGCTTGAGTCGTCGAATCCAGTGGTTGCTGGTGGATGTTTTGCAACAGCAAGGCAAACAGGCAGAAGCCACTCAACTGCGCTCCCGCCTGGAGGCGGAGCGCAGTTGAGTCATCAGTCCGTGACTGTATTCTGCGAGTGGTGGTTGGCCATCTGATAGGAAAGCGGTTGGGCGTAATACAGAGCAATCAATGCCAGGGTCAGCCCTGCCATCTGGGCCGCAGGGGTGATTGTTGACTGGGTTGCCTGACCAATACAGAGCAGCAGCCAGGCCGCCAGGGGGAAATAGACATTTTGCCAGCGGCGCTTGTTATTGGTGATGGTGCTAGTGCTGGTTTGATGTAACAGCCAGGGTAAAAGCAGTGTCACCAGGCCAGCGGCAAGGGTCAGTATCAGCACCCAATCGAGGGTATTGCTACGGCGGGCCAGTTCGAACACCACACACCAGCCAAGGAATATTCGCCCCCAGATTTGCCGATTCCAGTTGTGGCCCAAGCGCTCCGCCAGATGGCTGCAGACCAGCATGGGTAACGCGGCATACAGACTCAGCTGTTGCATCAGCAAGTCGGTTTGTTGCAGTGCATCGCCAGCCAGCCATGGTGTCAGCCCATAGGACAGCAGTGAGGCGATACCATAGCCGACCAATATCAACCCGGCAGCAAAGCGTCCTGCGGCAGAGCCAGGCCACTGACGGGCAGTGGCCGGACGATTCTGCCAGCTTGATAGCAGTGCGGCAGCCAGAAGACAAAGCGCGACCAGCATCATCACAGTGTTGCCATGACCTTATCGGCAGCGGCAATGGTGAACTCAATGTCAGCCTCGGTATGGGCCAGTGACATGAATCCGGCTTCAAACGCCGAGGGTGCCAGGTACACGCCTTCTTCCAGCATGCCGTGGAAGAATTTTCCGAAACGGCCGCTATCGCATTGATCCGCGACCTGACGGAAGTTCTCTACCTTGTCCAGTTCGGTAAAGAACAGGCCAAACATGGAACCTGCCTTGTTAAAAGTGAACGGAATACCGTGTTGGTCGGCGGCTGCCTGAAAACCTTCCAGTAGCTGGTCTACACGAGCGTTCAGTTGCTCATACACGCCGTCGCGCTGGATTTCTTTCAGCATCGCCAGCCCGGCGGCCATTGCCAGCGGGTTACCCGAGAGGGTGCCGGCCTGATACACCGGCCCAAGTGGTGACAGGCACTCCATGATGGCGCGTTTGCCGCCAAAGGCACCCACAGGTAAGCCGCCGCCAATCACTTTGCCCAGACAGGTCATGTCCGGGACGATGCCGTAGTAGGCTTGGGCTCCACCAAGTGCGACGCGGAAACCGCTCATCACTTCGTCAAAAATCAGTACGATGCCGTGGACATCACACAATTCACGCAGCCCTTGCAGGAAGGATTTGCTCGGTGGAATGCAGTTCATGTTGCCAGCCACCGGCTCGATGATCACACAGGCAATCTGGTCGCCCATCCGGGAGAAACACTCGCGCACGCTGTCGAGGTTGTTGTAATCCAGCGTGATGGTGTGTTCTGCCACTGACGCCGGGACACCTGGGGACGTCGGTACGCCCAGCGTCATCATGCCGGAACCGGCCTTGACCAGCAGCGAGTCGGAATGGCCGTGGTAGCAGCCTTCGAATTTCACCAGCTTGTCGCGGCCGGTGTAGCCACGGGCCAGGCGAATGGCGCTCATGGTGGCTTCGGTGCCGGAGTTGACCATGCGTACCATAGCCATCGACGGAATCAGTTTGCACACTTCGCTGGCCATATCGCTTTCAATCGCGGTAGGAGCGCCAAAACTCAGGCCCATTACCATGCGTGCAGAGATCGCATCAAGAATCTGCGGCGCACTGTGCCCCAGAATCATTGGCCCCCAGGAACCGACATAATCGACGTAGCGGTTATCATCGACGTCATAGACATAGGCACCCGCCGCGTGATCGAAAAAAATCGGCGTACCTCCGACCCCTTTGAATGCTCGTACCGGGGAGTTTACGCCACCGGGAATATGCAGCTGGGCGGATTCAAACAGGGCCTGGGATTTGGTTGTGCTATAGCTCATGGAGTTCTCTCTTGAATCTGTTTCGGTGCTTGCTGTTTTCGTATTTGGCACCGGAATCGAAAAATTGGCAGTGTGTTAAAACGGCCTCACCACCACCAGTATCACCACCGCAATCAAAATAATTACCGGCAGTTCGTTAAACCAGCGGTACCACACATGACTGCGGTGGTTTTGATCGTTGTTGAACATCTGGTTCAGTTTGCCGCAATACAGGTGATAGCCGACCAGCAGCGCGACCAGCGTCAGCTTGACGTGCATCCAGCCACTGTTCAGGTAGTAATCGGGGTTGAAGCTGATCAGCCAGGTGCCCAGTACGATGACCACCACCATGGAAGGCCACATGATGCCGCGATACAGTTTGCGCTCCATAATCTTGAAACGCTCACGGGAAGCCGTGTCCGCAGCAGCGGCATGGTAAACGTACAGCCGTGGCAAATAGAAAATACCTGCGAACCAGGTGATCACGGCAATAATATGGAAGGCCTTGACCCAAAGCATAGGTAACATCCTGAATGGCGCAGCAGCACAACGGCTGTCCGCTAACGAATAATTTGTGGCCGGTAGCGGTAGTGGCGTTCGATCATTTCCCGCGATACCAACCCTACACAAGGGCCTTGGCCCTTGCGTGAATCCGGATCGCGACGATACACCGCCAGCCACTGTAAGTCATGGGTCTGCATCAGATCGAGGGCATCTTGCAGGTTGGCTTTTAGTGCAATACGGCCGACGCTGAAACGCTCTGCCGGAATCTTCAGCAGGTCGATAGCGGCTGACGACGGAGCGCTGTCAGCAGTGTTGTCGGTGATGCCATGAATACATTCTGCCAGTTCGGCGGTCGGTAATATGAGTTGTTCATCTTCAACGTAGAGCCAATCGGTGTGCTGGTCGATCAGCTGTTCGGCGGAGGTCGGGTGGAGCTGACGAGGGGTTACTGCCATCGATCGGGTCAGGGCTTCGGCCACCCAGGTGCTGCGTAACATCATTTGCACCGGATGGGGCGGCTGATATAAACCGTTATTGCCCAGTTGGGCTTGAAAGATGGACGGCTGGCGAAAAATTTCACTGGCGACCAGTGTCGCGATCACAATGGCCAACATGCTGGGCATAATAATATGCGGGTTGGCGGTTAACTCCAGCAAGGCAACCAGCGCCGCCAGCGGTGCCCGCAGCACGGCTCCCATCATGGCACCCATGCCCAGCATGACGTAAAAACCGATTTCAACCGGGTAGTCGGGCACCCACAACAGCGACAGCTTACCCAGAATTCCTCCTACCAAGGCCCCCATAAACAGGGTTGGGCCAATCAGTCCGGCAGGAAAGCCGACCGCCGCCGCCCAGGCTGCCAGCACCAGTTTACCGACCAGTAATCCAGCAAAGAGACCGATAGCGACATTACCAGCCAGGGCAGCGTTTACGGTATCGTAACCAATCCCCAGAATACCGGGCAGCCACCAGGCGATGGCGGCAGTGGTGAGGGTCAACCCTCCCCATTTGGCCCAGAGTGGGTAGGGGTTGAGGGTCTGAAGGCGAGTGGTCAAATAAATAAACCCGGTCGCCAAGAGGCCGCAAATCAGCCCAAGGGCGATGACATAGGGCAGTTCGACCAGTGAATGCATTGCCAATGGCGGGACATCGAACGCGGTATCAGCGCCAAATACCATCTGACTGATCACCGCCCCAGCGACGGAGGCCAGAATAATCGGAATAAAACCGCGCAGGTTGTATTCCAGTAATACCACTTCCATGGCAAAAATCACCCCGGCCATGGGGGTGTTGAAGGACGCCGCGATGGCACTGGCAACACCAGCTCCAGCGAGAATCCTGAGTCGGTGATGGGCAACGCCGGCGGCCTGACCCAATTGGCTAGCCGTACCTGCTCCGAGGTGAATCGCCGGACCTTCACGGCCAACGCTGTGGCCACTGAGCAGCGCAATAGCGGCGGCAAACCACTGCAGCAGCAGATTGGTTTTGGGCATATAGCCCTGGTGGCGTTCCATTCGCATCAATACGTGGGTTACGCCAACACTGCGTTGTTCGGGAGTCATGGGTTGAAACAGCAAAATCAGTAACAGGCCCCCCCCCAACAGCAGGGCAACGCGGGTGACGGCACTGAGTGCTTCATAGTCATCTTCGCTCGCCATTGGCAAAAAGACTTCCAGTGGCCAGGCAATCGCGAGGCGAAACAGGGTGATCACCAGTGCGGCTGCAATACCTGCCAACAGTGCCAATACCGCGAGTCCGAGCTGGTTGTCGGATAACGCCAGATGCTGTAGCCATTGCTGGCTGCGGGCTTTTAATAGCAAACCAATCCCCTGGTGTTTGCAAGGAATGTGCAACGTGACTGGAAGGTGCACAAAGAAGCGGTATTATAAGCGGCTTCGGGATGAACTGCCCCCGCTCATGGCAGGAAATGGTTTAAACAGAGGTAATCGCGTGATCAAAGTAGGTATTGTTGGTGGCACCGGCTATACAGGTGTGGAATTGCTACGCATCCTGGTCAACCATCCAGGCGTCGAACTGCGCGTGATTACCTCTCGAAGTGAAGCAGGTACACCGGTTGCAGACATGTACCCGAATTTGCGTGGCCACACCGAACTGAAATTTACCGTGCCCGATACCGCCACACTGGGCGCGTGTGACGTGGTATTTTTTGCCACACCACACGGCGTTGCCCACTCACTGGCGGCGGAGATTCTGGCTACCGGAACCCGTGTTATCGATCTGTCTGCCGATTTCCGTATACAGGACGCCGACGAATGGGAAGCCTGGTACGGCCAGCCTCATGGTGCCCGCGAGCTGTTGCCGGAAGCCGTCTATGGCTTGCCAGAAGTGAAACGCGATGACATTCGTACCGCGCGGCTGATTGCCGTACCGGGTTGTTATCCAACTTCTGTGCAGTTGGGCTATTTACCGCTGCTGGAAAACAACCTGCTGCCAGAGCAAACCCTGATTGCCGATTGCAAATCCGGTGTTTCCGGTGCGGGCCGTGGCGCCAAGGTCGGCTCGTTGTTGTGTGAAACCAGTGAATCAGTGATGGCGTATGGGGTTGCGGGTCACCGTCATTTGCCGGAAATCCGTCAGGGCTTGGCCTGGTTTGCGGGCAAGCCGGTAAGTTTGACCTTTGTGCCGCACTTGATGCCAATGGTACGGGGCATTCATTCTACCCTGTATGCCTTTGCACCGGACCTCGATGCCAGTGTGGATCTGCAGACGCTTTATGAAGAGCGTTACGCTAACGAGCCGTTTGTGGATGTGATGCCCGCAGGCAGTCATCCCGCCACGCGTAGTGTGAAAGGCAGTAATATGTGCCGTATCGCGGTGCACCATCATGCCGATACCGGCCAGATCGTGGTGCTGTCGGTGATCGACAACCTGGTGAAAGGCGCTTCCGGTCAGGCGGTACAAAATATGAACCTGATGTTTGGCCTGGATGAAACAGCGGGTCTGAATCATGTTGCGTTGATGCCATGATCTATTCAATTGCTGTTAGCAAGGAGCCATCATGGCTTTGAATAAAGGGACTGCGGTGTTGGGCAGCCTGCAAGATGAGCTGGTTATTTCCCGGCGTCGTCCGGGGCGGGAACTGCGTTCCCGCTTCTGGATGCTGTTGCTGTTGTTATTGGCTGTCGGCAGCGGCTTTGCCGGAGG
Source organism: Candidatus Thalassolituus haligoni (assembly GCF_041222825.1). Classification (NCBI taxonomy): domain Bacteria; kingdom Pseudomonadati; phylum Pseudomonadota; class Gammaproteobacteria; order Oceanospirillales; family Oceanospirillaceae; genus Thalassolituus; species Candidatus Thalassolituus haligoni. Next base: position 144,976 of record NZ_CP139482.1, read on the forward strand.
CTGGTTTGGCAGTCTCCGTATGCTGGAGTCATTACAGGCGCAGCGGGATCAGCTGTTGAGTGATCTCTCGCGTAATGAGCAGACCATTACGGATCTGACCCAGCACGTTGGCATTCTCGAAAAAGGCGGGGAAGTGGATCGTTACGCTGCCGATTCAGTGCGTGGTTCGATTCGTAGCCTGGAGCAACAGGTGGATGACCTGGAACAGGACGTCGCGTTTTACAAAAGCATTATGGATCCGGATGCGGTCGAGAAAGGGCTGCGAATTCATGATCTGCAGCTGGTTGGCCTCAACGATGGTCGTTATCAGTACCGACTGATGTTGACCCAGGTGGCCGATAACGGCGATACGATTGCCGGAACCATCACGGCCAACGTCGTCGGCCTGAATGACAAAGGCGTCAGTGCGACCGTGCCTTTGGTACAGCTGGATGCCACATTTACAGGTAAATTCCGTTTCCGCTATTTTCAGGAATTGTCTGGTGAATTGGCGTTACCGGATGGCTTTACTCCTCAAAAAGTGAACGTTGTCGCTCAGTCGACTGGCAAAAAAGCCCGCCGTACCGAACAAACCTATGATTGGACCTTATAAGGAACCCCTGCATGTTTAGCGCAAAAGACAAAAGCTCCAACGTCCAGTACGACACGCTGATTTCTTCCAAAACCGAAATTAGCGGGGATATTCATTTTTCCGGCGGCTTGCATGTTGACGGTGTCATCAAGGGTAATCTGATGGCCGACGCGGGTAGCAGCGCGGTGGTTCGAGTGAGTAACAAAGGCCGTGTTGAGGGGCAGATACACGCTCCGAATGTCATTATTAATGGCCCGGTGGTCGGTGACATACATGCGGGTGAATACATCGAGCTGGCGAAAGACGCTCAAGTAACGGGTGATGTCTATTACCAGATGATGGAAATGGTATTGGGCGCTTCGGTGAATGGCCAGCTTAAGCATCAGGCGACGGAGGCTCCGGTCAAAAAAGGCAAAGCAGCACAGACTGTCTCGCTGGATAAAGTTGACTAAAATGGTCGGGTAATCGCATAATGAAAGCATCACCAGGCTGAGCCAGAGTCCTACCAATAAGAGTCCTACCATGAATGCTGTCGTATCTGCTGATCCCATCGAATTGACCGCTACTGCCGAAGGCAAGGTCAGAGAGCTGCTGATTGACGAAGCCGACGACCAGCTGTGCCTGCGAGTCTTTGTTACTGGTGGGGGCTGTTCCGGATTTCAGTATGGCTTTACGTTTGATGATGAGCGGGCCGAGGATGATTGCCTGATCGAGCGGGATGGCGTTCGTGTACTGGTTGACTCTCTCAGTTACAGTTACCTGGCGGGTTCGGTTATCGACTATCAAGAAGGTCTGGAAGGCTCCCGGTTTGTTGTTAACAACCCGGCTGCAACGGCAACCTGTGGTTGCGGTTCGTCGTTTTCTGTCTGATGCTGACATTCTATCGGACGTTTTTTGTCCAACTGCTGTCGGCTGCTGGTTTACTGGCGGCACCATGGGTCTGGGCTGGCCCTGGAGCTGAAGTCCAGGAACCAGTGATGCAGTCCAATTCTCTTCTTTCCCCCCGGTATCAGGCCAATATTGAGCTTCACTCTGCTGCGGAACTTGAACGTCTGTTACAGGAGGCTGAACGGCTGGTGCTGGAAAACAAGGTCTATCCTCGACGCGAGCCAGTTGCCTTTGTATTAAAAGGGCCAGAGGTTGCGTTGTTTACTCGTGCCAATTATGAAGCTAACCGCAGTATGGTCGATCTTGCCGCACGACTGGCCGCTTTTGAAGTGGTTGATCTCAAGGTGTGTGAATCCTGGCTCAGCAGCCATCGTCTGACTCGTGCTGACTTCCCTGCCTTTATTGACTATGTCACCGATGGCCATCACGAAGTCCAGCGTCTGCAGTCGTCGGGTTACGCCTTTTTCTGAATGACTGTCCATCGTGCGCTTCAAGCCGGGTAAATGGCCCCCAGAATTCTTGGGCCACTGGCTCCGGTTACCAACGGCAGATTGCCTGGCAGCAAATCCAGGGTCTGTTTGGCCAGCCAGGCAAAAGCTGCGGCTTCTATCCAATCCGGGTGAATACCGGCGTCTGCTGTACTGATAACGTGATGGTCTGGCAAATGGGTTGTAATTCGTTCCATCAGACAGCGGTTGTGAATCCCCCCCCCACATACCAGCAGTTCTCCTTGCATATGGCCAAAACGCTGCACGGCGATCGCAATGCTCCGGGCTGTCCACTCGGTCAGGGTAGCGAGTGCATCGGCAGCGGTCAGCGTGTGTAATTGGTGTTCAAGGTGCTGTAGCAGGAACAGTTCCCGACCGGTGCTTTTGGGCGGCGATAGGGCAAAGAAGGGGTGGGACAGCCATTCGGCAACTAATGTCTGGTTGATCTGGCCGATTGCGGCGATATCACCATTCTGATCGCAGGGCTGGTTCAGGTAACGCTGGCAGTATTCATCCATCAAGGCGTTGCCTGGCCCGGTGTCAAATCCGAGGGTGTTGTTTCCGGCGAGAACGGTCAGATTGGCAATACCACCAATATTCAGCACCATACGTCGATGCCCCGGCTGTTCAAATACCAGCTGGTGGAATGCCGGCACCAGTGGTGCGCCCTGTCCTCCTGCGGCGACGTCGCGGCGTCTGAAATCCGCAACACAGCAAATACCACTGTGTTCTGCGATCCATGACGGGTCTCCCACTTGCCAGGTGATGCCATCGGGCTGGCTCTGATGTCTCAGGGTGTGGCCATGGCTGCCAATCGCGGTTATGTCAGCGGCGAGAATATGACAGTTTTCCAGTAGTTGTTGCACGGCCGTCACGCTGGCTGCGGCGATAAAGCGGTCGAGACGCATCATCTCGTTTACCGGCAGCTGTTCAGCAACCGCACAGTGTCTGAGCCAGTATTGTTTATCGCGGGCGTAGGGCAGGGACACAAACCCGCAGGTGGTAAAGCCGCTGACGTCGCTGCGAGTCAGTACCGCGTCCATGCTGTCGGCGCTGGTGCCAGACATTAGTCCGATAAACAAGCGCGCCGTGGTCGCTGGCATCACTGCACCATCCCGACGCGATAGCCATCAAGCCAGGTCAGCATGGCACGAGATCGTTGTAGAAATGCGGGTTTCTCCACCGCAGAGATGGACTGGGCTTTGGGTAATTTGACGCGCAAGGAGTCCCGATGGACGCCATCAACCCGGAATTCGTAGTGGAGATGAGGGCCGGTAGCCAGCCCGGTACTGCCGACATAGCCAATGATTTGCCCTTGTTTGACTGAACGGCCCTTGCGAACACTGCGATGGAAACTGTTCATATGCGCGTAGAGTGTCTGGTAGCGAGTGCCATGCTGAATAATCACCACATTGCCGTAACCGCCCTTGCGCCCGGCAAAAATGATTTTGCCGTCCCCGGCCGCCTTGATCGGAGTGCCTGTGGCGGCGGCATAGTCGGTACCTTTGTGGGCCCGAATAGTGTTCAGCACCGGGTGTTTGCGGCCAAGGTTAAAGCGTGAACTGATGCGGGCAAAATCGATGGGGTTACGCAGGAACTCCTTTCTCATGCTCAACCCTTCTGGGGTGTAATAGCTGGCGTTGCCGTCTTTATCTTCGTAGCGTATGGCGGTTATATCCCTGCCTTGATTGCTGAAACGGGCAACCAGAATATTGCCATTACCTATTTTTAGACCGTCCAGAAAGACATCCTCATAGATCAGGCTGAAAGAGTCGCCCTTGCGGATATCCAGCGCAAAGTCGATATCCCAGCCAAAAATACCTGCCAGTTCGATCAGAATTTGCTCCGGCACCCCGGCCCGTTCACCATCCAAAAAGAGCGAATTTTCGATGGTGGTGCTGGCGAAGTGAGGGATGTATTCGGCATCGCGTTCGACCAGCTGGTAGTTGACGGCACCATCTTCAGCTCTATCTATACGATGGTGAGCCAGTGCCGACAGCGGGATTTCCAGGGACTTGACGCGACCGTCCCAGTTCCTTTCCCAGCGTATTTCTTGTCCGGGATAAAGCCGAATGGCCTCTTTCGGTACCTTGCTGGCGATATCAACCACATCGGATGCACTCAGGTTGTTACGACTGAACAAGGTCGACAGGCTGTCTCCAGACTTCACCTTGTCCTGTTCCCACTTGTCTTCCCTGTCTGCGTCGGCGGGCAGTGCTGGGGAATCTGGCAGGGCGATTTTAAGACTGGTTATCTGGCGGTTGTTACCTGAAGGCCAGAGCAGGATAGAAAGAATAAGAACAAGTGCGATAACTACTCCAGCCAGGTGGGTGGCGGGAAAATATTGAAGTCTGCTTGGCTCAGCCATAACGAGTAAATGATTCCTGAAACGATAGTACGAGCGAATATCTGCATATTAGCGGCTGTGGGCATTTTAACCAGTGCGCTTGATTTTGCACATCGATCAGGTATTTTCATTTACCCTATTTATCAGACACCTCTTGAGTACGTCATGACAGCTGCATTGATCGAAGATTTGAAAGCCCGTGGGTTGCTAAACCAGGCAACCGCCGACGAAGAACTGATTCAACATCTCGAATCTGGCATGCGTACACTTTATTGTGGATTCGATCCGACCGCAGATAGTCTGCATATCGGCAGTTTGGTTCCCTTGTTGATGCTGAAACGTTTCCAACTGGCCGGGCATCGCCCCTTTGCACTGGTTGGTGGCGCGACGGGGCTTATTGGTGACCCCAGCTTCAAGGCGCAGGAACGTAAGCTGAACGGCCCCGAAGTGGTCGCCGGATGGGTTGAAAAACTGAAATCCCAGGTGAGTCAATTTATTGATTTTGATTGTGGCGAGAACAGTGCCGAGGTGGTGAACAACCTCGACTGGGTCGGGGACATGACAGTGCTCGATTTTCTCCGCGATGTTGGCAAGCATTTTTCAGTGAACAACATGATTCAGAAGGAATCAGTCAAACAGCGGCTTGATCGAGAAGGGGCTGGCATTTCCTTCACCGAATTCACCTATATGTTGTTGCAGTCCTACGATTTTGCCGAACTGGCTGAGCGCGC
>NZ_CP139482.1:3190000-3472500 GCF_041222825.1 Candidatus Thalassolituus haligoni
ATTCTGATCAGGTCGCCAGACAGGTTGTCGAACCTGGCCAACCAGCCTGGCGAGCGATTGTCGATCATTTTGGTGCCCATCAGGTACTGCTGCCGGATCAACAACTGAACCGTGCCTGGTTGCGCACCCGAGTATTCGAACAGCCGGAAGAACGTCTCTGGCTCGAACAACAAACTCACCCCGCTATTCGCCAACAAACTCAACAGCAATTGGCCCAGGCCAGCAGCCCGTACGCCATTCTGGCCTCACCATTGTTGTTTGAAAGCGGTCAACAGGCGTTAGTGCAACGCACTTTGGTAATTGATTTGCCAGAATCGCTGCAATTACAACGCGCCAGCCAGAGGGATGGTAATTCTGAGGAACAAATTCGTCGTATCATGAACGCCCAGCTCAGCCGCGAAGAACGGCTGCAACAGGCAGATGATGTGGTAAACAACGCTGGTTCACTGGCTAACCTGCAGCAACAGCTTGACGATTTACACCAGCAGTATCTGGCTCTGGCAGCACAAGCAAGCCCAAGCCCAAGCCCAAGCCCAAGCCCAAGCCCAAGCCCAAGCCCAAAATAGCAGAACGCACCCGCTCTGCCTGTTAACCGTTTAAATTATTTGTTATGAAAGGCGATCCAGCATGAGTGAATCCCATATCACCACCAAAGGCCAGTCGGCCGCCAACGATGCGGTACTCGCAGTCAACTGCCCCACCTGTCAGAAATCCGTTCCCTGGACATCCGCCAGTCTGTTTCGGCCATTTTGTTGTGAGCGCTGCAAACTGATCGATCTGGGCGAATGGGCCAGCGAATCGCACCGAATTACCGGTAATGATGACGACAACGACCTGATGTCAGAAGACGCACAGTACTGATTACGAACAAGGCCAGCATGGCAGCTGGCACTCCCAAGCATCCGGGAAGGCGGGCCGCTGCGCCCGCTAATGGCTGCGATCACTACGCGAGGCGTATAGCCAACGTTAAGGCCAGCATGGCAGCTGGCACTCCCAGGCATCCGGGAAGGCGGGCCGCTGCGCCCGCTAATGGCTGCGATCAATATGCGAGGCGTTTAGCCAACGTTAAGGCCAGCGTGGCAGCTGGCACTCCCACACATCCGGGAAGGCGGGCCGCTGCGCCCGCTAATGGCTGCGATCACTACGCGAGGCTGATAGCCAACGCTAAGGCCAGCGTGGCAGCTGGCACTCCCAGGCATCCGGGAAGGTGGGCCGCTGCGCCCGCTAATGGCTGCTATCACTACGCGAGGCTGATAGCCAACGTTAAGGCCAGCGTGGCAGCTGGCACTCCCAAACATCCGGGAAGGCGGGCCGCTGCGCCCGCTAATGGCTGCGATCACTACGCGAAGCCAACGTGAAGGCCAGCATGGCAGCTGGCACTCCCAAGCATCCGGGAAGGCGGGCCACTCGCCCGCTAATGGCTGCGATCAATATGCGAGGCGTTTAGCCAACGTTAAGGCCAGCATGGCAGCTGGCACTCCCAAGCATCCGGGAAGGCGGGCCGCTGCGCCCACTAATGGCTGCGATCAATATGCGAGGCTGACAGCCAACGTTAAGGCCAGCGTGGCAGCTGGCACTCCCAAGCATCCGGGAAGGCGGGCCGCTACGCCCGCTAATGGCAGCTGGCGCTCCCTATCAACCCGAGCCGTTCGGCTTTATTGACGCATATCCACCAGAGTGGCTGCGGTTAACAAACAACCACTGTGTAAAAAACACAGCGTCAGTGGCAGCTCTTTGCCGATGACTGCAGGCAAGGGTTGCTGTAAACCGAACAACATCAGATGCAGACCACCCGGTTGCAAGGTGACGGTTTGCCCTGCAGGCACATCCAGGCCGTCGATCTGACGCATTTTCATCACACCGTTAGCGTGGGTATGCGTGTGAATTTCAATATGATCCGCCCAGTCAGCCTTGGCCGACAGCAAGCGATCCGGCCCGGAGCCGCTGTTTTTCAAGGTCAGAAACGCTGCACTCATGCTACGTCCAGGAATCGGGGCACGCACAATGGCATCGCTGATTTTCATAGTGCTGACGGATCCAGTGTTGCCAGTCCCACTACCGGTCTCAGTCTGTCCATATGCGCTCACAGCACCCAGTGCCGCCCCCAACACCAGGCTGACTAACCGTAACCAATAAAAACCACAACGGACGAAAGGTACTGGCTGACTTCGGGTCGATAACGGGCGAATCAAGTCGCGACGGCTCATAACACTATCCTTGGCTGAATCTATTGGCGGATCAAAGAGTATGTACGGGATTGTCGCAGCTGCTGATAGCCGCCGTACAGCGGCTAAATGCCGCAGGGTGTATCAGGAGAGATCCCGTGAGACTCTGGCCACTGTACGCGCCGTCTTATCAGTCAACTGGACGCTTGTTGATATTTTCGGCAAACTCCGCGCTTTGCGGCACGCCTGCACTGCCAGATCATCGGCAGCCAGACCATTCACTACCAGAGCATCGGAGACATATCATGAGCCAATGGGTTCAATTACGAATTCAAGCCAAAGCAGCGCAAGTAGATGCTTGTGAAAACGCCCTGCTGGCTCTGGGTGCCTTATCCGTTACCCTGCAAGACAATGCCGACCAACCAATTCTCGAGCCTGAACTGGGCACCACCCCCCTCTGGGATGACACCCAGCTCATTGGCCTGTTTGATGCCGACACTCATACCGCTGCAATCGTGGAGCAGTTTCCCTTGATGTTTGCCGCTGAAGGCGGTGTTGGAAGCGTCGATTTGTTATGGGAACAGGTCGAAGACAAGGACTGGGTCAGAGCCTGGATGGACACTTACAAGCCCATGCAGTTTGGCCCGCGCTTGTGGGTGTGCCCAAGTTGGTGTCAGCCACCACAACCGGATGCCGTCAACCTGCTGCTTGACCCTGGCCTGGCTTTTGGCACCGGTACGCACCCGACCACCGCGCTGTGTTTGCGCTATTTGGATGAGCATATAAAAGGTGGTGAAGAGGTTGTCGATTTTGGTTGTGGCAGCGGCATTCTTGGTATGGCAGCGCTGTTACTGGGTGCCCGTACAATGACAGGTATCGACATCGATCCCCAGGCACTGACCGCCACCCGCGACAATGCCCAGCGTAACGACATCCGTAGTGACCGTTTCGAGGTGTATTTACCACAACACACACCTGCGGTTCAGGCCGACATAACGGTCGCCAATATTCTGGCCGGGCCACTCAACGAACTGGCCCCTCAGCTGGCCCAACTGACGCGCTCCGGTGGCAAGCTGGCCCTTTCCGGGTTGCTCTCCCACCAGGCAGACGACGTTATTCAGCGTTATAACGAGTGGTTTGTGATGGATACACCAAAGCAACAGGAAGATTGGGTTATTATCTCTGGAACCCGTCGCTAGGGAGCTGTCGGACTTATGAGCAACCTGGATAATTCTGAGGATTCATCATGGCCACGCATGTGACTCGCTGCCCACATTGCCAGACCAGCTTTCGCGTCCGCGACGAACACCTCGCGATTGCGAAGGGGAATGTCCGCTGCGGCTCTTGCTTGCAAGTCTTTAATGCGTTGAATCACCTTGTGAATCCAGTTGCAGGGGCGACAAATACAGCGGCTCCGACGCACAAGCCGACGCCAGCCGAACCGGCAATCGCTGCCAAACCAGCCAGTCCCAAGCCCACCGCTCAGGCTCCGACGTCCTCAACAGCGACAAGTACAAACACCCCACCACCCGCCACAGCCATACCAGCCGAAGTTCACGATGATTTTGATTCCGTCAATCTTGAATCCCAGCAGGAAGTATCCTCCGACGAGCTGTTCGATAACCTGTTTGGCAGTGCCGACGATGATAATCTGGACGATAACAACAGTGGTTTTCTCGACAAGGCTATCTTCGACAGTCTGAATGGCGACGACACCAGCCCCCCGGAAGCGGAAGACCGCCAGCTTGATGACGATGACCTGCTGATCCACGACGAAATGGACAGCATCGGCGAACCACACGATGGCGACGAGAGCATCTCAGACGATCCGTTTGCGGATCTGGGGTTACGTGCTCCCGAACATATTGATCGCCCAGCCCCCGGATCCGGTCTTGAAATTGACGATTCGCTGATCAACCTCGATTCCATGGATAACCATCCGCTCAGTTACGACGTCAGCAAACCGGAAAACATCGAGGAAGAGGAAGATGACGACGAAGCCTGGGCCAGAGCGCTGCTTGATGACGACTCACCACCGGAAGAAATTACCCGTGAGCTTGGTCTGGTTACCACTCGCAGCGAGGAAGCACAATTCAAACGCCCCGCCGCCACCGTCGCCATACCAGAAAATGCGGAAGACGACGAACCTCCTTCCGCAAACAAAACACCCATCAGCTTCGCCCTGGCTGACGAGCAACCAGAAGACCAGAGCAATACCGATTACCGCGCTGACAATGGCTTGCCTCCCGGCTTTGGACAACCGCCTCGTCACCAGCAGTTGACAGGTAACATTCAGGCAACCCCGCTGCAACTGGATGCTGAAAAGCAAAAACGGGCCAAAACCGGTTGGTTGGTCGCCACCGTAGCGTTGCTGGTGTTGCTGGCCGGTCAAGTGCTGTATTTCAATTTTGACCAGTGGGCAAGAACTCCGAGCTGGCGTCCGGTATACCAGTCGCTCTGTTCCGTATTTGGTTGCCGTTTGCCACATGTTCAGGATGTGCGTTCCATGTCGACCCGTAACCTGGTGGTGCGCTCCCACCCGGCCATTGCCAATGCTTTGGTGGTCGATACACTGATATTGAACAACTCTGAATTTGACCAGCCATTTCCTGACCTGGCATTGATATTCAGGGATTTGAACGAAAATGTTATTGCCAGCCGCCAGTTTACGCCGGCGGAATACCTCGCCGGAGAAGTTGCCGGTCAAAGCAGCATGCCCAGCAAAACGCCAGTACACGTCGCGCTCGAAATTCTTGATCCAGGGCAAAATGCTGTCAGCTATGCCGTGCAACTGGTGGATAATCAATAACCGGCAGATGGGTGGCCAACTGTAAGAAAAATGACATATTTGTTGGCAAAGTGGTCTTTATTCAACCGATTCATCCGAGTATGATAGCGCCACTTTTTTCCGCACACTTTTTGATCAGCTCATAATTATTCATGCCCACAATTGGTAAATACACGCTAACCAGCCCGGCCGTGCTGGCACCGATGGCGGGGGTGACTGACCTTCCATTTCGTCGCCTGTGTCGACATCTCGGCGCTGGCCTTGTTGTCGGCGAAATGATTGCTGCCAACCCCGACCTGCGCGCTACCCGCAAGTCACGGCAACGACTGGATCACAGCGGCGAACCAGAGCCGGTTGCTATCCAGATTGCCGGGGGGGATCCGGAATCACTGGCAGAATGTGCTCGTTACTCCGTGGCGCACGGAGCCCATATTGTCGATATCAACATGGGCTGTCCGGCCAAAAAAGTGTGTAACAAGGCCGCTGGCTCGGCACTGATGAAAGATGAAGGCCTGGTACGAGACATATTACAAGCCGTTGTCGAAGCCGTTGATGTCCCGGTAACGCTGAAAATGCGTACTGGCTGGGAACCTGAACATCGTAATGCAGACGTGATCGCAACGCTGGCGGAAGAACTCGGTATCCAGTCGTTGGCGATTCATGGCCGTACCCGTGCCTGCGGCTACAAGAACACCGTCGAGTACGACACCATTCGTGCAATCAAGCAGTCGGTGTCCATTCCGGTGTTCGCCAACGGTGACATTACCTCTCCACAGAAAGCGGTTGAGGTCATGGACTATACCGGTGCCGATGGCGTCTTGATCGGTCGTGCAGCCCAGGGAAATCCCTGGATTTTTCGGCAAATCAATCATTTTTTGGCCACCGGAGCAGAGCCGCAAGCGCCTCGGCCAGATGAGATTTACAACACCCTGCGGGATCACCTGCAGGCTTTGTACGCCTTTTATGGCGACTACCTTGGGCTACGTATTGCCCGCAAGCACGTTGGCTGGTATCTCGCCAACCAACCCGGTGGTGAACAGTTTCGCCGCCAGTTCAATCAGTTGAATTCCATCGACGAACAAGGACACGCCGTTCGTCAGTTTTTCCTGGGGATCAGGAACTCGAGGGAGATTGCAGCATGAACACCCAAGCATATATCAAGAAGGTTGATACGGTGACCGAACCAGCAGAACAGCACATCCGATTGGAAACACCCGTGGCGTCAAACCAGACCCTGCGTGACAGTGTCGAAAAAGCGTTACAGAACTATTTCGACCAGCTTGATGGCCAGGAAGTGGCCGGTATCTACGACATGGTCCTGTCGGAGGTGGAAGTGCCACTACTCGAAACCGTCATGAAATACACCCGCGACAATCAAACCAAGGCCTCTGTTGTGCTTGGTCTGAACCGTGGCACACTGCGCAAGAAACTCAAGCAGTACGGCATGCTCTAATACGCGCATGAACAGATAAGAGCGGCTGCAAGGCCGCTTTTTGTTTTTCAGACTTCGACTAATGTCAGCCAACCCGTTGCCAGGAATACCATGAGCCACAGCACTCCAACCGCACCGTCCCAGTCAGGCAACACGCCTGTTCGCCGCGCCTTGATCAGCGTATCCGATAAAACCGGCATTGTTGAATTTGCCCAGTCCCTGGTCGAGCTGGGAGTCGAAATTCTCTCCACCGGTGGTACTTACAAACTGCTGTGTGACAACCAGGTAGCGGCAGTGGAAGTCTCTGACTACACCGGCTTCCCGGAAATGATGGATGGTCGCGTCAAGACCCTGCACCCGAAAGTACACGGCGGCATCCTGGCTCGACGCGGACAGGACGATGCCGTTATGACTGAGCATGGCATCCATGCCATTGATATGGTGGTAGTCAACCTGTATCCGTTCGCCGCTACCGTCGCCCGCCCGGATTGCGACCTGCCGCTGGCGATTGAAAATATTGATATCGGCGGCCCGACCATGGTGCGTTCTGCCGCCAAAAATCACGCACACGTCGCTATTCTGGTGAACGCAACGGATTACAACAGTGTACTCGCCGAACTCACGTCCGGCGGCCTGTGTTACAAGACCCGTTTCGCGCTGGCATTAAAAGCGTTTGAACACACAGCGGCCTACGATGGCATGATTGCTAACTACCTCGGCACCATCAACCAGTCCGAAGAAACACTTGGCGTCGCAAACCGCCTGCACTTCCCGCAGACCTTCAACAGCCAGTTCATCAAGGCGCAGGACATGCGTTACGGTGAAAACCCGCACCAGCAAGCGGCCTTCTACGTGGAAGCCAATCCACAAGAAGCGTCTATCGCTACCGCCAAACAGCTGCAGGGGAAAGAGCTGTCGTATAACAATGTTGCCGATACCGATGCCGCCCTGGAATGCGTCAAGTCGTTTACCAAACCCGCCTGTGTGATCGTCAAGCACGCCAACCCTTGTGGGGTAGCGGTTGTGCCGGAAGACGACGGTGGTATTCGTAAAGCCTACGATCTGGCATTTGCTACGGATACCGAATCGGCCTTTGGTGGCATTATTGCCTTTAACCGCGCACTGGATGCCGACACCGCCAAAGCCATTGTCGAGCGTCAGTTTGTCGAAGTGATCATCGCGCCATCGGTCAGTGCCGAAGCCGCAGCCATCATCGAAGCCAAGAAAAACGTCCGCCTGCTGGAGTGCGGCCAGTGGTCAACCGAACGCGTCCAGGCATTGGACTTCAAACGGGTGAACGGTGGCTTGCTGGTGCAACAGCGCGACCATGGCATGATCAACGTCGATGACCTCAAAGTAGTCACCAAACGCGCCCCAACCGAAGCAGAACTGAACGACCTGGTGTTTGCCTGGAAAGTGGCCAAGTTTGTTAAATCCAATGCCATTGTCTACGCTAAAAACCGCCAGACGGTCGGGGTGGGTGCTGGCCAGATGAGCCGGGTAAATTCTGCCCGTATCGCGGCCATCAAGGCTGAACATGCCGGTCTGCCGGTCGAAGGGGCAGTCATGGCATCGGACGCATTCTTCCCGTTCCGCGACGGCATCGACAATGCTGCGGCCAATGGCATCAAAGCCATCATCCAGCCCGGAGGTTCGATCCGTGATGACGAAGTCATTGCGGCTGCCGACGAAGCAGGCATCGCCATGGTATTTACCGGGATGCGCCACTTCCGTCATTGATAAATAGCCGGATGTCAGACATCAGCGGCAAATATCAGAATACATCATTGTGCCAGCCGTCGGATTTCCGACGACTGGCTGTTCGGAGTACCAATATGCAAGTATTGATCATAGGTTCGGGTGGCCGCGAACATGCGTTAGCCTGGAAAGTCCTGCAATCGCCGCAGGTAACAAAAGTTTTCGTGGCGCCGGGTAACGCCGGTACCGCACGCGAAGCCAATATGGAAAACGTCGCCATTGACGTGATGGATTTCGATGGCTTACAGCAGTTTGCGCAAACCAACAATATCGGCCTCACCATCGTTGGCCCTGAAGCGCCTTTGGTTGGCGGAGTGGTTAACCAGTTTCAGGCAGCAGGCCTGAAAATCTTTGGCCCCTCTGCCGGAGCAGCCCAGCTGGAAGGTTCCAAGGCTTTCACCAAGGACTTCCTGGCTCGGCAGCAGATCCCCACCGCAGACTACCAGAACTTCACCGAGCTTGAACCAGCGCTGGCGTATCTGCGTGAAAAGGGCGCACCGATTGTGGTCAAGGCGGATGGCCTGGCGGCCGGCAAAGGCGTGATCGTCGCAGAAACCCTGGCTCAGGCCGAAGCGGCCGTACAGGACATGCTGTCCGGCAATGCCTTTGGTGATGCCGGTTGCCGGGTGGTGATTGAAGAATTCCTCAGTGGTGAAGAGGCTTCATTTATTGTCATGGTTGATGGCAAGAATGTACTGACCATGGCCACCAGCCAGGATCACAAACGGGTTGGCAATGGCGACACTGGCCCCAACACTGGCGGTATGGGTGCCTATTCCCCGGCCCCGGTTGTGACGACAGCCATTCACGATCGCATTATGCAAGAAGTCATCTACCCGACCGTTCAGGGCATGGCCGCAGAAGGCAACGATTACACCGGCTTCCTCTATGCTGGCCTGATGATTGATGCCACCGGCACGCCCAAGGTGATTGAATATAACTGCCGGTTTGGTGATCCGGAAACCCAGCCAATCATGCTGCGGATGAAATCCGACCTGGTGGCTCATTGCCTGGCTGCGCTGGAAGGCCAGCTGGATAGCGAAACAGCCGATTGGGATGACCGCCCGGCACTGGGCGTAGTACTGGCTGCCGGTGGTTATCCGGCCGACTACCGCAAGGGCGATGTTATCTCACTGCCCGACGACGACGGCACCAATCGCAAGATATTCCATGCCGGAACCCAAACTGCGGACAATGGCGATGTATTGACCGCAGGCGGACGTGTACTCTGTGCCACCGCACTGGGTAACACCGTCGGTGAGGCCCAACAGGCCGCTTATGAGCTGGCGCAGCGGGTTAGCTGGCAAGATATGTTTTATCGTACCGACATTGGCTATCGTGCCATTACACGGGAAAACAGTAACAACACGGCACTATAATCCAATACAACCCATCCGGTACCACAATTCTGTACCACAACGCGTGGCAGGGCAGATTTTTATTGCTGCCCTGTCAGACTCGCAAGGGATTCCCATGGCAGATCTGGCAAAAAGGCTATTTGATTCATCATGGTTAGCGGGACTGCTCTGGCTACTATGCCTAAGCAACAGTAGCTGGGCCAGCAGTCCGGTGCTGATTCCGGAAAGTGATTTTAATCATTCGATCAGTAGCTACGTCTCGATCCTGGAAGACCCGGAATCGTCGTTATCCATTGACGATATACTGACCCAGCAAGTCCAATTGCGCTTTACTCCAAGCCATTCCGAGAACCTCCATTTTGGGGTCAGCCATTCCACCTTCTGGCTACGCATCAGTCTTTATAATCCGTTTCCGATAGATAAGCAGGTCATCCTGGCGCTGTCCAATAACCATATTCCGTCAGTATCCATGTTTGATATCAGTCGCAGTGATGCTATCACTGTTATCAATGGTTTTACCGCCCCTTCCGGTAGTTATCAGCAGGCCCACCCGTTCTTGTTAACGTTACCGGCAATGACAACACAAAGTTATCTGCTGTCGTTGTCGAGCGGCGGCCTGATCAATACCGATGTACGGCTGATGACACCACAACGTTTTCTGCAAAACGAACAGTGTCAATCCATTTTGATTGGCTTGGTCGCTGGCTGGTTAATGGCAACCGCAGCTTACTTTATCAATCTGGCCTTAACGCGCCGCTCTTGGCTAGCCTGGTGTGCATCGGGCTACTGTCTGGCATCAACAGTATTTATGGTTAGCTGGCTGGGCCAGTTGGGTTTGTTACTGAATATTGACCTCGAGCATTCGGAAATTGTTACCGAGCTGGCCACCGGTGCCGCCATTGCCAGCCAATCTCTGGCGGTCTACTTCCTTGGCTGGAAAGGCCAGCATGCCCGGTTGTTCCGTCAGATATTACTGGGCAGTACCGGCTTATCAATCCTCGGCACCATACTGCTAACGTCCTTGTCCGGCAGCTATAGCGAAACTCTGGCCCCCCTCCTGGTGATCTTGATGCAATTGATCCTGGCGATCTTGCTCGGCATCGGCAGCAGTCGCCACCCATCAGCACAGCGTTGGTTCCTGACTGGCACCATGGCCAATCTTGGCGGTGTATTACTGATCCTGTTCATCAGCAATAACCTGTTGGAGTTTGATTCCATCAATAACTGGATGGCATTGTTGTTACCGTCCGTTATGACCGCCTGTATGGTCATGGCCGTTTTGCGCCTGACCCGCAAGAGTGACCAGTTTCTGGAATCGCCCAACCGTGGCGTTGCGATCAACCCCGCGATCCTGTCACAAATCAGCCACGAACTGCGCACTCCTATCAACGGCGTGCTCGGCATGAATGAATTATTGTCGGACACCCCACTGACCGATAACCAGCGTGATTTCACCGAAACCATTGCTCAGGCCGGGCGGGAAATGCTGCACGTCGCCAACGAAATTTCGGTACTGGCCAAGATTCAGGATGATCATCTGGAGCTGGACACCCGTGCCTTTGATCTGGTCTCCCTGACCAATCAGGTACTGGTGCATTTTCAACTGGAAGCCAACCGTAAACAGGTTGAACTGATGGTTGACCAGGAAGAAGATCTGCCAGCTCGACTGGTGGGTGACCGTAATCGTCTGCAAACCCTGTTGCATAACCTCTACGCCCGACTGCTGGCCTACACTGAACAAGGTGAAATCAGCACGCACTTAAGCCCGCTACGCAACAACCGGGGCCAGGTTCATGGTGTGTCGATCCAGATTCAGTTACATGGCACCATCACCAATCGCGACGATTTGAGAATCATGCTGGATCTGCTCTGCAGCACCCATCACACAAACGGCGAAACGCCCTGGAATCTGACCGTCAGCCGTCATCTGATCCGCTTTATGAAGGCATCGCTGGAAATGGAAAGCCTGACGACCCAGGCGGGTTCTCTTACCCTGTACCTGCCACTGGAGCCTGAAAGCGCAGAAACATCGGTGCAGCCGGGCCACGATGACAGTCTGATTGGTATGCACATCCTGATCGTTGACGATAACGCCTCGCTCAGGAAAGTAATTGAAAAGCAGATCCGACGTTGGGGAGTGCGTGTTGAAAGCACCTACAGCGGCAAGGAAGCCCTGGCCATGCTGCGTAATCAGGCAGCTACCGGACATGCGTTTGATGGTGCCATCATTGACCAGGATATGCCGGTCATGAACGGGCTTGAACTGATGCAACGCATTCAGGATGACGCCTCGATCAGCCCCAAGCCCAACGTATTAATGCTCACGGGTCTCAGCATCAGCTCGGTCAGAGAACAGGCCCATGCGGTTGAAATCTATCATCTGTTAGCCAAGCCTGCCAGTGGCGAACGCCTGAAGCGGGCACTGCTGGAACTCAAGTATCGTCCGCAACGACCGTCCAGTACCCACTGACGTAACCTGCTAATTCGCGGACACCGCACGCCCGGCGGCCCATAACCGGAGGCGCTGCAGCGGTTCAGCCATGGTTACCGACAGCGGCTGCGTTGCATTAGCTGCTGCGACCAGTTGTTGGGTCGTCAGTGGCTGGTCATTAAGCGTTGTCTTACCGGCTTCCGCACTGGCATACCAGGCAGCGACCACCACTTGTTCAATTTCTGCGCCGGAAAACCCTTCGGTCATGGCGGCCAGTAGCCCCAGGTCGACTGCATCGACATCATGCCCGCGCTTGCCCAGGTGGATGCGGAAAATCGCTTCCCGCACGCTGGCATCGGGCAAATCAACAAAAAAGATTTCGTCCAGACGACCCTTGCGCATCAGTTCCGGTGGCAGAGCATGAATATTGTTAGCAGTCGCCACCACAAACACCGGCTGTTTACGCTCCGCCAGCCAGGTCAGCAAGGTACCCAGCAAACGCTGGCTGACGCCATTGTCCTGGCTATCACCGGCCAGTGCTTTTTCGATTTCATCAATCCACACAACACAAGGCGCCATCAGCTCGGCAAGCTGCAACGCTTCCCGCAAGTTACGTTCTGTCTCACCAAAAAACTTGTTGTACAAGGCACCCATATCCAGACGCAACAAGGGCACTCCCCAACTGCCAGCCACCGCCTTTGCCGCCAGGCTTTTACCACTGCCCTGCACACCAAACAGCAACATTCCTTTGGGTCGCATATCGGTATCGGCTTCGAGGAACGCCTGCTGACGCTGTTGCAGCCATTGCTTCATGGTATCCAGACCGGCCACATCACCAAAACGGGCAGTGTCGTACTCAAATCCCATCACGCCGTCCATATCCATCAACTGGAGTTTTGCCCGGCTGACTTCCGGTACATCTTCTGCCGTGATCGCACCATCATCGACTATCGCACCACGAATCAGTCGGCGGGCATCGGAATACGTCAAACCACGAAGGTTGGCCACCAGGCGCTTGAGTGTTGGTTCATCGGTTTTTACCCGTGTGCCACTTTGGGCGGCATAACGCCGTGCTTCTTCCTGTACCAGGGTCATCAATTGCTGTTCATTCGGCAGTTGCAGCTGAAAACGGGCACTCAGGCGCATCAGTTCATCAGGTACCTCAAGTCGGTGGCTGAGTAAAACGAGGGTTTTTCCGGCATGCACATGTTGCAAGGCAATATCCTTGAGCAGCCGTACTATCTGTGGTTCTGCGATAAATGGATGCAGATCGCAAAAGACAAAAATACCGCCCTGTTGTTGCTGCTTGATATGCAGTAACGCCCGTTCGGGCACCTCACTTTGCTCCAATCCTGGTTCTTCACCAAAACCCAGCCGCCGCAAGCCGTCGGTCAGAGTCCATTGTTGCAATGCTGCACCGCGCTTGATGGCCAGACGAGTCAGCAAGTCCAGCGCTCGGGGTTCTTCGTGGGTTTCAATCACCAGAATCGGCGTATGGCGCTCCAGCATCAGTGCCAGGTCGTGTACATCCTGCATTCTTTGGCTCTCTCTGTCAGACTGGCTGACGCCAGGAGTGTTATGGTTATGGCTGAATAGCGATGATACGGATCATGCATCAGAACGCAGAAAAACGTAAACTGTCAGCCGATTCAGTTTTTCGGGTATGGCCTGCTATGCCCGCGTTGCGGAGAGACCCGTTATGAGCCAGCAAAATACTCGCCAGTTTTCCCTGTTAGATCGCCTGATTGGCAGCGCCGACCAAGCCCTCCGCACCCTCGTTCCCGGTGTTGCCTCAGCCGCTCGCCCATCCCCAGCTCTCCAGCGCGAGCAACATGAGATGAGCGACGCCGAACGTCAACATGCCGCCGCTCTGATGCGCATTAATCATACCGGTGAAGTCTGTGCCCAGGCCTTGTATCAGGGGCAGGCGTTAACGGCCAGATTGCCTGATGTGCGTGGTGCCATGGAAGAAGCCGCCGCAGAAGAAATTGATCACCTGGCCTGGTGTGAAGCTCGCATCAAGGAGCTGGACGGCCGTACCAGCCTGCTGAATCCGCTGTTTTATGGATTATCTCTGGGTATCGGTGCCGCAGCGGGTAAAATTGGTGACAAGGTCAGCCTGGGATTTGTTGCCGCAACAGAACAACAGGTGTGCAAGCACCTGACCTCTCATATCAGTTCATTGCCCGTTCAGGATGAACGCAGCAAGGCGGTGCTGTTGCAAATGCTGGAAGACGAGGCCAAACACGCCACTACCGCACTGGATGCTGGTGGCCAGAAATTTCCATTGCCGGTAAAAATGGTGATGACTGCTATTTCCAAGGTCATGACCAGTGCAACGTATCGGGTTTAAGCCCAATCACTGGTTAACCCCATAACAAAAACCCGTTGAAGCGCGAGTATTCAACGGGTTTTTTATGGCCAGACTGACGCGAAGGGCAAAGAGCGAAGGCTACAGGCTCAGGACTTTCTCACCACGAGAAATACCCGACACCCCACTGCGCACGGTTTCCAGCACTGCAGTCGAACCAATCGCCTCAATAAAGGCTTCCAGTTTATCAGTCGCGCCAGTCAATTGGATGGTGTACACACTGGGTGACACATCGACGATCTGGCCACGGAAGATATCCGCCGTACGTTTGATTTCAGCACGCTGGGCTCCCACGGCTTTCACCTTGATCAGCATCAGTTCGCGCTCGATGTGTTGACCCTCAGACAGATCCACCAGCTTGACCACCTCGATCAGCTTATTGAGCTGTTTGGTGATCTGTTCGATCTTGCGATCATCGCAATGGGTGGTCATGGTCAGACGCGACAAGGTCGGGTCTTCGGTAGGCGCAACCGTCAGGGTTTCAATGTTATAGCCACGCTGGGCAAACAGTCCGACCACACGCGACAAGGCACCCGGTTCGTTTTCCAGCAGGATAGAAATAATATGTCGCATCATATCAGGTACGCTCCGTCTTGCTCAGCCACATGTCGCGCATGGAGCCCAAAGGCACCTGCATTGGATAAACGTGTTCTTCCGGGTCAACGGCTACATCGAGGAATACCAGGCGATCCTTGTATTTATTCAAGGCATCGTCCAGCGCTTGCGGCAATTCATCGCGGCTTTTTACCTGAATACCCACATGGCCATAGGCCTCGGCCAACTTAACGAAGTCAGGCAGTGATTCCATATAGGAATGGGAATGTCGCCCTTCGTAGTTCATGTCCTGCCACTGACGTACCATACCCAGCGAACCATTGTTCAGACAGACGATTTTTACCGGAATACCGTACTGCAAGCAGGTCGACATTTCCTGAATGTTCATCTGGATCGAACCTTCACCCGTGACACACACCACTTCGTGATCGGGGAAGTTCATCTTCACCCCCATCGCGGCCGGAAAACCAAAGCCCATGGTGCCCAGGCCACCGGAGTTGATCCAACGATTGGGCTTGTCAAACTTGTAGTACTGAGCGGCAAACATCTGATGTTGGCCAACATCGGAGGTGACGTAGGCATCTCCCCGAGTAGCAGTCCACAGCGCTTCGATGACTTCCTGTGGTTTCATCAAGCCGTTTTCATTTTTTTCGTAACGCATACCATGACGCGGACGCCACTCGTTGATCTGTTTCCACCAGGAGGTTATCGCATCAGCATCCGGCGTTTCACCAGCTTCATCCAGCAGCGCCATCATTTCGTCCAGCACCGTACCCACTGGCCCGACAATGGGCACATCGGCGGTGATGGTTTTGGAAATAGACGATGGATCAATATCGATATGAATGATCTTGGCGTCCGGACAAAACTTGGTCGTGGCATTGGTCACTCGGTCATCAAAGCGAGCGCCTACCGCCAACACCACATCGGCGTGGTGCATCACCACGTTCGCTTCGTAGGTGCCGTGCATCCCTAACATACCAAGGAAACGATCCGCCGTGCCGGGATAAGCCCCCAGCCCCATCAATGTGCTGGTGCATGGGAAGTTCAGGCGATCCACCAATGCCCGCAGCTTATCTGAACTGCCGTCGATGATCACACCACCGCCGCTGTAGATAACCGGACGCTTGGCGCTCAACAGCAATTCAACCGCCTTCTTGATTTGGCCGGAGTGGCCACGCTGAGGCGGTGTGTAAGAGCGCAGTTTGACCTTTTTCGGATAAACGTATTCAAAACGCTCATTCGGCATGGTCATATCTTTCGGTATATCAATCAGTACCGGGCCGGGACGACCGGTGCTGGCGATATAAAACGCTTTCGCCACCAGCTCTGGAATTTCTTCCGGGCGGCGAACGCTGAAACTGTGTTTCACCACTGGGCGAGAAACCCCCAGCATGTCCGTTTCCTGGAAGGCATCATCGCCGACCAAATGGCTCATCACCTGACCAGAAATGACAACCATTGGAATAGAATCCGTAAACGCAGTAGCAATACCTGTAATGGTATTGGTCGCTCCAGGGCCGGAAGTCACCATCACAACACCGGCTTTACCGGTCGCACGGGCATAGCCATCAGCCATATGGGCTGCGGCCTGCTCGTGGCGGACCAGTACGTGTTTGACGGCACTTTGTCTATAGACGGCATCGTAAATGTGCAGCAACGAGCCGCCCGGGTAGCCATAGATATATTCAACGCCTGACTCGTGCAGAGCACGAACCAACATTTCTCCGCCGGAAAGTAATTCCACCGTACTTATCCTCTTGCACAAGCTCTTGTCAGAGCATGAGTGAAATAAAAATTGCGGGATCAGCGTCATCACGCCCTGAAGGCGGATGGATCCCGGTGAGGATGAATAACTTGTAGTTGCTCATCAGAGTCCCGGAGTCTGGTCATAAACTGCGGGTTGGAACTGGATCGGAGGATAACCCTGGTCCAGAGGCCATGGCTGCCAGAGATCAGCACGGGGGTGTTGGCTGCTCAATCCGGCAAAAGCTGTGCAATTTTAGCACCATAGCGCTGTTTGTCCAGAGAACACGCGGCCTGCGGGATGCCAGAATAACGGCTATTTCCTTGACTTATCAGCTCGTTGCCATAGTGTTCGCTGCATCCCGGTTCTGTTGATATCGCAGGTGATTATGAAATTTTTGCTCTCGACAGCAGTGGCGCTACTGCTATGGCCAGCCTTGGTAACCAGCCCGGTGCAAGCACAGGTATACCGCTGGACAGATGAAAGCGGCCAGGTTCACTTTGGTTCACAGCCTCCCCGTGAGCAACAGGCAACAGCAGAAACCTATGATGTGCAGGTTTCGCGCCCCGCCACACCCCCTGCCACAGGCAGATCCCTGGTGGACACTGCCAATCCGAAAAAGGATGAGGAAAAACAGCCAGACTCCGACGAACCCGCAGTGCCCAACGAAGAGGCCGACGCGTATTGCCAGCAGGGCCAGACCTATATGGGCAAGCTCAGCAGTAATTACAGCCGTCGCTTCAAAGACCAGGAGACCGGTGAATACCGTCCGTTGACGGACGCTGAACGGGAGCGCGAACAGCAGAAAGCCCGCAAGATAATGGACACCTATTGCAAAAAACAATAACCGCCTGCGCTACTCGCGCCAAATCAGGCTGGCCTGCCGACCGGTTTGGCCATCCCGACGAAAGGAATAAAACCGCGTCGCTTCCCGATAAGTACACCATTCCTCCCCGAATATCCACTCGACGCCCGCCTGCTCCAACCGCCAGCGCGCCAGTGCATGCAGGTTGGCATGATAACGATCGCCGTGACCGCGATAAAAGCAACTTGCCGGCGCCCCGGCGAAGCTTGCCCTGACCTCTGGCCCGACTTCAAACGCTGCCGGGCCAATGGCGGGACCCAGCATGGCCATGACGCTACCACTAAAACAGGTCAGGGCCTGTTCCAGCACACCGGCAGCCAGACCACGCCATCCGGCGTGTATCGCTGCAATCTGCTGGCCATTTGCACTGACCAGCAACACCGGCAAACAATCTGCCGTCATGACGGCACAGGCCAGGCCTGGCTCTGCTGTCCAGCAGGCATCTGCTGGCAACACAATCTCGTTCCCACAAGCGTGCCGACATTCAGTGCCGTGCACCTGATCAAGCCATTGAATGGCACGCACAGCGGGTAACTGCTGTTGCAAGCGGATACGGTGCTGCCGTACTTGCTGTGCATTATCACCGACATGCAGCCCGAGATTGGCACCATCCCAGGGCGCTGCAGAAACCGGCCCACTCAGTAACCGGCGCGTACTGAATGCCACCTGCACCCCGGCAGGCAAGGGCCAGTCTGGCCGGATCAGTTCAAATGTCGTGCGCACCACGCCGGTCAGCCTCCAGCATCTCAAGCAATTCGATCATGTCGGTTGGCAAGTCCACTTCCCACTCCATCCATTCCTGCTCAACCGGGTGCAATAATCCCAACGCCTTGGCATGCAGCGCTTGACGTGGAAAGTTTTGCAGCATGGTACGCAAGGAAGGGCCAATACCCTTGGTCAGGCGAGTACGGGCAGCGTAGGTGGCATCACCCACCAGCGGATGGCCAATGTGCGTCATATGCACGCGGATCTGGTGAGTACGGCCAGTTTCCAGTTTGCAGCGAATATGGGTATGGGTAGGAAACTTGTGTAATACCCGGTAATGGGTCACCGCGTCTTTACCCATCGGATTGACCGCCATACGGGTGCGCTGGGTACCATGACGACCGATCGGTTCATCTACTTTGCCGCCGCCGGTCATGTGCCCCTGAACCACCGCTTCGTACTCACGTCCCATGGTGCGATCCTGCAGTTGTGCGACCAGATGCGCCTGGGCTTGCAGGGTTTTGGCCACCACCATCAGTCCTGTGGTGTCCTTGTCGAGCCGATGTACGATACCGGCACGGGGAATATTGGCCAGCGCCGGACAATGATGCAGCAAGCCATTCAGCAAGGTGCCTTCACGATTGCCCGCCGCCGGATGCACCACCAGATCAGCCTGCTTGTTGAGCACCAGAATATGATCGTCTTCGTAGACGATATCGAGGTCGATGGCCTCTGGCTGCCAGTCACCTTCGGGGGCCAGCTCCGCTTCCAGTACCAACGTCTCACCGCCGGTGAGTTTGTCACGCCCGCGCCAGGCCTTGCCATCAACCGTCAACTGTCCCTCTTTGATCCATTGTTGCAGCCGTGAGCGTGAATAGTCAGGGAACAGTTGCGCTGCTACCTGGTCGAGTCGTTTGTTGCCCTGATCAAAGGGAACCTGAATACTGCTAGAGATCTGATTGGTCATAGTCTGCCAAATCGGGGAGGGTCGATGCGATACCAGACGTCAGAACCGCCAATCGGTTGGGACTGTGCTGTGACTGTGTTTTAATACCGCGCTTTAGCGAAGTATATCCACAATTAGGAATCCGCTCCATGACGTGCCGCTGGCTGTTGATTTTATTATCTGTCTTGATGGTCGCCTGCTCCGGAAATCCGGACAAACCCAAAGAACAAACCGAGCAACAATTATATAAAGAAGCCAGAACCGCGCTGGATAAAAACAGCAACGTTATTGCCATTGAAAAGCTCAAGGCGCTGGAGTCCCAGTACCCTTTTGGGGAATACGCCGAACAGGCTCAACTGGAGCTGATTTACGCCTATTTCAAAACCAGCGATCTGGAAACCGCCCTGGAAGCCAGCGAACGCTTTATCCGCCTGCATCCGCTGCATGAACAAATCGACTACGCCTACTACATTCGCGCGCTGACCACTTATGAAATGGGATTTTCCATGGTGGAACGGCGTTTTTCCGACGATGTTGCCAAGCGTGACCCGACACCGCTGCGCGATGCCTTCCAGTATTTTTCAGAATTGTTGACCCGCTTCCCGGACAGCCCTTATACCGCCGACTCCCGCGCACGTATGGTCTATCTGCGTGAACGCCTGGCCAGTTACGAGATTGGCGTGGCGCGCTACTATATGAAACGTCACGCCTTTATGGCAGCTGCCAACCGGGCCAACAAGGTAGTATCTGAGTATCCAGGTACCGCTGCGGTTGCCGATGGCCTGGTGATGATGACGGAAGCCTATCAGGAGCTATCGATGACAGCAGAAGCTGATGACGCCTTGGCACTGCTGAAATATAACTTCCCACAGCACCCACAACTACGGAATGGCGAGTTCAAGAACAGCGGTCTGGCACAAACAGATCGGCGCAGCTGGCTGGAAATCCTCTCCTTTGGCTTGAGTAAATAACCCGATACCAGACCACATTTTCAGGCCACTTTTGTGGCGATGGCCGAAATACAAGCAACTGAACACAACCGGCCCCGGAATACACGTCCAACCAACATCCGGGGCCCGGTTATTCACTTCATCTGACAGATTTCAGATACCAGCCCGCCAACCACTGGTGATCGGATAGCGCCGATCACGACCAAAACCACGCCGAGTTACTCGTACGCCAACCGGTGCCTGACGGCGTTTGTATTCGTTTACGTCAACCAGACGCAGCACCCGCATCACATCATCGCGGTCGAAGCCACTGGCAATAATCGCCTCGGCACTCATGTCCTGCTCAATATAATTTTCCAGTATGGTGTCCAACACCGGGTAAGGCGGCAGGCTGTCTTCGTCCACCTGGTCGGGCGCCAGTTCCGCCGATGGCGGACGATCAATCACTCGCTGCGGTATTACCTCACCCT
This sequence comes from Candidatus Thalassolituus haligoni, assembly GCF_041222825.1. Classification (NCBI taxonomy): domain Bacteria; kingdom Pseudomonadati; phylum Pseudomonadota; class Gammaproteobacteria; order Oceanospirillales; family Oceanospirillaceae; genus Thalassolituus; species Candidatus Thalassolituus haligoni. Next base: position 3,210,542 of record NZ_CP139482.1, read on the forward strand.
CACCGATCGAATTACGATATTGTGCCAGTGCGAATACCCGTGTTTTATAGACATCCTTCAGCGCCCCGTAACCACCCGCCATATCGCCATACAGGGTTGCATAACCCACCGCCATTTCGCTTTTGTTGCCGGTGGTCAGCACCATATAGCCCGTCTTGTTCGAGATCGCCATCAACAGCACACCACGACAGCGGGATTGCAGGTTTTCTTCCGTGGTATCAACCGGTAAACCGGCAAACTCCTGCGCCAGAGCACCCATAAATTGCTCGTACATCGGAGCAATCGAAATCGACTGATAACGCACCGCCATCACCCGCGCCTGCTGCGCGGCGTCTTCTTTGCTCATATCCGAGGTATAGGCAAATGGCATCATCACAGCCTGAACCCGATCAGCCCCCAGAGCATCCACGGCAATGGCCAGTGTCAGCGCTGAATCGATACCGCCTGACAGCCCCAGAATAACGCCCTTGAAATGGTTTTTATTGACGTAGTCACGCACTCCCAACACCAGCGCGTTGTAGAGACTGGCCAGTTCATGTTCGTGGGCTTCCACCACCGGTGCCGCATTCGCAGCCTGCAAAACACCGGCAGAAAACCGGACGTCAGCCGTTGCTGCCTGGTATTCCGGTAGTTGGGCAACGCAGAGGCCAGTGGCATCCAGAGCAAACGAGGCACCATCGAAGACCAATTCATCCTGCCCACCCACCTGATTGACGTACACAATCGGCACTCCCAAGCGACCAATATGCTCACGCAAGACGGTCAGGCGCTCGGTTTGCTTGCCAATATGAAAGGGCGAGGCGTTCAGGTTAAGAATCAGCTCCGCTCCAGCGGCCACGGATTGCTCTGCCGGTCCGGTGTACCAGATATCTTCACAAATGGTTAAACCCAGATGTACGCCAGCGATATTAACAACGAGTGGCTGGTCGCCAATGCTGAAATAACGCTTTTCATCGAACACCTGATAGTTTGGCAAACATTGTTTGGCGTAACGCCCCAGTGATTCGCCCTGATACCAGACGCCAGCGCAGTTATAAAGACGCTCGTCCTCGCGCCAGGGAAAGCCAGCCACAATGGCAATGTCGTGACTGGCAGCCGCCAGCCGTTTTATGGCGGTTTCAACACGAAGTTGCAAACTTGGTCGCAACAACAGGTCTTCTGGTGGGTAACCGGTCAGCGCCAGCTCGGAAAACAGGATAAGATCGACGCCACGGTTACGTGCTGCGTCCACTTCGCTGAGCATCAGATCACAGTTGCCGGTAATATCGCCAACCAGAAAATTGCATTGCGCCATGGCGATGTGAAGTGACTCTGTCATGCTGTCGCGTTACCTTCTGCTATTTTTCCGCAGTATTGTCTGGAAATTCCGCCGGTTAGGCAAATACATTAGCGCCAGGCCAGGTGAACGCCAGTGGCCGAAAGGATATTTAACATGTCGTCTAACGTGAGCGATCTGGTTGTCAACGGCAAGCGCCTGCTAAAAATTTACAGCTATTACTCTCTGCTCCTGGCCTTGCTGATCATGGCGGTACATGCCACCGGTGGTACCGCTCTGATTGGCCACGACGCGCCTAATGCCAGTTTGATTGCGACGGTACTTTATGTCATGGTCGCGGCCAGCTTTGTTGCCATTGCCAGCCTCGGCCCCCATGTTCAACTAGCAACCAGTTATTTCTTTCTCGAAACGGCGATTCTCTCGGTACTGATGTTTGCCTCCGGCGGGCTTGATACTGGTTTTTCCAGTCTGATTCTTATCTGTGTAGTGATCGCCAACCTGCTGGCACCCGGAGTGCTCGGGTTTGCAGTCGCCGCCTGGACCACCCTGGCCATTTTGGTAATCCAGCATTTCTGGCCAGAACATTATCAGGCAGGCGAACTGGTTAATTCCGGTGTTTACGGTTTTTTATGTTTTTTACTCGCGGCCCTGACCCAGGCGTTGTCCCGACGTCTGAACAGCGCCCTGGAGCTGGCCAGAGACCAGTCATTACGATTACGCCGCCTCAGCAAGATCAGCTGGCAGGCACTGGCGGACTTGCCCAATGGCATTATTGCCTGCGACCGCGATAACCGTATTCTGTTTTTTAACCAGCAGGCGCAACGCTGGCTTGGTATCAGTGATGAAGAATCACTGCCCCAGCCCCTGCTCATCGCTCTGACGGAGCCAGGCCGCAAACACGCACTCAAGATATACGGTGAATCCCTGTTGGTCAGCAAGATGCCGCTGCCGGATTCCATGCCAGGCGACTATCTGGTGTTTATGGAAGACCAGTCTCGCATTGCCGCAACAGCGCAACAACTCAAGCTGGCCTCACTCGGACGTCTGACCGCCAGTATCGCCCACGAAATACGTAATCCGCTCAGTGCCTTGCGCCAGGCCAGCCAGTTGCTGGCAGAAACCCCGTATCTCAAGGAAGAAGAACTGTATCTCAGCCAGGTCATCGAGCAGCACTGCATGCGTATCAACCGTACGGTGGAAGACATCCTGCAACTCAGCCGCAAGCGCCAACCAGCCATCGAAGTATTACGGCTAAAGCCCTGGCTCGAGCATTTTCGTGAACAGTTTATGGCCATGCAAAAAGGCCAATCGTTCCAGCTGGTGATTCGCTGTCATGAACACCAGCAAGTGGCGTTTGACCCTGACCACTTGCAGCAAATATTGCACAATCTGTGCGCCAATGGCCTGCGTTATGCAATCAGGCAACAACCTGACAACGCCCGCCTGGTTCTCTCAGCACAAGCCCAGGAACATAACCGGCTTCTACTTGATGTGCTGGATAACGGCACGGGGATTGCCGATGAACAAATCGAACAGCTGTTCGAACCTTTTTTTACCACGGAACACAATGGCACCGGGCTGGGACTCTACCTCTGTCGCGAGTTGTGCGAAGCCAACCAGGCCAACATCCAGTATCATCGCACCCGGTCGGGTTCCTGTTTCCGCCTGACATTAAGAACGGACATTATCCTATGAAAAAATACTCCGCCCTGATCATCGACGACGAGCCGGATATACGCCAGCTGATCGCCCTGACCCTGAGTCGCATGGACATGGAGTGTTACCAGGCCGCCAACGTCAGTGAGGCATTAGCCTTGCTCGCCGAGCGGCCTTACCACTTTTGCGTCACCGATATGAAACTGCCGGATGGCAACGGTCTGGAGATTATCCAGCTGTGCCATGCTCGCTATGCTGATATGCCAGTCGCCATGATCACCGCCTATGGCAGCATGGATATGGCGGTTGAGGCGTTAAAAGCCGGTGCTTTTGACGTGGTTGCCAAACCGCTGGATATTGCCCGTTTGCGTGAGCTGGTTGCAGCGGCATTACAACTGACCCGAGTACCGGTACATCTGGAATCCCTGCCTTCCAGCGATGCCCTGCTCGGACGTTCTGGCGCCATGATGGCGCTCAAGGACAAGATCCAGAAAGTCGCCCGAACCCAGGCACCGGTATTTATCCACGGCGAATCCGGCACCGGCAAGGAACTGGTCGCACGACTGATCCACCATCAGAGCTCTCGCGCCGATAATCCCTTTATTCCGGTCAACTGTGGCGCCATTCCAAAAGACCTGATGGAAAGCGAATTCTTTGGCCATAAACGTGGCTCCTTTACTGGTGCCAGTGCTGACAAGGATGGTTTTTTCAAAGCGGCAGAAGGCGGCACCCTGTTCCTTGATGAAGTCGCTGAATTACCCCTCGACATGCAGGCCAAACTGCTACGAGTGATTCAAGAAAAAGCCACCCGAGCCGTCGGCAGCGAGCATGAATCTCCGATCGACGTCCGCATTCTCAGCGCCAGCCACAAGGATCTGGCTAAAATGGTAGAAGAAGAACGCTTCCGCCAGGATTTGTTTTTTCGCCTTGATGTGATCCAGATTGCCGTACCCCGGCTACGTGAACGGCAGGAAGATATTCCCACCTTGATTAATCACTTTATCCGTAAATACAGCCGCGAATGGGGCATGCCGGAAGCCAGCGTCGGTCGTGATGCCATGGCAGCCCTGATGGACTACAACTACCCCGGCAACGTCCGGGAACTGGAAAACATCCTCCAACGAGCCGTCACCATGGCGGAAGGCGATGAGATTAACCAGCTCGATCTGAATCTGCCCGTGCATGATAAAGACCCCGCCACCCGATTACTGATGCCCGCCATCGACCCGGCCGCCGCCATCGAAACCAGCAATCTGGAAGACTATCTGGAAAACATTGAACGCAGTGCCATCACCCAGGCATTGGAGGCTACCCGCTGGAACAAGACCGCCGCCGCCGAAAAGCTTGGAATCAGCTTCCGGGCACTGCGTTATCGTTGCAAAAAGCTGGATATCGATTAACGCCTGCCAGGAGCCTGTACCCGGAAGTGAACTCAGAATTTTGTCTGAAAGCAAACCCTGACAAACTAAGCCATATGCCCGAGTGACAGACACCGCCCCAGCAGTAATGATAGCCCGCCAACAACATCAGAATCGCCAGTCAGGGAGGACAGGCTATGACACGGTTTGCACACGGAACGACCCTGACCGAATTGATGTTGGTTATCGCCATTCTAGCTATCGCTGCCTTTACCATTACCCCCGCAACTACCAGTATTATCCAGAAGCAACTCGCAGACCGGGACGTATCCCTTGTTCACATGGCAATAGCCACTGCCAGAAGCCGTGCCATCCTGACACAAACCCCGCACACCTTGTGCCCGCTCGACAGTAGCAAACACTGCAGCCGCAACTGGAATAACGAACTGACCCTGTTTGCCGACCGCAATCGCAACAGAACCCTGGACAATGACGATACCGTTGTGCAGCGCATCACGGACGCAGATAACACCGTGCTGCGCAGCTACAACCGCAGCGCCATTTCCTTTGGTGCCAATGGCTTCGCAGGGGGCTACAACGGCTCATTCAGCTACTGTCGCACCACCTCGATGGGTCAACACAAAAGTGCCGCTTTTATTCTTTCCAGAATTGGCCGCCTGCGTCCGGGCAAAGATTCCGACAATAACGGTCAGGTGGAACTCGCCAACGGTCAGGATGTGGAGTGTCCCTGACAGATATTCCTGAGCTTGACCGGGCCGTACCAGCACAACCAGCACAACCAGCAACCACTTATCGTTTCCCTGACTCCGTTAGTCCAGCACCACTGGGGTCAGACAGCCTATACCGGTATCTTCAGGGATAATCTGTTTGATCTTGCACAGAGCGCTGCGCGAGGTTGCAGGATTAAATAGATGTCCCCTTTAGATCATCAGCTATCGTTCCGCCGAGGTTTTTCATGTATGCCAACTTGATCACGCACACATCGCGTCAGCGTGGCTCAACACTACTGATCAGCCTGGGAGTTCTCACCGCTATTACGGTCGGCGCAACCGTGGCCATGCAGCAGTCGACCACGCAAGTCCGCATGGTGACCAATATGAACGTTGAAAAACAAACCTTCGCAGCTTCTTATAGCCATTTGACCCGTGCAGTCAAAAACCTGGGCAACTCCAGTGGTGCCTTGTTAACCGATCTTATTACACGACAAAATGCCAGTATTGCAGCACAAAAAGCGGCCGGTATTGATGATGCGGATATTATATATAACTCTGCAACGATTGATGCCTACACGGACTTTGGCTGGCAGCAACCGGATAGTGCCTTGCTCAACAGTGTTGGGGATACTCAAGTGGTTATCACCTATCCTGCAGAACAGGTACAACAGAGCAACACGACTCCCGTTAATCCCAAAGATAACGAAGGTTCTTCCAGTGCTGCCAGCTCTGTTTATCCTTTTGTATTGACTGCAACAACCGCCAGCGAACACGGCAATATTACGTCGACGCAGCAAATCGGCATTAAGAGAAAAGGCGCTTCCGCTCAGTAAAGCTATTCGAGGTCAATATCATGAACACCAGACACCTTATATTGTTTTCCCTGCTTGGCTTACTGATCAGTCCGCTTGGCAGAGCAGAATCTGCAAACCTGATGCGACATGCAGAATTCCACATTCTGCCTGCAGAGCTGATTACCTTCTCTGGTAGCGCAATAACGGTAAAACCCTGTGATGAATGCCAGACCGAAACATTCACCATGAAAAGTGAAACCGCGCTGTTCGAATATGAACAAGCGATTGATCTCCAGCGAGCGTCAGAGCTCTACCTGCGCAAAAACATACCCGTTATTTTTCTGGGCATCGACAGGCAGCAGAACCAGGTGGACTACATTAACTTTGGCGGCCATGCGTCGAGCGAATATTAAGGAGCAGCGCCATTATGAAACTCTACTGGTTCACCCTGATTGCCTTGGGATTGTTTAGTCATCTTCCCGCCTTGGCCGACGATACTGAAATTTACGTTCAGCGTACCACTGCCGCCTCTCCCAACGTGGTATTTATTATGGATACCTCCGGCAGCATGAATGGCAACGTCTACGAAGATGGCAAATACGTCGGCTCACGCCTTGACGTGGTAAGAGAAGCCGCTGTCGAAGTCATCAACAGTACATCCAATATCAATATATCGCTGTTCCGTTTTAACAGTTCCAACTCCCAGGGTGCCTGGATGAGCAGCCCCATGTTATCGATTGATGCGGAAGGCGTCCGTAACATGGTCAAGGACATCCTCTACTCCTACGCGCCCGGCGGCGGCACACCCATTACCGAAAGTATTTACGAGGCTGCTGCCTATCTGCGCGGCGATGCCATGAAGTACGGTAAAACCACCACAGCCAACTCAGACTTGTGCATGGTGTGGGAAGAGCAGGAAGTACCCGTTTCCAGCTTCAGTTCTCAGTCAGCATCAACCAGAGGGCTGGCGCAATCCAATGCTTCCGCCAAAGCCTACGGCGGCGTTGATACCAATCTCTGGTGGTTCCGTATGATGGCGAATGGCGACGCCTGGGCCGTCAAAAACTATTACATCAAAAGCAAGAAAAACAGTCTGGAGTGGCTATCCTGGAACAAAGCCCGTAAAAACTACTCCGGCAAACAAAAGCTTGATAGTTATGGCGTAACCAAATCCGAATACGAAGCCAGTGAACCGGCCTGGTTTATGGTTATGGATGCCTGGATGTGGTCCTATGTCGTTAATACCAGCACTGGTCTTTATACCGCCTGGGATGACATACCTGAATGGTTTCGTACCAACGCACTTCAGTACACCTATGGTATTGATAAAGCCACCTACATTTCCTATACCGCCTCATCCATTGTTGACGACTCAGGCGATGACCCTGGTGACGACCCAGACCCAGAGACTGAAACGGTACTGGTGTGTACCGAATATTTGAATCTTGATGATACCCACGATGGTCATGGCAACTATGTTTCCCCTATCACCGAAGAATGCCAAACAAACCATGTGGTTATTTTCACTGATGGAGAACCCAACAGTGATACGGATATCAATTCAAAAGTGCAATCATTGTTAAAAGAACTGCCCAGCGCCGATTTCCCCAATGACAGTGACTTCAGCGCTAATTGCAGCGGTAATGGTGGCTGCGCCGAAGAAATCTCCTACTACCTTTATAACGCCGACAATAGTGATGCCTTCGAAGGCAGGCAGGCAATTTATGTACACACAATTGGTGGTTTTGTTGGTGGCAGCACCCAGGAACGTCTCGATGATATGGCATCGTATGGCGGCGGCGTGTCCGGTAACGGCTCCGATTCTGCGTCGTTACGCCTGGCACTGACCAAGATTTTTGAGAATATTTCCAAAACCTCCGGCACATTTGCCGCACCTGCGGTTGCCGTTAATGCCTACAACAACCTTGAGCACCTCGATCAACTGTATTATTCCGTCTTCAGTCCATCAACAGCAGCCAACTGGAAAGGTAATATCAAACGTTACCGACTGGATACCAGTGGCGATATTATGGATGCCGATGGCGACCTGGCTGTCGATTCGACAACCGGCTATTTTGCCGATAATGCCCGTAGCTACTGGACGCTCGACGAAGATGCACCCGATGGCGAAACCGTCAACAAGGGTGGCATAGCCCGTCGATTGTCTGACCCGGCCAACCGCAAAATCATGACCGATATCTCCGGTAGCACCATCAGCAGCGCGGCGAATCGGATTACCAGTAGCAATACGACACTGCTCAGCAACCTGCCTACCACGGTACCAGCTGATGACAAGGCTGATTTTATACGCTGGCTGGCTGGCTACGACCCCAGCTCTGCCAGTACCAGCGCTCCTCGACGAGAAATGGAAGATGCCCTGCACAGTCGCCCGGTACTGCTCTCGTATAGCTCCGGCAGCACGACCAAAACCGCCCTGTTTGTCGGTACCAACTCCGGTTACCTGCATGCATTTAATACCGATGAAGATAACCCCAAGGAATATTTTGCCTTTATCCCTTCTGATCTGTTTGACAGCGCCTATGCCTACTTCAGCAAGAGTGCAGAGCGCAGCTACGGACTGGATGGCTATATTTCCAAATATCACATTGATACTAATGGCAATAATATTATCGACTCGGGTGAAAAAGCCTACCTGTATACCGGGATGCGCCGCGGCGGACGGAATTACTATGCTCTCGACGTCAGCGATCTGGATGCTCCAAAGTTGGCCTGGACCATCAAGGGCGGTAGTGGCGATTTTGCAGAACTGGGACAAACCTGGTCCAAAATGCTGCCGGTTACCGTACTGTGGAAAGGCAAACAAACCGATGTCCTGATGTTTGCCGGTGGCTATGATGCAACCGAAGACGACAATGCCAAACGCACGACTCACAGCATGGGGAATGCGATTTATATGGTGGAACCGGCAACCGGCAAGCTGCTCTGGAAAGCATCCAGCTCCAGTGGCAATCTGAAGCTCAGCGAGATGACCAGCGGTATTGTCGGCGACCTTGTACCTGCCGATAACGACGGTGATGGCGATGTAGACACCTTGTATGCCGCCGATCTGGGAGGTCGTATCTGGCGCCTCGACCTGGCTCAGGAAGATGATTTATCCAATAGTCCCGCCACCTTTGCCACAGGTGGGGTGATAGCAGACTTGGGCAAGGACGAGACCGAAGCCAACAACGTGCGGTTTTTCTCTACCCCGGATCTGACCTATTCTTCCCGCGATACCTTTTTGGACAAAACCACCGGGGCTAGCTACTCCGCCGGTCGTTACCAACTGGTGATTGGCTCCGGTTATCGTGCTCACCCATTAAACACCGCCACCCAGGATCGGATTTATATTATCAACGACTTTAATGTTGATACCGCGCCCGAGACCTATACCAGTGTTACGCTGGATGATCTGGTGGAGTACAACAAACTTGCCACTGCCGACACCGACAAATTAAAAAATGGTGTATACCTCGATTTATCCGGCAGTGGTGAAAAAGTGCTGTCAAATGCCATCACTTTAAACTACTACAGCTATATCAACAGTTATCAGCCATCGGATTCGTCCTACCGCTCAGGTTGCGAGCCGGATACCGGAAAGAGCACCCTGTATGTTCTGTCATTGCAATACAGTGCAGGGGCTGCTTCGCTGTACAAGGAAGCGATTGAGTCCAACTTCCCCGGCATCCAGGACACTCCTGTTGTGGTGTATCAGGAAAAAGAGGTGGATGGCGATGGCAATAGCAATGGCGATAATTCAACCGATGATCAGACCGAATACTGCCAATCGATTACGGATTTTGATTACCTGACGCACCTTGTTGATAGCGGGGTTTGTCCTGCTGATTTACTTGATGGCCCTGATGGTACTGATGACACAGACTTAACGGACTGCAGCAGTAATTGCGACACAACCGATGGTAGTGGCAGTGACGATAGTAGTGGCAGTGGCAATGATAGTGACGGTGGCGGTTCGATAATTTCATCACCCTCGATCGTTAATGGCACAACAACGGTTGAAGTAACCGGTGGGGATGACCCCGTAGAGCAGGCCTACTGGAGGGAACTGGAGCAATGATACTGGTCAAGCGGGTTCCCGAACCAAGGAGAGCCTCGCCACCCGGTTTCACCCTGATCGAGTTAATGGTCACCATCGCTGTGTTTGCTATTCTCGCGGCGGTGGGCACCCCCTCTATGACCCGCTACTTTAATAACCAGACCGCAGACCGGATAGTGCGGCAGCTGAATACGGATATCCAGTTTGCTCGCAACCATGCACTGGCCTACAAGCTGGATGTTAACATCCAACCCAAATCCGGCAGCTGGAGTAATGGCTGGGAAGTTCGGGAGGCCTCGTCCAACATTCTCGTTCGTCAGGCGACACTGGATCCCACTGCGGGGACGGTATCCGCGTCGTCGATGTCGTCGGGGAATATATTAGCTTTCAACGGTGCTGGACGCGCAACCGCCGTTGGCGCGCTAACCATTACCATTACCGGATGTACAGGAGACAGGGTCTACCGCATTGAGATCTTGTCTATTGGCCAAATCATTCGATCGGAGAGTAGCTGTGTCTAGATTACGCAGTGGCGCATTGTCTTCAAAAGGCTTCAGCCTGATTGAAATCATGGTGACGGTCGCCATTACCACCGTCGGTTTGGTCGGCCTGGTTGCCTTGTTACTGGAATCTGACCGCTCCGCCCAGGATTCCACCAGTCGCTCACTGGCATCCTGGATGATTGATGACTTGACCAATCGTATTATGGCCAATCAGGATGCCGTTGCCAGCTACGACACGGGGGGAGCTGCGGTCAATTGCTCCGCTCAGCCAACCATGTGTGCGGCCTATCACAACGGTACGGCACACGTTAACAATGCCATATGCAGCGGCGATCAACAGGCCGCTTTCGATTTATGGAACGTTGCCTGCCCTTCTAACGTTACCGTGCCAGGCTCGGACTTTACCCGAGCGGGCAATACCGATTTTATGGCGCCTCCCAAGCTGTATGTCAACGTACTGACAGGATTGGGGGTTGGTGCATTATCCACCCAGGTTTCTATCACCATGACCTGGGATGTCAGAACCTCAGGCAGAGAAGCCGATGGCAGCACCAACTACCTGAATGAAGGCAATATCACCAGCCGTACTGACGCCCTTTCAACGGAAATAGATCTGTGAAAACCTTTCGTTTCAAACAACAGGGCATGACACTGATCGAGCTGATGATCGCTGGAGTTATCTCGATCATCATTGGCCTGGTCGTGATGCAATTAATGATAGGTTCAAATCGCGCATCGAACCGTATTGACGGCATGGCACAAGCACAAGAAAACGCCCGTTTTACCCTGACCTGGTTGGCCAAACAGGTTCGCCATGCAGGTTTTAACCCAGAGCTGTTTGGCGCTGCGATTCAACCAGTGGCTGACCTTTGCGCTGGCGCTGGCGTTGTGCCGCCAGCCAACGATGCAGCTTGCACCTGGGAAGCGACAGATCAGGCCGGAGACCGACTGGCAATCCGTCGCAAATTTAGAGATACAACAGATAACACCTGGGATCAGTTTACCTGCAGCGGCGTTGACCTGGCAGGCTTGCCGGGTGTCGATGATGAGTCTGTTATTATTGACGTCTACTGGGTTGCATTAAATACCAGCGGAGGCACGGATGACGAATACGATGACGTACTGCGTTGTGCCAGTTATCTCGAGAACAGCGGTGCGGATACCATCCTCAGTGGCGGTGTTCAAACCATCGCCTCCGGTATCGAATCCTTTCAGGTGTTGTACGCAGACCCTGGCGCAGGTGGCACCAATGCCACCCGTTATGTACCGGCCGACCAGGCAACCATCACTGACGTAACAACGATCCGTATTGCCATCCTGGCCAGAGCCTTCAGTGATGCTGCCAGGGTACAAGGAAAACGCAGCTATATTGTACTGGATGCCAATCCGATTACGCTGGAAGACAACACACCGCGCCAGATTCTGGCAACGACCGTGTTTTTCCCTAACCGCTAACGTTTATATTCAGACTGACAACAGGAAACCTGAGTACTTATGAGATTGTCTTCGAGAACGTCCAGAACACGCGGTGTTACCCTGATTGAACTGATGGTGGTGATTGCCATCATCGGTATTCTGGCAGCTATCGCTATTCCGGGCTATCACAATTATGTACGTCGTGCGCTTAGAACCGATACGATCAAGGAGCTCTCTCGTATCATGGCAGCACAAGAGCGCTACTACTCTGATGAACTGACGTACAGCGCCGACTTGAGCCAGCTGGGTCTGACCTTGAATGGCGGTTTTTACCTGATCAAGGATAGCGGCAACGGCAGCACGATATACCAGGTCGCCGCCGCCAGCTGCAATGGTGCCCCTCTGACTCAATGTGTCCAGATAACCGCCACGCCTCAAGGCACACAAGCAGCCGACGGGACTCTGTTGATGGATTCAACCGGAAGCCAGACTCGTACCGTAGGAGCCGATGTGTACGAATGGTAGAGTCAGGAGTAATCAATCGCCCCGTTATGGCCCAACCAGGTGACGGGGATTATCAGCATTGATGGGTAATTCAGGTTTCACTACCGGAATATAAAACAAACAATAGCAAAAACCTCACAACCACCACTCAGACCTCCTTCAATCTGAGTTCTTGCGGCAGCGAAAACACCACATTTTCTTCGGTGCCCTGCACTTCTTGTGGTGCTTGGCCACCCTGATCCACCAGGCACTGCACCACTTCTTTTACCAGTACTTCCGGTGCTGATGCCCCGGCGGTTACGCCAACGCTATGGATACCTTGCAGCCATTCGCCACGAATTTCACTGGCGTTATCCACCAGATACGCTTTGGCACCCATACGCTCGCCCAGCTCTCGCAAGCGATTGGAGTTGGAACTGTTGGGGGAACCAACCACCAGTAAAACTTCGCATTCTGCAGCCAATTGCTTGACAGCGTCCTGACGGTTTTGGGTGGCATAACAAATGTCGTTCTTGCGCGGCCCCTGAATCTGGGGAAATTGCTCTCTCAGAGCGTCAATCACCTTGGCGGTATCGTCCATCGATAACGTCGTCTGGGTGACATACGACAAGCGTGAGGCATCCCGGACTACCAGATTGGTTACATCCTGCTCATTTTCAACCAGATAGATGCCCCCTCCCCGACGGTGATCATACTGGCCCATGGTGCCTTCCACTTCCGGGTGCCCTTTGTGGCCAATCAACACACATTCACTGCCATCGGCGCTGTAACGGGCCACTTCGAGGTGCACCTTGGTCACCAGCGGGCAGGTGGCATCAAAGACTTTCAAGCCCCGATCCGTGGCATTTTTGCGCACCGTCTGAGCAACACCATGAGCCGAGAAGATAACAATGCTGCCATCCGGTACTTCATCCAGCTCATCAACAAAAATGGCCCCACGCTGACGTAAGTCGTTCACCACAAACTTGTTGTGCACCACTTCATGGCGCACATAAATCGGTGGATCGAACAACTCCAGCGCCCGGTTGACGATATCAATGGCACGATCAACTCCGGCACAAAACCCGCGCGGGTTGGCGAGCTTAATCTGCATGGGCGTTCTCTACGGCCTTGACGTCGAGAATCTGTACTTCAAAGGTCAGAATCTTGCCTGCCAGTGGATGGTTAAAATCCACTTCCACCCAGTCACCTTCAACACTGGCAATCACTCCCGGCAGTTCGGTGTTGGAGGCATCGGCAAATGACACCACCAAGCCTGGAGAAATCGGCAGATCAGCAGCAAAATCTGAACGTTTCATACGTTGGACATTGTTCGGATTATGCTGACCAAAAGCGTGCTCCGGGGCGACACTGAAAGTCTTGTGATCCCCTACTGCCAATCCTGGCAGCAGGCTTTCAAAACCTTCTGGCAGATTACCGTCACCGATCACCAACTGTGCCGGAGTGGCCTCAAAGGTGGAATCAATCACCTGGCCATCCGCCAGTTTCAGGGCAAAGTGAAGAGATACGGTACTACCACTGGAAATGATGTCTGTAGCCATGGGGTCACCTTTTGTTATGCTTTTGTGCGGCTTTTGTGCTGCTTTTACAACGCTGCAGCGCTGATTTAATCGCCATGCGTTTTAGCTACAGCAGCTGATTTATTACTATTGATACTGTCGCGAATTACGTCGATAGCCATCATGATGGCACCGATTGTAATCGCCGAGTCAGCAATATTAAACGCTGGGAAATAAGCGTTTTGCCAGTGCACCGAGATAAAATCAATCACATGTCCGAACAGGACACGGTCAAACAGGTTACCCAGTGCCCCACCCAGAATCAGCGCCAGCGCAATGCCAAGCCAGCGTTGATGTCGAGGTAATCGGCTCATCCAGACCACCAGCATGACACTGACGGCGGCCGAGATAAACGTAAAGAACCAGCGTTGCCAGCCCGGTTGGTCGGCCAGCAAACTGAATGCAGCCCCTTTGTTGTACAGCAGGGTAAAATCCAGCACCGGTAGCAAGTAGATCGGATCACCATAAATCAGCCAGGCTTCAGCAACCTGCTTGGTGGCAATATCGACCACAAACACCAACACGGTGAGCCAGACCCAGACCAGTGCACTTGTTTTAATAGATGGCATCAGGCGTACAGGCGAACTTCGCCCTCTCCTTCAACGTTGTCGATACAACGACCACACAAGGTCGGGTGCTCGATGTGACGACCGACTGTGTCGCTGTGGTGCCAACAACGCTCACATTTTTCGGCGGTTGATGCCGTAACGTTGATACGCAAGCCGCTCAGCTCGGTAGCGTCGCCCATATCATTGGTGAACGGCTCAACCCTGGCTGCTGAAGTCATCAGCACAAAGCGTAATTCGTTGCCCAGTTTTTCCAGTGCTGGCTTGAGTTCGTCACTGGCATACAACACCAGGTCTGCACCCAGGCTGGCACCGATGATTTTGTCACCACGGGCTTTTTCCAGCTGACCATTCACCGCTTCCTTGACCCTGAGAATGGTTTGCCAGTAGTGGTTATCAAAGCCGTTGTCATTAAGTGCAGGAAAGCCGGTATACCATTCTGCCAGCAGCACCGACGCATCACGCTCGCCTGGCAGGTTGTCCCAGATTTCTTCGGCGGTAAACGACAATATCGGCGCAATCCAGCGAGCCATGGCTTCCAGTACATGGAACAGAGCGGTTTGGGCACTGCGGCGCGGCAGGCCGTCGGCCTTGCAGGTGTATTGACGATCCTTGATGACATCCAGATAGAAGCCACCCAGTTCACTGACGCAGAAGTTCATCAGTGTTTTGGTCAGGCCCTTGAAGTCATAATCCATATAGAAGGCAATCACCTTCTCTTGCAGCGTACGGGTGTAATCCACCATCCAGGCATCCAATGGCAGCAGCTGTTCGCCCGCGACCAGATCGGTCTGTGGATCAAAACCATGAATATTGGCCAACAAGAAACGACAGGTATTGCGCACTCGACGATAGGCATCGGCGTTACGTTTGAGAATCTCGTCGGAGACGGTCATTTCGCCGCTGTAGTCGGTGTCGGCAACCCACCAGCGCAAGATGTCGCCCCCCAGACTGTTCAGCACTTTTTGTGGCTCAACGGTGTTACCCAAGGATTTCGACATTTTGCGACCATTGGCATCCACGGTAAAACCATGGGTCAGCACGGTTTTGTACGGAGCTTGTCCATAAGCTGCCACACTGGTCAGCAAGGAACTCTGGAACCAGCCACGGTGCTGATCAGAACCCTCCAGATACATATCCGCCGGGAAGGTCAGCTCTTCGCGCCGCTGGCATACCGAGGTATGTGTTACACCGGAGTCGAACCAGACATCCAGCGTGTCGGTAACCTTGGCGTATTCCGCCGCTTCATCACCCAGTAATTCTGCTACATCCAGCTCGAACCAGGCATCAATGCCAGTGGCTTCCACTTTCAGTGCCACCTGCTCAATCAGCTCCGCTGTGCGCGGGTGCAGTGCGCTGCTGTCCTTGTGCACAAACAAGGCGATTGGTACACCCCAGGTACGCTGCCGCGAGATACACCAGTCCGGCCGATCCGTCATCATGCTTTCAATACGGGCCTTGCCCCAACCCGGACGCCATTCAACGGCATTTTCCACTTCGTGCATCGCCTGTTCCAGCAGGCCATTCTGGTTCATGGCAATAAACCACTGTGGGGTGGCGCGGAAGATGATTGGGGTTTTGTGACGCCAGCAATGCGGATAACTGTGCGTGATATTGGCTTTTTTCAGCAATGCACCGCACTCGTTGAGAATCCCCAAGACGCGGAAGTTACCCTTGTCAGCCGTGCTGAGCCCGGTCAGTTCCAATGCTTGCAAGGCCGCGTTATCAATAAAATGACCATGGCTGTCAACCAGCATCTCGGCGGCAGTGATACCAAAAACCTGACAGACGTTATAGTCGTCGGCACCATGCATCGGAGCGGTATGAACAGAGCCAGTGCCGGAGTCAGCCGTCACATGCTCACCGGTGATAATCGGTACGTATTTTTCTGCGCTATCGGCCGCAGGCATAAAGGGATGTCGAACCACAAACGGGGCACTGTCGCCAGCGGCCAGCTGTTCAGGGGTCCAACCCAATACCGCGCCCTTGGTGGTGGCAACCACGTCAAAACCGGTGGCATCGAGACCATAACGACTCATCGCATCGTTCACCAGATCAGCGGCCAGCACCAGTAATTCATCCTGCTCTTTCAGCAATACCAGCGAGTATTCCAGCGTTGGATGTACCGATACCGCTTCGTTCGCTGGCAATGTCCAGGGGGTCGTTGTCCAGATCACAATACTGGCCGGTTTGGCCACCAGTGATGCATCCCCAGCAAAAGCAGACAGCAGTCTGGCGGTATCCGGGAAGGCAAACTTCACATCAATCGCCACCGACTTTTTATCCTGGTGTTCAACCTCGGCTTCGGCCAGGGCAGAACCACAAGCCGGACACCAGTTCACCGGTTTGAAGCCCTTGTGCAGATGGCCCTTGTCGATGATTTTGCCCAGCGTCCGAATGATGTCCGCTTCGGTTGTAAAATCCATGGTGAGGTAAGGGTTATCCCAGTCGCCCAACACCATCAGGCGCTTGAAATCTTCGCGCTGGCCGTCAACCTGTTTGGCAGCGTATTCGCGGCAGTGGCGGCGGAATTCACTGGCGCTCACCTTGTCGCCGACCTTGCCAACCTGTTCTTCGACTTTGAGTTCGATCGGCAGACCATGGCAGTCCCAGCCAGGTACATACGGGGCATCAAAGCCGCTCATGGTGCGCGACTTGACGATCATGTCTTTCAGAATCTTGTTTACCGCGTGGCCGATATGAATCTTGCCGTTGGCGTATGGAGGGCCATCGTGCAGTACAAACTTGTTACGCCCGGCACGGGCAGCACGAATCTGCTGGTACAGCCCCATGCTCTCCCAGCGCGCCAGCATGTCCGGTTCACGCTTGGCCAGATTGCCACGCATCGGAAATTCGGTATCCGGCAAATTCAGGGTCGGTTTGTACTGGCTGTCCACTTTATCGTTCATAACGGGTCGCTTCTGAGAAATTCAATTCGGTCGTGGTGATCCGGGACGATCCCGCATCACGGAAAGAGTGTGGCAAGGTGGCGAAATAGCGCTGGGCCGAGCGTTTGTCGTCATCAATGGCTTCGCGTAACGCCTCCAGGCCATCAAAGCTGCGTTCGCCACGAATTTTGTGCCAGAACTCAACGGTCAGGTGATGGCCATACAGATCACCAGAAAAACCAAACAGATGTACTTCCAGTGACGGTTCTGGCATTGAACTGATGGTCGGCTTCACACCAATATTGGCAACGCCCAGATAGTCTTCACCAGTTTCCTGAATATGGGCGACTACAGCATACACACCATTTAATGGCAGGCGATGACGCTTGACCAGCACATTGGCGGTTGGCGTATTCAGTGTACGTCCAAGCTCCCGTCCATGGGCAACTCGTCCGGACATACGATAGGCACGCCCCAGTAATTTGCGCACTTCACCCAGACGGTCAGCTTCGAGCTCTTTACGAACACGGGTACTACTGACCCGCTCTCCCGCCACAAGAAAGGTCGAGGAATCCCGCACTTCAAAGCCATACTGCAAGCCTGCACTTGCCAGCGCCTGGTAATCGCCACGACGATCACAACCGAAGTGGAAATCATCCCCCACGATCAGATGGCGAATACCCAGCGTATCAACCAGTACCTGTTTGATAAAATCATCCGCCGACATCGAACGTAATGCTTGATTAAACGGCAGACACAAAACGTAGTCGACGTGATCGGCATCGAGATCTAGCAGCTTTTCGCGCAGGTTTGCCAGACGCGCCGGTGCTTTGTCAGCGGCAAAAAACTCTTTTGGTTGCGGCTCGAAAATCATCACCAGCGTTGGTACGCCCAACGCATTCGCAGCATCGTGCAAACCACGCAAAATAGCCTGATGCCCCAGGTGCAAGCCATCGAAATTACCGATGGTCACGGCGCAACCCGAGAATTCCGCTGGAATATTATGTAAGCCTCGCAGCAGACGCATGAGCGATGACAGTCCTCAGTGGTTCAGTTACCTGAACATAAAAGGTAACCAGGCAAAAATACAAGGGGCTGGATTATAGCCAAGGCACTGCGCGGGGAACAGTCAAACCCCGGAAACAGCGTGTATCAACAGGATTTAACCTTCTCTCCCCGTTAATCAAACAAGGCACCACGCACATGTCGCGGCCGTAGCCCGGCCACGAGTAACACCAGTACATACACCACCACACCGGCGATCACCACCCATGTCATTTGCAGCATACGCTCGGTTGCCGACCACAGCAGCCAATCCGCCGCCGCGCCCATCAGCCAGAGTATCGTACCCAGCAATGCGGTATTGGCCAGCGCCAGCTTGGCTATGAAGCCTGGCCAGCCGCTCTGATGCTGTAGCACCCCGGCCTTGCGCAACCCCAGATACAGCATCAGAGCATTAAAGTACGACGAAATCGCCGTCGCCAGCGCCAACCCGACATGAGCCAACGGCAGCACCAATATCAGGTTAAAAACCATGTTCACCACCATTGCCTGAATACCGATGCGCACTGGTGTGCGAGTATCCTGCCGGGCGTAATAGCCGGGGGCCAGTATCTTGATCAACATAAAGGCCAGCAAACCTGAGGCGTACGCCTGCAGGGCGGTGGACATCTGTACAATATCGTAGGCTGTCATCTCACCGTGATAAAAGATCGTCGCCATCAAAGGTTGCGCCAGCAGCGCCAGCGCCAGCGCCGCCGGTAACGCCAATAACAGCACCATGCGTAACGCCCAGTCCAGTGTCCGGGCAAAACCGTCCGCCTGTTCTGCCGCGTGTTTACTCGACAGCGCGGGTAAAATCACCACACCAATGGCAATGGCAAAAATCCCCAGCGGCAGGTTGTTCAATCGATCGGCGTAATACAACCAGCTGACACTGCCATTTTCCAGAAACGACGCTAATACCGTGTCCAACAGCAAATTGATCTGACTGACCGAGACGCCGAATAACGCTGGTACCATCAAACCCACAATCCGCTTTACCCCTTCGTCATCGCGCTTTACCGTTGGGCGCACCAGCAACTGCAAGCGCGCCAGAAACGGCAACTGAAACAGTAACTGCAGCAGACCGGCAAAAAACACGCCCCAGGCCAGGGCAAACAGCGGTTCTTCAAACCAGTCGACGGCGAATATCGTGGCAGCAATCAGAACCAGATTCAGCAACACCGGAGTAAAAGCCGGGATGGCAAAACGCCCGTAGCTGTTCAAAACACCGCCCGCAAATGCGGTCATGGCGATAAAAAGCAGGTAGGGAAAAGTAATCCGCAGCAGATCGCCCGTCAGGGCAAATTTACCCGGATCCACCGCAAAACCCGGTGCGAACAACCAGGGTAAATGCTCCGCCAATAATAGCGCTAACACCGTCACTGCCAGTAGCACCAACCCCAATGTGCCAGATACCCGCGATACCAGCAGCTGCACCTCATCCAGAGGACGACGGGTGCGGTACTCACTGAGGACAGGCACAAAAGCAACTGAGAACGCACCTTCTGCAAACAGACGGCGGAAAAAATTCGGAATTTTAAACGCCACCAGAAAGGCATCAATACGGGTACCAAAATACTGGGCCACCACCACATCACGCACCAGCCCCAACACCCGACTGAGCAAGGTAAACACACTCACCACCGACGACGAGCGCAACAAACTGCTGCCTGCAGACCTGGCTGTTTTTTCCGTTATTTCCTCAACTGCAGCATTTTGTTTGTCCACCATGGCTATACCCTTTTGCAACCTGACTCGTCGCTACCCGGACGTAGCAACAATTTTTGAATACCGGCGGCAGGCTGCTGAAAAGCAGCCACAAAAAAGCCCGCAAGAGCGGGCTTTTTTATCGTTAAAAGGCATTAGCCTTTCAGCGAAACAACCTTCGAATTCAGACGGCTCTTGGTACGTGCTGCAGTGTTCTTGTGCAGAATACCCTTGTTAACCATCTTGTCGATGTAAGGTTGAGCTTTAACGAACGCAGCCTGGGCCTGTTCGTAATTGTCAGTCGCTACAGCAGCGTGTACTTTCTTGATATAGGTACGCACCATAGAACGAAGTGCTACGGTACGAGCACGACGCTTGATAGCCTGACGGGCGCGTTTACGAGAACCAGCAGAATTTGCCACAGTCGGCTCCTCAATAATGGGGTTAGTGGATTCTAAGAGGGCAGGGATTATCCCGACCCTCCTATTCCATGTCAACCCAAAGTCACCGTTTTCCGGCAAACAGGCGAACTTTACTGCAACTTAACCAATAACAACCTTTTCAAATGACTTGACCAAATCATCCACCGCTTTCATTTGCGTCAAATACACTTCCAGTTTATCCAGCGGCAGCGCACAAGGGCCATCACATTTGGCTTCTGCAGGATTCGGATGCGCTTCAATAAACAGCCCGCCAAGGCCCAGTGCCATGCCTGAACGCGCCAGCTCAAATGCCTGCTGACGGCGACCGCCCGCAGAATCAGTACGACCACCCGGACGCTGCAGCGCATGAGTGGCATCAAAGACCACCGGAGCCATGGCTTTCATATCATCCATGCCGAGCATATCCACCACCAGGTTGTTATAACCAAAGGAGGAACCGCGCTCACACAGCATGATGCGTTCGTTACCGGCTTCGGCAAATTTCTTGATGATATGACGCATTTCGTGAGGTGCCAGAAACTGGGGTTTCTTCACGTTAATCGCCGCACCCGTCGCTGCCATAGCCACCACCAGATCGGTCTGGCGCGCCAGGAAGGCAGGCAGCTGGATCACATCCGCCACCTCGGCAACCGGTGCCGCCTGATGCGGCTCATGAACATCGGTGATGATTGGAACACCAAAGGTCGATTTGATCTCTTCAAAGATCTTCAAGCCTTCTTCCATGCCCGGACCACGGTAGGAATTGATTGAGGAGCGGTTAGCCTTGTCAAATGACGCCTTGAAGACGTAGGGAATACCCAACCTGGTCGTGACTTCAACATAATGCTCACAAATCGCCATGGCAAGATCGCGGCTTTCGAGCACATTCATACCACCAAACAAGGTGAAAGGCTTGTCGTTGCTGACTTCCAGGTTCCCAACGGCTACCGACTCAATCATAGTGATCCTCAGATTTCTAATAGAAAGTTCAGGGTCTCAACCACACATCCTGCAGGAATGAGACTTGAAAAAATATTGTTACTTGCTGCTATATTACCACCAGATTGTCCCGATGGATCATTTCCTGCTCGGCAACAAACCCCAATGCCAGTTCCAGACCAGACGACGGGGTACGTAATATCTTGTTTGCTTCCGTGCGACTGTAATTGACCAGGCCCTTGGCAACCAGCTCACCACGTTCATTTTTGCAGGCAACCACTTCACCACGCTCAAAGCGACCATTGGCAGCAACCACACCAATCGGCAACAGGCTGCGATGGCCGTTGCGCAAGGCATGAACGGCACCCTCATCCAGGATCAAATCACCCCGCGTTTGCAGATGCCCGGCAATCCACTGCTTGCGGGCGGCTACCGGCTCACGATCGGCCAATAACAGAGTACCCAGCAGCTCGCCATTACGTAACCGGGTCAGCACCGCATCAATCCGCCCTCCCACAATCAGGGTATCTGCACCTGATCGGGCAGCAAG
Organism: Candidatus Thalassolituus haligoni; assembly: GCF_041222825.1. Lineage (NCBI taxonomy): Bacteria > Pseudomonadati > Pseudomonadota > Gammaproteobacteria > Oceanospirillales > Oceanospirillaceae > Thalassolituus > Candidatus Thalassolituus haligoni. Next base: position 3,232,515 of record NZ_CP139482.1, read on the forward strand.
AGAGGCCGCACGCACCTTGGTCACCATACCGCCACGACCCAATACACCGCCACCGCCCGCCATGGCAGCAATCGCAGGATCGGAGGCGCGTCCTTCCAGCACCAATTTGGCATCCGGGCTGGAACGGGGATCCGCAGTGAACAAGCCTTGTTGATCGGTCAGGATAACCAGTACATCCGCCTCGACCAGATTGGCTACCAGCGCACCGAGGGTATCGTTGTCACCAAAGCAGATTTCATCGGTCACTACGGTGTCATTTTCATTCACCACCGGCACGACACCAAGATTCATCAGCGTCCGCAAGGTACTGCGGGCATTAAGGTAACGAGTGCGATTACTGAGGTCATCGTGGGTCAGCAACACCTGAGCAGTCAGGCGATCATGCTTGCCAAACGCCGTTTCGTAGGCTTGTACCAGACCCATCTGCCCTACCGCAGCTGCTGCCTGCAACTGGTGTAGCTCTTCAGGGCGCTTACTCCAGCCGAGACGTGTCATGCCTTCCGCGACCGAACCGGACGACACCAACACAATGTCATGCCCTTGGCGCTGCAACTCGGCCATTTGATCGACCCAGGATTGCATCCCTTCACGATTAAGACCCTGACCGTCATTGGTCAGCAAGGCGCTGCCGATCTTGATCACCCAGCGTTTTTTACCCGCCAGACGAGTACGATGCTGCTGAATTTGCTGTTGTGAGTCCAAAGCCATTCCGAAAGCTCTTGATACAATGTCACGGCCAGAAGCGGTGACTGGAATTCTGGTAGCAACTCTGCAGTGTTGACATCACACCAGTAGAGCCGTCGACCAGCGACGGGGAAGCCTAACGCCTGTTACGAAAAAGACTATTCGTTAAGATAAACGACTTCGACATCGTAGTCATCGTCATCGTCGTTACCATTTGAAGCAGCCCTGATCGCAGCCCGCTCGGCCCGATACCGCTCTTCCAGCTCTTCAATACGCTCACGCGCTTCTTCTTCCACAACTTCACGTTCGCGGTTAATCTGATCGGCAAACTCTTCATCTTCTTGGGCGCGCAGACGGCGAGCTTCGATGTATTCCATAATGTCGCAACTCAGCGGGAAGGTACCCTCCTTGTTAATCGCGGCAATCTGGTAAACCGGCCCCTGCCAGTCAAGCTTGTCCAGTACATCCTGACAAGCAGCTGCGCGTTCGCCTTCCGGCAGCAAATCCAGCTTGTTCAATATCAACCAGCGATCACGCTTGGCCAGGCCCGGAGAAAAGTATTCCAACTCGTTGATAATCGCACGGGCGCGCTCAGCAGGATCAGCACCATCCGGCGGCACCATATCAACAATATGCAGCAGCAGATGAGTGCGCACCAGGTGCTTCAGGAAGCGAACGCCAAGGCCAGCACCTTCCGATGCCCCTTCAATCAGACCAGGAATATCGGCAATAACAAAACTGCGATGTTGCTCAATAGAGACCACACCCAGGTTAGGCACCAGCGTTGTAAACGGGTAGTCTGCCACCTTGGGACGGGCCGCCGAGACAGAGCGAATAAAGGTCGACTTGCCTGCATTTGGCAACCCCAACAGACCAACGTCGGCCAATACCTTCAACTCCAGCTTGAGGTTACGCGACTCCCCCATTTGCCCCGGCTTGGTCTGACGTGGTGCCTGATTGGTGCTGGACTTGTACCGGGTATTACCCAGTCCGTGGAAACCACCGCGAGCAACCATCAGGCGCTGACCGATTTCCGTCAGATCACCCAGGGTCTCGCCGGTATCTTCATCAATCGCTGTCGTGCCCACCGGCACCAGCAGCACCGTATCTTCACCCTTGGCTCCGGTACAGTTACGGCTGGCGCCGCCCTGACCATTCTGAGCGCGATGACGGCGGGTATAACGATAATCCACCAGTGTATTGATCGAGTCGTTGGCTTCAAGGTAAACCGAGCCACCATCGCCACCATCGCCACCGTCCGGCCCACCCTTGGGGATGAATTTTTCGCGACGAAAGCTCAAACAGCCGTTGCCGCCCTTTCCCGCTTCAACTGTAATTCGTGCTTCGTCAACGAACTTCATATCGATACCTCAAAAAAACATACAAAAACGCCCCAACTGCAAGCAGCTGGGGCGCTTTTTACGGCAAACCAACCGCCGACAACCCGAAAGGGTTGTCGATCAGGCAGGAACGACGCTAACAGTCTTGCGGTTCTTTGGACCTTTCACTTCAAATTTGACAACGCCTTCGGCAGTTGCAAACAAAGTGTGATCACGAGCAACACGCACATTGTCACCGGCGTGTACACGAGTACCACGCTGACGAATAATGATAGCGCCTGCTTTTGCAGCTTGGCCGCCGTACAGTTTGACGCCAAGGCGTTTACTTTCGGAATCGCGACCGTTTTTGGTAGAACCACCAGCTTTTTTGTGAGCCATGCTTCTTTCTCCTTCTGAGGGACCACTACAACACTGCGGATGCGGTGACCGTCATTCACAGTCACCCGGGCCCAAATTGAATTTAAAAAAATTAGCCAGCGATGCTGGTGATTTTCAGTTCGGTGAACCACTGACGGTGGCCCATTTGCTTCATGTGGTGCTTACGACGCTTGAACTTCATGATCTTCACTTTCTTGTGACGACCATGGGCAATAACTTCTGCGGTTACTTTAGCGCCTTCAACCACAGGGGTGCCAATTTTAACGTCATCGCCGTTACCAATCAGCAAAACTTTTTCCAACTCGACAGCGCCGCCGGTAGCTATTTCCAGTTTTTCAACCTTCAGCGTCTGACCTTCTTCAACACGGTATTGCTTACCGCCGGTAATTACTACTGCGTACATGATGTTCTCCATCGGCTGCGTTTTAGCCGGGCCTCTGATCAGCACCGGTCCATAACCGAACACGCTACTTTCACGACCTGCTTCTACTGGGAACGCACGGGTTACCATATGGCAGGGAGCTGAAATTCGGGCGCGAGACTATACCCCAGAGACTGTACCCTTGCAAGTCGGCGATTATCGCATTTCCTTGACACTGTGGACGGTCAACTCTAGCATTTGCGGCAGTTTTTTCGGGATTCTATGAACATGCCGCCATCCACCATGACAACTCCATCCCCGGCCCCGTCGATGTCACTGGCCGATATACTGGCGCGTGTTGATGACGACTTCCAGGCGGTCAACCAGTTAATCAACGATCAACTCTCATCCCGTGTGCCTCTGGTGGAGAAAATCGCCGATTATATTGTTAACAGCGGCGGTAAACGTATCCGCCCGCTGCTGGTGCTGCTGAGTGCCCGAGCGCTCGGCAACTGCAACCCGGACGTGGTCAGGCTGGCCGCCATTATCGAGTTCCTCCACACTGCCACACTACTGCACGACGATGTCGTTGATACCTCGGATCTGCGGCGTGGCAATCCAACCGCTAATGCCAAGTGGGGTAACGCCCCCAGTGTTTTGGTCGGAGACTTTCTCTATAGCCGCTCGTTTAACATGTTGGTCGAACTGGCCAACCTCAAGGTGATGGACATTTTGTCATCCACCACCTGTGTAATTGCCGAAGGTGAAGTGCTGCAGCTGACCAACGTCAAAAACCCCAACATCACTGAAGCCCAGTATATGGACGTAATTCAGGGAAAAACGGCACAACTGTTTGAGGCCTCGACTCACGGTACCGCCGCCTTGCTGCAAGCGCCTGACGACGTTCAGGAAGCCTTGCGTATTTATGGCAAGGAGCTGGGTCTGGCCTTCCAGTTGATTGACGACGTGCTGGATTACGAAGGTAATGCTGCCGATCTGGGTAAAAACGTCGGCGATGATCTGGCTGAAGGCAAACCAACCCTGCCACTGATCCATGCCATGGCGCATGCCGATGAAACCGGCCGCAAACTGGTGCGCCAGGCTATTCGTAAAGGAGGTCTGGATAACATGGACGAGGTGATGGCCGTGGTTACCAGCACCCGCTCGATGGAGTACACCCGCAGCAAAGCCAATGCCTGCGTACAACGGGCTGAACAACAGCTGCAACTTTTACCGCAATCACCGGCCAAAGACGCCCTGATCGCACTGGCGCGAATCGCCGTGCAGCGTAAAACATAACCACACCAAGCCAACGTCAGGGATTTCCTATGCAGATGATTGCCAGATATACGGTTGCCATACTGGCACTGCTAACGGTGGTCACTACCGCCCAGGCAGGGCTGTTTGACGCACCAGGCAACACGGAAGCGCAATTTTTACCGGTGGAACAAGCTTTTCCATTGCAAGTGGATATGGATAACGGCCTGCTGATTGCTCAGTGGCAAACTCCTCCCGGCTATTATCTTTACCAACACCGCATTTATCTGAGCCAGAACAATAGCCGTATTGATCCCGCCAGCTTTTCCCAACCGGGCAAGGCCAAGTTTGATGAGGCCTTTGGCGATATCATCGCTTATTACGGCCCGTTGGAAACAAGTTTCAAACTGGATCAGCTCAATGCCGGAGAAGTGACTCTGCATTATCAGGGCTGTGCCGACGCCGGACTTTGTTATCCACCCCAGCGTTTCACCATTCATGTTTCCGCCTCCGATGTTCATCGACCGAAGCCACCAATTACACCAGTAGCAGTAGCTCCTTCAACCGTCTCACCCCTGCCAGACTCCAACACGACCACTACACTCGACACACCCGCCGCGTTGCCTGCTACGACCAGATCAACAACTCCTGACAGTAACGGTATCGGCAGCAACAATACCGCCGCACCTGCGAGCACATCAGCAAGCTGGTTTGAAGGCTCCTGGCTTACCACCATCGGCTTGTTTTTCCTGCTTGGACTCGGGCTGACGTTCACGCCCTGTGTATTGCCGATGATTCCGATCATGACCGCCGTAGTGATGGGGCAAAACCAGACGATTTCAGCCCGCCGTGGCTTTCTGCTCTCAAGTACCTATGTCCTCGGCATGGCCATTACCTACGCCCTGGCTGGTGTGATCATGGGATTACTCGGTGCCGGTGCCAACATCCAGGCCTGGATGCAAACCCCTTGGGTGCTGGTGCTGTTTGCTCTGCTGTTTGTATTATTGGCGCTGGCCATGTTTGGCCTGTATGAGCTGCAATTACCCAGTGGTATCCGCAATCGCCTTAACCGGATGAGCCAACAGCAATCCGGAGGGCACCTGCTCAGTGTCTTTGTGATTGGCGTGCTGTCAGCACTGGTTGTCTCCCCCTGCGTATCCGCCCCACTGGCGGGCGCTCTGGTTTACCTCAGCACCACAGGCAACGTCTGGCTGGGTGGCAGCGCCTTGCTGGCACTCGGGCTTGGCATGGGCGCACCACTGATTGTACTGGGCACCAGTGGTGGTTCCCTGATGCCCAAAGCCGGTGCCTGGATGAACCAGATCAAGGTATTTTTTGGTGTGCTGCTGCTCGCCGTGGCTATCTGGCTGATCAGCCGTATCCTGCCCGGCCCGATTTCCCTGGCACTCTGGGGGCTACTTGCATTGATTTACGCCGTGGTGCTTGGTGCTTTTGAAGCAGCCTCAACTCCACTCCAGCGTTTACTCAAAGGCCTCGCCTGGTCATTACTGCTGTATGGCATTGCCGCGTTCTGGGGGGCATTGCAGGGCAACCAAAATCCTGTTCAACCGCTGACCCCCAGGCACCTGTCGTCAGCACCCGGAGCGGGCAAGCAGAGCAGCGCTTTTTACCGCACCGAATCCGTCGCTGAAATACAAGATCTGATCAGTAACAGCCAACAACCCGTGATGCTGGATCTGTACGCCGACTGGTGCATCAGCTGCAAGGTGATGGAAGATGAGATTTTTGCCGATGCCGACGTACAACAACAACTGCGCCACATGACCTGGCTGCAACTGGACGTCACCCGCAATACTGCAGAGCAAATCGATTTCCTGCAAAACATGGCGGTTTTCGGGCCACCGACGGTGTTGTTTTTCCACAACGGGACTGAAATTCCGGCATCACGTATTGCCGGGGAAATATCCAAAACCGAATTTCTTCACCGCACCGCTCCCTGAGGCCTGCTAAAAACGACGAGATTACCAAGGGTTTTACTTGAAACTCCATAACCAAAGCCGCATATAGGTTGTATTGACGGATCACTTCACGGAGCCAAGCCATGTTTTATACCTGCCCTTCCTGTGGCGCCATCAACCGCATTCCCGACGACCAGCACAACCAGCAAGGCCAATGCGGAAAATGTAAAAGCGCGTTATTTAACGCCACGCCGGTGGCGTTAAATGACACCGGCTTCCAGCGTTTTCTGGCCAAAAACGATTTACCCGTCCTCGTCGACTTCTGGGCGGAATGGTGCGGGCCATGCAAGATGATGGGGCCGATTTTCAAGGAACTCTGCGCTGAACAGCAGCACCAGTTACGCTTTGCCAAGGTCAATACCGAGCAAGCCCAGATGGTGAGCCAACAGTTTGGCATTCGCAGCATTCCGACGCTGATTCTGTTTCGCCAGGGCAAGGAAGTGGATCGTCTGGCCGGTGCTCTGCCAGCTCCACAACTGCGTCAGTGGATAGCCGCAGCGTTGCAAAAATAACCGCCAATACCTGCGAGCAACCCGTCAGGTTAATACTCAGCGCTGAATCGGAGATTCTGCGCTGACGGTGATGGTTTCTTCAATCACGATACTCTTGCCGGGCTGGCGAGCGCTTTCAAGCTCTCGCAGCGTTTTATCCAAAAGATCCCGCGCTCGCACAATGGTTGAGCGGTGAATTTCCTCGGAAATATCGGTAATCATGGCTTTATTGGTAACGGTTTTCAGAATCAGCTCGAACGTTGTAGTGCCAGTGGGATCATGAATCAATGAATCCACAAACTGGCCGTTAACTGTCTTGCGGCAAATTCGGTCAATCGCCGGGTACATCAACGAATGAGCCATCAGATAACTTTTGTAGTTTTTTGGCACAAACGTTACCTGAGTACTGAGAAAACTGAAAAAAGTCAGTAAGAATAACGCCTGAACGCCGTTAGCAATGGCGCAAAACACACGATTGGTCATCGTTGTGAAACGATTGTTCTCAAGCCAGCGTCCGTGCACATTGTAGTGCACAGCAATTTTTTCCAGCAAACGAATGGAAAACCACATCGTCAGAAACAGAATCAGAAAGCCGGTTAACGTCAGCACCGCCCAGTCATTGGCGCGCAAAAGACCCATCTGGGTCAGATACAAACCAAAGTGGTCGCTATAGGCGCTGGCAATGGATATCGGCAAAAACACCTTGGCCAGATCCAGCATTTCTTTCGACGTACCGTATTTGTAGCCAAGTACGATCAAGGCAATAAATGCCAGTACAATAAACGCATCAAATATCATGAATCAGCCATCCCCCGTGTGGTCATCCCTATTTCTGCTCATCTCTCACATACAACACCACAAACTGCTGCCGATCTCGGCACCGCCCGAGTACATGAAGACACTGTCAGCAGCAAGTTGCAGACCAGCCAGCGTCAGTTAGCTTTTTTCCGCAAGTTCCAGCCAACAAGCCCCTTCCCTGACCTGCGCCCACCCACTGACACCCTCCGTCCAACGAATTGGAAAACCCAGACAGACGCAAGTAATGCACCAATAAATAACATAAATACCCATGAGAGCACCAAATTGATTCATAAAATATCCTGAAATACATTACCTTAGTTAGCCACGCCACAACTTAATGCGGTGATGGTGCCATTATTGTGCACTGGGTTATAACTGGCTTATTTTTTGCAAATTAGGTGTGAATATGGAGAACCTTACAATGCGCGCCAGCCCCCTGTTAAACCAACGAATCATGGAGCACCTGAATACCGGTGTGCTGCTGCTGGATGCTGAGCTGATTATTATTCATATGAATCCCTCTGCCGAAGCCCTGCTGGAAGTCAGCGGCAAACGCGGCGTCGGCACCCACTTTTTTGAGTTGGCGGTCGAAGACCAGAGCGATGTGGATGCCATGCGAGATGCGGTAATTACAGGGCATTCCTACACCAAGCGAGAAGCCCATATTCATCTGCAAAATCAGCAAACCTTGACCCTCGATTACAGCGTCAGCCCGGTAACTCACCCAGAGACCCGCACGCCCACCTTGCTGGTTGAACTGCAAGGTCGCGATCGACTGATGCGTATCAGTCGGGAAGAACAACTGATCGCCAAACAGGAAACCACTCGTTCCCTGGTACGCGGACTGGCTCACGAAATCAAAAATCCACTTGGCGGCATTCGCGGCGCCGCCCAGTTACTGGAACGAGAATTACCTTCGGCCGAACTGAAGGAATACACCAATATCATTATTGAAGAAGCTGATCGCCTGCGAGATCTGGTCGACCGCCTGTTAGGGCCGCGTAATATCCCCAAGCAGGAACCGGTCAACATTCATGAGGTGCTGGAACGCATCTGCCAGCTGGTCGATGTGGAAAGCCGGGGACAGGTCGTTATTCACCGGGATTATGACCCCTCCATCCCGGAAATCGAGGCCGACAAGGGCCAGCTTATTCAAGCATTGCTGAACATTGGCCGTAACGCCATGCAGGCGATGTTGGAAAACCCGGATCAACAAGAGCGCCCCAGCCTGACCATTCGTACCCGCAGCGTACGCCAGTTCACCATTGGTCATCATCGCCATCGTCTGGTGGCCCAGGTTGAAATTATCGACAACGGCCCCGGCATACCGGAAGGGATCAGGGACAACCTGTTTTATCCCATGGTCAGTGGCCGCGCCGAAGGCTCAGGGCTGGGTCTGTCTATATCCCAGTCCATTATCAATCAGATTAACGGCATTATCGAATTCACCAGCGTGCCCCACCGCACGGTGTTCTCCATCTTTTTACCATTGGAATCGCTATGAGTACTGTCTGGATCATCGACGACGACAAATCCATTCGCTGGGTGCTGGAAAAGGCACTCGACCAAGCCAATATCCAGACCCGGGTGTTTGAACAGGCAGAACCCGCACTGAATCAGCTGAAACGGGAACAACCGGACGCGATTATCACCGACATTCGCATGCCGGGTATGGACGGACTGATGCTGCTGGAACAGGTACATGAGGCCAATCCGGATTTGCCCGTGATTATCATGACCGCCCATTCCGACCTGGAAAGCGCGGTGTCGTCTTACCGCCGGGGTGCCTTCGAATATCTGCCAAAGCCCTTTGATGTTGACGAGGCCGTCAGCCTGATTGAGCGAGCGATTGCCCATTTCGAAGAAATGTCAGCCAATACCCCGGCGCCGGAAAAAGAAATCAACGAGCATGAAATCATCGGTGAAGCACCGGCGATGCAAGAAGTTTTCCGGGCAATCGGGCGCTTGTCCCACTCCCATATCACCGTGCTGATTAATGGCGAATCCGGTACAGGTAAGGAACTGGTCGCCCATGCCTTGCACAAACACAGCCCCCGTGCCGTGGAGCCCTTTATTGCCCTCAACATGGCCGCGATTCCACGGGATCTGATCGAATCGGAATTATTTGGGCACGAAAAAGGCTCCTTTACCGGTGCTGGCGGTCAACGCCGGGGCCGTTTTGAGCAGGCTAACGGCGGTACCCTGTTCCTGGATGAAATTGGCGATATGCCATCCGAAACCCAGACCCGCTTGCTGCGCGTACTGGCCGATGGCGAATTTTATCGGGTTGGCGGTACCACGCCGATCAACGTCAATGTACGTATTATCGCCGCCACCCACCAGAACCTCGAAAGCCTGGTAAAGGAAGGCCGCTTCCGCGAAGACCTGTTCCATCGCCTGAACGTTATTCGTATTCACATCCCGCGTCTGGCCGACCGCCGCGAAGACATCCCCAAGTTGCTGGGTCACTTTCTGCAGTCGGCAGCCGAAGAACTGGATGTCGAGTCCAAAACCCTGCGTCCGGAAACCGAAGACTTCCTCACCTCGCTGGATTGGCCCGGTAACGTGCGTCAGCTCGAAAATACCTGCCGCTGGATTACCGTAATGGCATCCGGTCGAGAGGTCTTGATCAACGATCTGCCACCCGAACTGCTGGAGCAACAGAGCAGTACCCAGACCTCCGGTAACTGGGAACAGAACCTGCGCTTCTGGGCCGATCAACAACTGTCTCACGGTGCGGTCAATCTGCTCGATACTGCCGTACCGATCTTTGAACGCATCATGATCGAAACCGCCCTCAAGCACACTGCAGGGCGTCGACGGGATGCGGCCAATTTGCTTGGCTGGGGACGAAATACCCTGACTCGCAAAATCAAGGAGCTGGGTATGGAAACCGGCAACGACGACAATGAAACGGACGAATAAACCAGCCAACCCCCATTACCCACGCCACGTGCCCGCCCAAACAGCGGGCTATCGTACCGCCTCACGCCAGTAAATCACCCGGTCATTGCCTCGGAACTGGCCAAAGCTGATCAACGCCGTCGAGTCATCGTTATAGTCGCCATCACCATCAAACTCACCTGACAACCAGCTCGGTGCCTGATAGCGGTAGCGCACACTGCCGTTGTGACCCATACCTGGCGGAAGGTGCCGGATCCAGCCTTCTCCGTTCTGAATATCCTGCCACCACATTGCCGAGGTATCCGCTGCTGACAGGTTTCCGCTCCAGCTGTCGGCATCGGCACGGTAGACTGCGGCACTCACATCCAGTGGCGTGCAATTATCATCGCTATTGACCGGCCAGCCAGAGCCATCAAACTGCAAGACATGCACTGCCTGATCAAGCGGACTCTCTTCCGGGCCAAAGGCATTTTCAATTTGCAGCACCCCAAAGCGCAGATCCGCCGTGCCCAGCTGCTGTGCAATACAACCACCAGCCGCGACACAACCCTCACCACCGACACCATGACTGGCCGGGTTCATATTCATGCCCTGCAATAGGGTCAAACCACCGTCACCATCATCAATGCCAACACCAACCGCCAGGGCAGAAAAAGGGCCATCCGGGCGGGTTACACCGCCATCACGGTGACGCAGCAACGTCAGGGAATCGGTCACCAGCGCTTCTCCGGCATCCCAGACCAGGGCACTGCCACCTTGCAAGCGAGTCGATAAATCGATGCCATCCTGATTATTTTCAGCCGCCCATAAAGCCGATGCTCTGGCAAAACCTTGCTGATAGTTCCGGGTGATTTCATTGTTCGTATTGCGCGCCTGCACCCTCAACGTCGTCAACATTCCGGCCTGCCCCATATAGGTAAACGCCCCACAAGCCTGGCTAAAGACACCATCCAGAGCCACAAAGTGGTGGGGATAAAAACGCCCGACCGGTTCGCTGTTATAGTCCGCAACCGTCTGGCCAAAGTAGCTGGTACGGCTGTTGAAACGAAACACCCCTACCTCATCAAGCTGCTGATCCAGCACTCGATCACCGGCATCCGCCGCGCTGATAGCAACCGTGCTGACCGCCAGTGTTGCGTCTACTCCGGCAACGGGTGCCAGTCGTTCGCTACCAAGCAGTACCTCACCGATAAAATCGGTTGCCAGCGAGCCATCCGCACAACGGGCACTGAGCGTCTGGGAAAAAGACGCCCCGGCAGCTACAAACGGGCTGCAGCTGGCATCTGCCGCCAGACACTGCCCGTTATTGTCTGCCAGGTTCAGCGTGAGTGCTGCCGGGCGCACAAGCAGCCGGGCGGTGCTGACATTCAAAGAGCCAATACCTGCGCTGGCGGCTTCACCGGCGTCGCTATAAGGAGCCGCGTCATAGCGGAAGTGAATACCCAGAAGCTCCGCCGTATTCAGATACCCCAGTGTTAAATCTGCTCGCCCCTGAACAAACATCAGCTCCAGATTACTGCGGTCGGGTTGCTGCTGGGCGTTTATACCCTGGCCGTTGAGCAACAAGGCTGTCGCCACAATCCGAGCCTGAGACACCGCAGGTGGCGGCACATTATTTGCCGTAAACCAGCTTTTCAGCGCTTTTATGCCGGTAAATCCGCTCAACTGCTGACACGGTCTACCGCCACTGTCTTCACCAATCGCTACCAGTGACAGGCTGGTGGTGGCACCGCAGATAAAATCTTCCGGTGCCTCAGCCAGCGCAAATCCCTGGGTTCGAATGTCCGTACCAGCGGCAGCCGTTGCAGCAATGCCTGATTCCCGGTCAGTGACAGTAACCCGCAGATGGGTATTTTCGTTTGCATGAAACAGAGACACACTGGTTTCGCCCGCTTGCTCTGCGCCCAGCGTTACGTCGCTGATTGCGTCATCGCCACTGGCACTGGCAAAAAAATGACTACTACTGGCTTCGGTACTGCCCAAAGCCAGCGTTCCGACATAGTCCGTCTTGATGGTCATACCATCAGCGCACAAGGCCTGAATACGGACATCGCTACGGCTGAATGGACACGCCAGGCCGTATGTCGGTTGCTGTATCTGAAAACCACCCAGAGCACAGCTGGCACCGGGACACAAATCACCAAAGTCCATTGCCGCCCCGCTCTCTTGCAAATAATAAACACGGACATAAGGTTGCAACATGATATTAGCCGCCGTCACCGCCCCGTACAGTGTTGCCGAGCGTCCCAACTGAGCGCTTCCCCTGGCGTAAATCAGGCCGCTGAAGCGACTCTGATCACCGATATTAACGTCGCCATAACCAAACAAAAACAGCCGACTGGCATCCCCAGACCCAGAATCCGGCGAATTGGCGACGAACCCGCTGCCGATATTCACCGTCTGACGGGCATAAATTCGCACACTGCGCTTGCCATCCACCACCCATCGCACATGGTTACCAACGATCAGGTTCTCGATCCAGTAGTTACCGGGTGCCAGATGCAATACCGCGTTGTCGAGCAGCTGCAAGCTGCCGATACGATAGTCGCTGGCACCGCCAGCAAAGGTCAGTGTGGCAGCACGACCCACCGACACCCGGTTGAATTGAGTCGTTAACGGGCCGAGGGTGACAGATGAACCATCTGCAACATATTCACTCCCTGGACGATGCCTCCGATTCCTGTCTTTATCCCGACCATCAAAATCAATCGACAAAAATTCTGGGGCCTCAATGGCAGGGGCCGATAACCCATTACTACGACAGGCGACTGTTACACAACTACGGGCCGAGGCATTGGGGTCGTCGTAGACACGGCTGACAGACAACACATTGGAGGGGCTATTAAACAACTGTGCATTGCTACCGAAGTAAATCTGCCCGCCATTATGACTGGCCAGACCATCAACAAAGCTGGCAGAGCAGCTGTTCAAGGCACCACAAGGATGGGTTTGTTGCATCAGCTCCAACACCTGGTTCTGGCTCAGGGCAGAAGCAAACACAGCTACCTCGTCAATGGCCCCGTGTAAATATCGGCCATAAAAATTCTGGTCTGCACCAATTTGCAAGGGATCGTTATTTTCCATCAATAACCCGGAAAACGAACTGCTGGCCACCACGACACCATTCAGAAAAAGAACCTGATTGCCATCACGATAGCTGATAGCAACATGCGCCCACTCACCCGACACGACGCCACTAGAGCTGGTCAGCGAACGGGTATTACCCCGCGAATCGCGCCACCACCAATACACCCGCCCCGTTGAGTTGATGTGAAATTCGTAGTTTTCATCCTTCGACACCACCGGCGCCAAATCTGCGGGTAAAGCATCCAACCGTATCCAGGCACCGACACTGACGGCGGCGGCCAGATCCAGCACAGCGGCATCACTGACTTCGATATAGTCATCAACCCCATCAAACTGGCCATAGCGACACGTGCCCGGCGTGCCACGGATGGCTGGCGACAGGTCGCTGCTGGCAATACCGTTAAACGCTCGTCCATTCAACCCGGCGGTGCCACGATCACGGACTTCTCCCGCGCTGCCGCTGTAGCCACTTTCGTCCAGTTGATAATGCACCACCGGCTCCGGCAGTTGTGCCCAGGTGTTCGAGCCACTCAGCAGCAAGCAACACAACAACCAGCGCCACAGGATGATCATTTAACCCTTACCTCCAGCGTCCGGCTGGCATTACTCCCATCACACAATGACTGGCTGGTCAGGGTGCAATAGGTATCGGTATCCACCACAAACCGGCTGCATTCAACCGTCACCTGGCAGCCAGACAAGCCGGATACCCCGAACTCAATCTTCTGCCGGGCCAGGGTACATTGACAGGGGGAAGCAGACAGCGCGTCAGGCAACACCAGTTGGGCACCACTGTAAGCCGCCAGATAAGCCCGTGCCGCCGACACCGTCTGGCTGTACTGCTGCGCAGTCGTACTGGTTATACGTTGTACCGCCAGACCGACCATGCTGAGTATCAGCAAGATAAACAGCGCCATCGGTAACCCCATTCCCTGGCTGGCTGGCCACGCCCGGCCAGCACGTTGTCCGGCACGTTGTCCGGCACTTCGCGTACCGATAGTGGAAACAACAACTAACTGGACAAGCCTCCCGGCGTCAGGGTACATGAAGCAGATGCACCTCCCGAGTAATCGACTGACGTTCTCCGTCACTGCCCGCTGCATTGCCATCGCGGACAGAGCGCAAGGTAGTAAAACGGAGGCTGACCACCGCGTTACGCTGCACTCCAGATGCCAGCAAACCGAATTCCAGCGACCCTGGCAGCAGACTGTCCAGCATCAACGTGGCATCGGTAGCTGGCAGCAACTGACTACTGTCGGCAGCAAAACCATAGCCGCGATAGCGCCAGATGCGCCCGCCAGCGTCCTCACAGTAGGCCACGGGCATATCCACCAGATAGACGCGACGCTGGGGAGAGTCGGTAAGAAATCGTTCGTTCTGGCTGAACACCAATGTCTGACGATGATTCTGTACCGACCCCAGAGTCGCCATAGAGGATGAAAGTGCTGAACCAGGGCCGCTCGCACCGTAAATAACCTCACTGCCGACCGGATAGACCGCCACATAGCCAGAATCCCCCGACGTCAGCGCGGCAAACTCCACCACCTCCATCAGAGTACCTGCCGACCCCAGCGGCAACGTGAGATAGTCACTACTGCCGAGAACCGGTACCAACTCCAGACAGGAAGAACCGTTATTTTCAAAACGCCGTACACTGTTTGGCAGCGCCAGGCGAATATCGCGGATGATCTGTTCCGCTGTCGCACTGGCATTGCTGGCCCACATTGAACGGGAAGAGGTATCGAGCCAGCCCAGCACCGACAGACTTATAAACCGAGTACTGACCAGCCCAATAATGCCAGTGATCACAATCACCATAATCATTTCGATCAGCGTAAAGCCGCCAGCACCCACAGCCATGCAGCGCCGTGGCATCAGAAGTTTCCCCGCAATGCCGACAGCCGCAAGCGCTGATTGTCCGGCCCGCTGACCGTCACCTGAATCAGTTTGCTGCGACTACTGACGTTGCCAACGCCATCCTGGCAACTCACCTGCACATCCACCTGATACAGCGCCACGGCAGCCAGCAAAGCGCCATCCAGAAACCGGCCTTGTTCGCTCAAACCATGAAAATCGTCCACATCATCAAAATCGCTACGCCCCGACTCACCACCCTCTGGCCCATCAATCACACAACGACCGACACTGCCGCCACCCAACGGGCTATCCTGCTGGAAGTTCAGCGCCAAAGCGTCATCCAGATAGGATTGTGCCAACTGCACGGCGCGGGTCTGCCACAGCGGATTGGCACTCTGCCCCACCCCAAAACTGATACTGCGCGTAACCGCCGTCAGCGCAATCGCAAGAATCACCAGGGTAATAACGGTCTCAATCAGACTGAAGCCCGCTGCCACATAACGACCCGACTCAGCCATATGGCCGTTCACAAACATGACCCTTCATAAGCGTATCCCGAGGCACTGACACAGAGTTGAATAGGCGGAGAGGAAAGCACACAGAGCTGCAACGGCTGATAGGGCACCAGCTGACCATTACCATCAAACAGAATCGTTGTCGGCAAGGACGGCAAATCGCTGCAGCCAGCCGCCAGACGGCGGCCAATCAACAATGACAGGCCGCCACGTTCCAGCGTCTGCGACAGCACCACACCCTGATCAGCAGACAAACTGGCGAGCCACTGATCACCCAACTGAGAAATCACCAATCCCACCGCCGCATCACTGGAGCGCGACAGCGATACCTGACGCGCCTGCTGAAAAACCCCCAGCCAGTGATCAACAATGATGCGACGATCATAGCTGTCGCGGCTGGCAAAGATGCCGACCGCAGCAGCAGACAACACCCCGGCCAGCACCAGTACCAATATCAATTCAATCAGCGAATAACCGTTCTGCCGCCCGGCAGCCACCAGGCATCAACAGCCGGTAGCAACCACTGAAACGACCGGGGTGATATTGGTCGAACCATCGGCTGCTTCGTAACGGGCATAACAGTTGGTTTTGGCCGGTACCAGATCAAACTGCAAAGTGGTAATCGTGGCACCCGCCACGTCTGAGGTGGCGTAATCGGAAATCTGCGCGGAAGCAACAACCCCGGCCGCGTCGGCAGTCGGATAGCCAGAAGCCATCGTCACCACCTGGCCATCCAGGGTCACGGACGACGAGCCGGAATTGCCATCCGCCAACTGCTGGGCATGGGCAATATTGGACGACGAACGTAGCGTACCTGCCAGCGCATTAAGGCTAGCCAGTCGGGCATCACCACCGAGATCCGCAAACCGTGGCAAGGCGAACGCCGACAACACACCCAAAATCACAATCACCATGATCAGCTCGATCAGGGTAAAACCGGAAACACGTTTCATACATCACTCCTGCGTGACATCTGCCTGACTGTCAGGTTACGACCGCAGCAGGGCTACGGCACACACGAGACAGCGAGGATTAATTGATCTGTTCCTCCTAACCATAGATCACAGCATCGTGATTGCCCGCGCTCTTACGAAAAGACACAGAGCCGCCCTGAACCACAACAAAACACGGGAAAAAATACGGAAAAATGACGCCACCAGTGCCACTTACCGACGAATGGCTGGCAGGTTTTCAGAATTTCACAGCCTGATTTGTGTCAGTATGACAAGCCATCAAACGACTATACCCTTGCTACGCCAGCCGCAATCACCACGGCCAGCAGCAAACAGATTACCCGCGCACTCGTAACAAAGATGGATACTCTGTGGTCAGAACGCTTGTTATAGTCAAAACCAAAACCGAAAGGACAGGAGGCTAGACCCACATGAACAACCTGCACATTCTTATTACTGGCGGGGCCAGTGGTATCGGCCTGGGCATTGCCGAACAGCTGGGCAAACAAGGCGCCCGCATCGTGATTTCTGACATCAGTCAGGAAGCCCTGGACAAAGGTCTGGTTCAACTGAGAGAAGAAGGGATCAACGCCACAGCAGTCGCCGCCGATATGTCCGACATCACTGCAATCG
The DNA here is from genome assembly GCF_041222825.1 of Candidatus Thalassolituus haligoni. NCBI lineage: Bacteria > Pseudomonadati > Pseudomonadota > Gammaproteobacteria > Oceanospirillales > Oceanospirillaceae > Thalassolituus > Candidatus Thalassolituus haligoni. The sequence goes on from NZ_CP139482.1 coordinate 3,249,755, forward strand.
ATGCCCTGGCAGCCCACTTTACCGACGATCCCATCAACGTGGTGGTCAATAATGCCGGGTTGCAATTTGTTTCCCGCCTGGAAGACTTCCCTGCCGACCGCTGGAAATTGCTGATTGATGTGATGCTGGTTGGCCCCGCCATGTTGTCGCGAGCGCTATTACCGGCCATGCGAGCACAAGGTTTTGGGCGCATCATCAACATTGGCTCGATTCACAGCCTGGTCGCATCGCCCTACAAATCCGCCTATGTCGCCGCCAAACACGGCCTGATTGGTTTTTCCAAGACACTGGCACTGGAAACTGGCGATACCGACATCACCGTCAACACCATCTGTCCGTCGTACGTCAAAACACCGTTGGTTGAAAAGCAGATTGCTTCCCAGGCCAAAGAAAACGGCATTACGGAAGAAGAAGTGATCAACAAAATCATGCTCGAACCAATGCCGAAAAAGCAATTTATCGACATCTCCGAAATTGCCGGCACCGTTGCTTTCCTGGCCAGCCCGGCAGCCAAAAACATCACCGGCCAAACCATGGTGCTGGATGGTGGCTGGGTCGCTCGCTAACACTCACCGTCAGATTAGAGATCCCCTGGGCCGATGGTGCTGCCTATCCGCAACACTGAATCATCGTCGGCAAGCCGCCTTCTACGGCGTCCAGGGGCCATTTCAATCTGATCATCCCGCTCCCTCAGGCCGGGGCCGGGTGGGTGTATTGGTTCCAGGTGTCCTCCACCACATGGACGGTGGTCTATATTTACAGGCTACCCCGCTGCCGCTCCCCGTGCTGCTGCGCCCAGCTCCCAGATCGGTAAAAATACGCCCAGTGCCAGTATCAGTACCAGAATGCCCATCAGCACCAACATCAAGGGTTCCACTGCGTCCGCCAGCTGTTTCAGCTCGTAATCGATTTCTTCCTCGTAAAAATCTGCCACGTCGTTCATCAACTGGTCGATTGAACCGGTCTCTTCGCCCACCGCCATCATTTGTAACACCAGCGGGGTAAACAGCCCGGAACTGGCGGCAGTGCGGGTTAACTGGTCGCCGCGCTCCACTCCGGTCTGCATCAAACGGATCGCCCGACCAACATGACGGTTACCGACACTGTCCGACACAATCGCCAGACAGCGTAATATAGGTACTCCGGCCGACATCATCATCGCCAGTGAGCGGGCAAAGCGCGCCAGTGCCATGCGCCGGAACAAGGAGCCAAAGATCGGCAGCCGCAGTTTTAACGCATCCCAATACACGCCGCCGTCCGGGGTTTTCTGGTATTGCCAGGCGGCTACCACCAGCAAGATCACGCTCAGGACGATCATGGAGCTGTAGTTGGTTGCAAACTCTGAGCTGGCAATCAGCACACGGGTCGCCAATGGCAGCTCCGATCCCATATTTTCAAACACCGGGATAAAGTTCGGAATGACGTACAGTGTGACAATGCTGATGGCTGACACCATCGACATCAGCACCAATGCCGGGTAACGCAACGCGGACTGAAGCCGTTTTGAGGTTTCCTGTTCCATTTCCAGGTGTGCCACCAGAGCTTTGAAGGCTTCTGGCATACGTCCGGTTGTTTCACCGATGTGCAGCATGTTGATATAAATCGGCGAAAACACCTTGGGATGCTGCCGGAAGGCCGACGTCAAATCGCCGCCGGAGGTCAGGGTGTGGGAAATATCAGCCACGATACGTTTGATTTCGACGTTGGGAGACGATTCGGCCAGGCCATTCAAGGCCCGAATAATGGGCACTCCGGCACGGGTCAGTGCCAGCAATTGGCGAGTAAAGATGATTTTTTCAGCCAGTCGGATACGACGGGAATGCCAGAGTGGCATAGCCTCGCGATCGCGGCTGGCTGGTCGGGCATTCAGCCCCAGTACCAGAATCCCCTGCCGTTGCAGCTGCGTCGCGGCACTTTGCTGATCTGCGGCCTGCACCTGACCCGTGACCGCTTGTCCACGGCCATCGCGGCCTCGATAGTCATAACCCGGCATCAACCATTGGCCTCATCAAGGGTGGCAGAAACCCGGAATACTTCTTCCAGCGATGTCCATCCCTGGCGGGCATAGTCCAGCGCAACCAGCCCCAGTGGCCGAAAATCCGGCTGCCGGGCGGCGGCTTCAGCAAAGGCGTTGGCATTATTGTCACGTAATGCGGTGATCAGCGGGCCACGTATTTCAAGCAGTTCATAGATACCGACCCGTCCCTGATAACCGGTGTTATGGCACTGGTGGCAGCCATGGCCACTGCGATAAGAGTGGTCTGCGGCTCCGGCTTCCATGGCGTTCAGCCAGGCACGTTCCTGCTCTTGTAGCGGCTGCGGCTGAATACAATTCGGGCAGAGTCTTTTAATCAATCGCTGTGCTACCACGGCTCGCAGCGATGACGCCACCAGATAGGTATCCACGCCCATATCGAGCAGCCGCATGGCACTGGAAGCGGCGTCGTTGGTGTGTAATGTCGACAGCACCATATGGCCGGTCATGGCTGCTCGCAGACCGATTTCGGCGGTTTCCTGATCACGCATTTCACCCACCAGAACAATATCGGGATCCTGCCGCAAGGCAGCGCGCAGCACCGTGGCAAACTCCAGCCCGACCTTGCTGTTGATCTGTACCTGATTGATGCGGGGTAATCGGTATTCCACCGGATCTTCCGCTGTGATGATTTTTTTCTCTGGCCGGTTGAGCAAATTCAGTGCCGCATACAGAGTGGTGGTTTTGCCACTCCCTGTCGGCCCGGTGACCAGAATCAGCCCATGAGGACGCTGGATCAGATGGCAAAAACGCTGCCGTAATGGCGCTGGCATCCCCAGCCGTTCAATGTCGAGCAAACCGCCGCTCTGATCCAGCAGACGCATCACCACCGATTCGCCAAACGGCACCGGCATGGTCGACAAACGGACATCGATGCTTTTGTTGGATACACGAATATTAAAACGGCCATCCTGAGGCAGGCGTTTTTCCGAGATATCCAGCCCCGACATGATTTTCAGGCGCGACACCAGAGCCGATGCCACCCGTTTTTCTTTCATGATTTGTTCTTGCAAATCACCATCGATGCGCAAACGAATACGCAGCAGGGTTTCTTCCGGCTCGATATGAATATCCGAGGCTTTCACCTGCACCGCATCTTCAAACAGGTTTTGTAACAGTCGCACCACTGGCGCATCGCTGGAATCGGAGTCCAGCGCCATCTGGTCTATGTCAAAATCGCTGGCTTGCAGTTCGCCTTCCAGCTCACCGGCAATCGACGCAATTTGTTCCTGCCGCCGGTAGAGGCTGTCCAGCAAGGTCAGTAATTCCTGCTCACGTACAAAAGCGGGCAGTACCGGCCTACCCAGTGCCCGTTGTAATTCGTCCACCAGCATCAAATCGGTTGGATCCGCCATACCCACTCGATAGCCGCCACCTTCTTCGGCCAAGAGAATGGCGCGATAACGCCTTGCCTGCCGCTCGGGCAGGCGCTGCACCAGTGCCGCATCAATACGAAAGCGGGACAGTTCGATAAAAGGAAAATGGAAACACTCGGCCAATGTCCCCAACAGCTGTTCTTCCGCTAAAAAGCCAAGATCGGTGATGGCGCGCCCGAGCTTCTTGCCCGAACGCTTTTGTTCCGCCAGTGCCTGTTGCAATTGGCTAGCGGTGATCAGCTGGCGCTCCAGCAGCAGATCACCTATGCGGATCTTTTTCGAGGTATCCATCAAATTGCCACTCCTGGCCTAACGCTCGCTGGCCGGATAGCTTTCTGCCACAGAATCATGTGGCACGGGTGTCTGCAGCGACGTCAGATCACTGGCTGGGGATTGCGGTTTTAACGCCGCCACAGCCTCTTGCGCAGCGGCTGCAGGCGTGGTTGCTATGGCTGCAGTCTGTTGCCGCAAGTGTTCGTTACTGGCGTCAATCAGCCAGCCGGTCAGCAGCGCAATGCCAAGCATAATCAGCATGGCACCTGCTAATACCAGCAGTGCGTCTTTAATTGGAAGTTCCCTTTCCGGAGTATCGCGCAGCGCATGGCTACGCGGACGAGTACGCAATTCATGCGTCTCGGCGGGTGCAGTCACAACTGACCCTTTTGTATACCATTGATGGTTCATGGTGTTGGCCCTCCGGGGGTAGATACAGACGGTGCCAGGGTGGAGAAACGGCGATTGATTTCACCAATTTCTTCCACCGGAATGGCTCCGTCCACGATGTGCGGCTGAATCAGAATGACCAGCTCGCTTTGCACACTTTCCTGCCGCTGCTGGCGGAACAGCCAGCCCAGCAGGGGAATATCACCGAGTAACGGTACTCGCGCTTCGGTCGTGACCTTGCGGTTTTGCATCAGACCGCCAATCACCACTACCTGACCGGACTGCGCCCGAATAATGGAATCGGTCTCGCGTACGGTGCTGTAGGCCAGCGGCAGGTTAAATTCCTCGCTCCCCAGCTCAATGGTTTTGACCCGCTCTTCCACCTCGGTCACGGTCGGGTGCACATGCAGGATCACTTCTTGCCCGTTGCTGATCTGAGGGGTGACATCCAGTGCGATGCCAGAGAAAAAGGGCGTCAGTTCAATGTCGGGGCTTTGGGTGCTGCCGGTAGTCGAGGTCGTGGTGGTGGTACTGACTTCAGTAACAAAAAACTCGTCCGACCCCACTTTGATAACGGCTTTCTGGTTGTTCACAGTGGCAATACGCGGACTCGACAACACCCGGACATCACCCTGGGTCTGCAACAATTCCACCGCGCCGGTGAAATCACCCATACTCAAGTTGAGCGAAAAAATACCGCCAATACGATCGGCATTGTCCAGCCCCACACCAGCCTGCCCGGCGGTGACCGAGTTACGGCTGCTAGTGGCGGCCAGCGTGTTCCAGTCGATGCCAGCCTGAAAACCATCGTTCAGGGTGATTTCAAGAATTTTGGTTTCGATCAGCACTTGTTTGCGAATGCTGATCTCGGCCTGGCGCAAATACGCCTCGACCGCTGCCTGAGTCGATGGCATGGCGCGAACAATCGCCAGACCGGCATGAGCATCGACGACCACTTGTGCACCCTCCTCACCCTGTATCAGCAGTTGCAGGGTGGAACCCAGTTGTTGCCAGAAATCCGCTCGGGACGCCGTTTCAACTTCGCTGGAGTTCACTGTCCGACTGCCGGAACCTGAAACGTTAGATCCACTGCCGCCATTACGTTCAACATTGGACACCTGACCACTGCTGACTTGCATGCCAGAACGGCCACTGCGGCTCACATTGAGGTAATCAATCGGATAAATCCGGGTTTGCTGCTGACGCGGCAAAACCTTCACGCCATAACGGGTTTCGATAAAATCATAGCCATGAATATCCCGTACTGCTTCCAGTGTTTCCCGCAGGGTTACCTGTTGTAAATGCAGCGAAATCAGCCCTTTCACCTCCGGGTGCAAGACCAGATTGACCCCTGTACCATGCACCAGGCTGTTAAAAAACACCGCGACCGGGGTGTTATCTGCGATGACATCAAAGCGCTCAACCGCAGCGTTGGTCTTCGCCTTGTCAGCGGTTGTACTCGCCATCAGGTCAGCACCCGCACCCGCACCCGCACCCGTATTAGAGTCTGCGGACAGCGCCCGTTGATCCACAACCTCTGCCGCTGCCGCGACCTGCAGCAGCGGTTCAGCGGCAGCCGATGGTGGTTGCAGTGGCGTCTGGCTACAGCCAGCCAGCGACACCAACCCGGTGAATACTGCAAGCAACAGCCCGAATAGCCGTCGTTGCTGGTGAATTCTCAGAGACCCCGTCATTGTGATTGGTTTCCTTCAGTGGTCGTCTTGTGCTGGCGCGCAGTGGTCGTCTTGTGCTGGTGCGGTTGTGAGCGCAGGGCGCTGTTAACCAGCGTCAGCCGTTGAGTGTCGGTGGCTGATCGCAATAGCACGCCCTCCGTATCAATGCGAATTACCCGATAACCCTGGATACGATCGCCACTGGAGAGCAACTGATTGTTAATCACCACCACCGCCTGACGGCCCAACTGCAGTTGTTGCAACACCAGCGGCTCAGCGGCTACAAACTCGACGGGGGGACGGGATTCATTACTGGCCCAGGCCGGTGGCCGGGTTGGATCCGAATCTGCCTGTACCGTCATGACAGCGGTAAGTGCTGCCCACAGAATGACTCGCAACAAGAGGTTATCCACCGACCACCTCCGCTTGTGTACTCAGAGTGAACACCGTCAGCGACAGCTCTCCCCAGGGATGCTCTTGCAGACGGTAGTCCAGTGACTGCCAATAAATCCGGCCAGGACTGGTATCCAGCAGACGCAGGTAATGGTTGGCGCCACGCCAGGTGGCCTGTAAGCGAATCCTGAAACTGTGTTTCCAGAGCAACGGTGCCTCGGTGATTGGCAGAATCGAAGCAGTCATGGCATTGGCACCAGCCGGTACTGCCGCAGTCTGTACCGCAGAGAGTGATGTCGTGATTGGAGCAGCAAGTGAAAGCGAATCAGCAACCGGTTCTGGCGGCAGATTTTCCAGTGACAGCAAGACCAGCTCCGGCGTTTGCTGCAACACCGGCTCCAGTAATGCCACCATCTGCCTGGGTGCCACTAATTGCTCGGAAAGATTGTCGGCCATCTGGTCCAGCGCCCGCTGTTGTTGCTGCAGACGTTCCAGACGACGTGCCAGTGCCTGATTAGGATCCTGCGGTTGCAGCTGTTGTAAAGCAGCCAACTCGCGATCCAGATCGGCCATTGTCTGCTGTGAGCTCGCCAACAGTTGTTGCTGTTGCTGCCGTTGTTGCCACAAAGGGTCGATACATACCCAGCCTGCCAGTAGCAGTAACACCATCAGAGTGATGGACAGCAGCCGTAATTCTCGCGGTGCCAGCCGCTGCAGTTGCGTAGTCAGCTGAACAACCAGCGCAACAACCAGCGCGTGTTCCAGCCAGTTTTCTGCCCAGCCCGCTCTCCTGCTCATGGCTGTTCTCCCCGGATTATGGGCCATACCGATTCACGCCTGCCGGGCTTCGCGGGTCGGGTGTCCAGAACAAAACCGAACCCCGGCATTTGCCCGGTAATACCTATTTGCTGAAAACGCCGTTGCTGATAGGCCGGCAGTAAACCGAGTTGTGCCAGATAACGGGACACCGCCACCGGCTCGCGCACCTGCCCGGACAAGGCGATCTGCTGGCCCTGATCGCGGATGGCAATCTCTGCCAGCCAGACGTTATTCGACGACACACTGCCCAGCTGGGACAGCAACGGCAGGAACGACTGCGAACCGTCCGGTAGACGACTGTGCCGTTCAATCTGTGTCAGCAAGGCCAGCCGTTGCTGGCTCTGCTGCAAACGTTGTTCGCTGTGCGTTATTTGCTGCTGCAGGCCAGCGTCCGCTTCCGGTATACGCAAACGCTGGTGCTGGCGGCTAATATCGCCCTGACGCAGAACCTCCACCTGTTGTTGTTGCTGCAACCGCGACTGGTTATAACGCCACTCCAATGCCAGCCCGACCACGACCAGCACCAATAAACCCAGCAGTATCAGCAACTGTCGAAGCAGCTGCCGGAACGCTGGCGGCAACCGCACCGGTTGAAATTCGGGCAGGTAAAAATTAACCCGCTGACGGGCTTGCCAACTCATCAAACGGCCTCCCGCCAGAGCGGATCCAGCGCCAGCCAGGCAGCCCCCAGAGCACTGGCTGTCAGCGCGTTACCATCACTTTCAATCCAGTGGCCTAACGACAAACGGCGACAGGGCATGGCAAGACGCTGTTCCAGCGCCAGTAGCAAACTGTCGTCAAGCTCGTCGATCGCAGCCACCAGCCACAACTGCCCCACCACACCCATACCTTGTTGACTGTCGAAATAGTCCAGTGAACGCTGGATTTCCAGCGCCAGCGTATCCAGCCGCTGAAAACCGCCCGCCGCGGGTGCTGACTCGCCGACTGACAGGCTGTCAGACCATGAGCCAGCAACGGTCAACTCGCTATTGTTGTCCAGTTGCGCTAATTCTGTTGTCAGGGCTGCCGCTCCGGTTTGCAGATCGCGGCGTAAATACAGTGCCCCCTGGCTGTAGATCAGCAACCGGCCGTTGTCTTTTTCCAGCTCCAGAATGGCAATACTGGTTTCTGGCTCCAGCGGTTCCAACAGGCCAAGCAAAGCCAGCTCAGTAATCGTCACGGCCTCTATGCGCAACTGTTGCTCGCGGCAATGATTCACCAGCGTCTGCACCGAATCCCGTGGCGAGATCGCCACAAACACCATGTTCTGGCGTCCGCGATAGGCGTCTTCTGGCAACCGAAACGCCTGCACCAGTAATTGTTCCAGCGGTACATCCGCCAGCTCGCCCAGGCGGAAACGCATGGCATCGGCAAGCTCACTGTCTGCCACCGGAAGCGCATCCAGCAGCTGCAGCTGATAGCGATCACTCGGCAACACCAGCACAACACGTACACGCCGACAGGGCAGCTGACGTGCCCAGACACCCAGCGCCTGCCAGTCAGCCAATGGCTGAAAACAATGACCCAGCACCTTGCGCCCACCGTCTGCCGACACCACGCCACTGGCCACCGCTGCCAACGCACCCGATGGATGCAAAGCGATACCGATATAACCGGTGCCAATGTCGGAGCGTGATTGCCAAGGCCAGCGCATAGATTGTCAGTCCAGTTGTTGAATACTGTCAGTGTAGACAGGATTTTGGCGTTTGCCGGTTCAGCCCTGAACCTGTGCCCGGTGGTTACCCATCACCTGTTTGCCAGCATCACTGGTGATCAACGGGGTGAAAACCTATACTGCCCGACCGCTTGTTCGCCGGATAACTGCATGTTTCATATCGTTTTGTTTGAGCCAGAAATTCCACCCAATACCGGCAATATCATTCGCCTGTGCGCCAACACCGGCTGCCAGTTGCACCTGATTGAGCCATTGGGATTCAACATGGAAGAAAAAGCGCTGCGCCGCGCCGGACTGGATTACCACGAATTTGCCTGCGTCAAAACCTACCCCAGCTTTGAACACTTTTTGCAACAGGCACAGCCAGCGCGGCTGTTTCCATTCACCACCAAGGGCAGTACGGTGCATTCATCCGTTGCCCTGCAGCCAGACGACTATTTTATGTTCGGGCCAGAAACCCGTGGCTTGCCAGCCGAGGTACTGCAACAGTTTCCGCCAGCACACTGGCTAAGACTGCCAATGCTGCCGGACAGCCGCAGCCTCAACCTGTCGAATAGCGCCGCAGTGGTGGTGTTTGAAGCCTGGCGGCAAGTGGGATATGAGGGAGCAAAGCTGGCGGGGGACGGGATTAACGGCGATTAAGAGCGCAATAAACGTGGTGAAATATTCGGCAAAAAAGAATCAACAAAAAACGCCCGGCACAGGCCAGGCGTTCTATCGGTCAAACCACTCAGCAAAAACATTGCTTAAAACAAATGCTTAATGAGTTGCTTCCGGTGCGGTTTCAGCTGCAGCCTGTTCGGCTTCCTGCTGCATACGCTGGGCAAACAGGGCATCGAAGTTGATCGGTGCCAGCATCAACGCCGGGAAACCACCTTTCAGTACCAGTCCGTCAACCGACTCACGCAGGTATGGAAACAGGATATTCGGGCACATGGCACCCATCATCGGCTTCAGTTGTTCTTCTGGAATATTGTCGGCCAGGAACAGGCCACACTGCATGACTTCGACCAGAAAAGCCGTTTCGTCATCCGCCAGCTTTGCGGTTGCGGTCACTTTTACAAACACCTCAAAATGGCTGTCGTCGACACGACGGGCACCGGTGTTCAGATCCAGCTTGATTTCTGGCTTCCACTCTTTGGTAAACACAATCGGCGCGTTGGGCACTTCGATCGAAGCGTCTTTGACGTATACGCGTTGCAGAGCAAACTGTGGTTGTTGATTCTCAGACATAAGTATTTCCTGGGTTATTTACGTACTACCGGAAGGTTCTGTGCACTCCACTCCATCATGCCGCCTGCAAGACGTACGGTGTTGAAGCCTTTTTCCTTGAGCATCTTGGCTGCCACCGACACGGTCGTACCGGTTTTGCACACCAATACAATCGGATGGTCTTTATGGGCATTCAGCTCGTTCATCCGCTTGGCCAGCTCGGCAAACGGAATGTTGCGGGCATTGGCCAGATGGCCACCGCTGAACTCTTTTTTATCCCGAATATCAACGACAATCGCGTCTTCACGGTTAATTAATTGGGTCGCCTGAGCCGGAGAAACCGAAGCGCCGCTACGATGTTTGTTGTCAAGCAACAGGGCCGCCATAAATGCGCCCCAGATAGCCACCAGCCACCAGTGGTTACCAATAAATTCGAACACCTGTTCCATAATTCTCGTCATTGCCAGAAAAATCAGGCCCGGAGTATAACCCCTGACTGCGCTACTGTCCCGCCTCTCAAGGGCTCGAAGCAGCGCTCTGTAGTATCAAAGCAGCAGCAAGATAACAGCCGATAACGGACTATTTGTGACAACAGCCGCAACAGCAATATCAATGGGCTGTGCAACCGTTCAGATTCACAGCACCATGGCATGCTGTAGTGCATCAATGTCACATCAATGGCACATCAATCGCGCATGAAGAGCCGATCATCCCACTGAACAACGCTGCGCACTGGGATCAGTAGCTGGCTTTCAGTACAATCAGGGCCATCTGAAAATTACCCACGGTGCAGAATCATGAACAAGCGTCCCACACCTGTTGCATTAATCATTCTTGATGGCTGGGGTTATCGGGCAGAAACCGACAACAACGCCATTGCCAATGCCAACACGCCAACCTGGGATCGCTTGCTGGATGTTTTCCCCAATACCCTGATCCAGACGTCCGGTGAAGCCGTTGGCTTGCCGGATGGCCAAATGGGCAACTCCGAAGTGGGTCATATGAACCTGGGGGCTGGCCGCATCGTGTATCAGAATTTTACTCGCATCAACAAAGCCATTGTCGATGGCGAGCTACAGCAAAACCCGGCGTTGGTGGCAGCCATGGACAAGGCTAAAGCTGCGGGCGGTGCAGTGCACTTTACCGGGTTGCTGTCTCCCGGCGGTGTCCACAGCCATGAAGATCACCTGGTGGCGTTGCTGGATATGGCCAGCGCCCGAGGCATTAGCAAGGTCAGTGTCACCGGTATTCTCGACGGTCGTGATACGCCACCCCGCTCTGCCGCAGAGTCTATTGCCAAAATCGAAGCCAAATGCGCCGCCCTGGGCAACGCTCGCCTGACCGGCATTGTCGGTCGCTACTTTGCGATGGATAGAGACAACCGCTGGGATCGGGTACAGACCGCCTACGACCTGATGACCACCGGCACAGCCCAATACACCGCGAGCCATGGTAGCGATGCCCTGCAGGCAGCCTACGAGCGCGATGAAAACGACGAATTTGTCACCGCGACCCGGATTGGCGAACCGGCCCCCGTACAGGATGGCGATGCCATTATCTGTTTCAACTTCCGCCCGGATCGCTCCCGTGAACTGACCCGGGCCTTTGTCGAAGGCGACGAATTCAGCGGCTTTGAACGTGCAGTACGGCCAGCCCTGAGTGATTTTGTCATGCTGACCGAATACGCCGCCAGTATCGATGCCAGCTGCGCCTTCCCGCCCGAAGCCCTGAGCAACGGCCTGGGAGAATACATTGCCAACCTGGGTATGAAGCAGCTGCGAATTGCCGAAACGGAAAAATACGCCCACGTCACCTTTTTCTTTTCCGGGGGTCAAGAAGCCGAATACGACGGTGAGACCCGCATTCTGATCAACTCTCCCAGCGTTGCAACCTACGACCTGCAACCGGAAATGAGCGCGCCGGAAGTGACCGAAAAACTGGTCGATGCCATCAAAAATGGCGGCTACGATCTGATTGTCTGTAACTACGCCAACGGCGATATGGTCGGTCACACCGGGATATTCGATGCCGCCGTCAAGGCGGCCGAAGCCATTGATACTGCCCTCGAAGCCGTCACCAGTGCCATTCTCGAAGTCGGTGGCGAATGCCTGATCACCGCCGACCATGGCAATGCCGAACAAATGCTCGACGATCAGGGTCGTGCCATGACCCAACACACCACCGGCCCGGTCAATCTGGTCTACGTTAACGAACGGGAACAGGGTGCTATCCATCCTGGCAGGCTGTGTGATGTCGCACCGACCTTGTTGGCGATGATGGGCCTGGAGCAACCCGCCGAAATGACCGGTACTTCTCTGGTGGACTATAGCTGAACCATGAAAACCCCGACGCTGTCCAGCTTGCTGCTGGCCTGTTTGCTGAGCCTCGCCGCCGTCTTCCCTGTTGCTGCCGAAGAATCCGGTGATGCTGCCAAGTTACAGGCATTGAAACAGGATATTGCCAAACTTCAGCAATGGCTAAACCAGGCCAGCGCCGAACACAGCAAGCTGGCGGAGTCGTTACGCAGCACCGATCAGGACATCGGTGCCTTGTCGCGCAAGATCGAAGAAACCCGGCGCTTGCTCCAGGAGGAGCAAGACCGCCTAAAAAAGCTTCGGCAGGATCAGGTGCAGCTCGATGAGCTGCGCACAGGCCATACTGCCCGCTTAAAAGAACAATTACTGGCCGCCTATCGACTGGGGGGCGACAGCCCGATCAAGATGTTGCTTAACCAGGACGATCCGCAACAGGCCCAGCGTATGCTGACCTATTTCAGCTACTTCAATCGTGCCCGCATGGATGAAATCCACCATACCCTCAGCGAACTGGCACGGCTGGAACATATCGCCGACGCCATCGTCGCCCAAGAGCTGCAGCTGCAGGCCACACAACAATCGCTGGATCAGAAAAACAGCCGCCTGAACGAGCAAAAGCAAAAACAAAACAAGCTGCTAGCGCAACTGAACCAGCAAATGAGCAGCGAAAAAACCCGTCTGGCGCAAAAACAGGCCGACCGCAAACGTCTCGAAGCCCTGTTTGATGAAGTACAAACCCTGGTCGAAAAAAGCCCCCGCAAGCAGGATGTACGGCCCTTCAAGGCGCTCAAACACCAACTGCCGAGACCGCTGGCCGGACGTATCATCGCCGCCTATGGCAATCCCAACACCGAAGGGGTCGGACGCTGGGAAGGCTGGCTGATAGCTGCCCCCGAAGGCACCAGCATTCGTGCTGTACACCACGGCCGAGTCGTCTATTCCGATTGGCTGCGTGGCTTTGGTCTGCTGATGATCCTCGACCACGGCGATGGTTACATGACCCTCTATGCTCACAATCAGACGTTGATGTATGACGTTGGAGCCTGGGTCAATCAAGGTGATGTGATTAGTGCTGTCGGCCGCAGTGGCGGACTGCAGGAACCGCGTCTGTATTTTGAAATTCGCTACCGTGGCAAACCACAGGATCCTTCCGCCTGGCTGGTCAAAAAGTAACTTTCACCAGGAACCAGGGCACAAGGGGAATTGAAACTCCGCAGCCGATCGGGAGTCTGCGTTAACAGCTTCCCGCTTTTGTGCCATGCTTCGATCACTGACGACTACGAGAACCTTCATGCAAGCTATTGTTTCCGCTGCCACTGCACTGTCGCTGGCGCTGGCCTTGTCCGCCCCGGTATACGCCGAACAACCACTTTCTGCCGCCAGTGAACCGACCCCTGCGGTAGCACCGCAAGGCGTTCTTCCCCTGGATGAACTGAGAAACTTCGCCGAGGTATTTGAACGTATTCGCAGCGCCTATGTAGAAGAAGTCGATGACGAGACCCTGTTCGGCTATGCCATCAATGGCATGTTGACCGCACTCGACCCTCACTCGGTGTATTTACAGCCCGACGATTTTGCCGAATTGCAAGAAACCACCTCCGGCAAGTTTGGTGGTCTGGGCATGGAAGTCGGCCAACAGGATGGCATGATTATGGTCGTCACTCCGATCGACGATACTCCCGCTGCCAAAGCCGGTATCAAAGCCGGGGATCTGATTGTCAGCCTTGATGGCGAAGCCGTAATAGGCATGTCACTGGGAGATGCCATTGAAAAAATGCGGGGCGAACCCGGCTCCGAAATCACCCTGGAAATACGCCGTCAAGACGAACCCAAAATACTGACCTTTACCCTGATACGCGATGAAATCAAGGTACGCAGTGTACGTTCGGAGCTGCTCAGTGATGATATCGGCTATATCCGCATCACCCAGTTTCAAGAGCAGACCGGTGCAGAGCTGGTGCGCACCTTATCGCAGTGGCAAGCCGACCACAGCGTCAAGGGACTGATTCTGGATCTGCGCAACAACCCTGGTGGCGTGCTTGATGCCGCCGTCGATGTCTGCGATGCCTTTATGGACAGCGGCCTGATCGTCTACACCAAGGGCCGGGTAGACAGTGCAGAAATGAGCTTCTCCGCCAAGAAGGAAACCGTCGCCGGTGCCCTGCCGCTGATCGTGTTGATCAATGGCGGTTCCGCCTCGGCTTCCGAAATTGTGGCTGGTGCGCTGCAGGATCAGCAGCGTGCTGTTGTCGTGGGCACCCAGTCGTTTGGCAAGGGATCGGTGCAAACCGTCTTGCCGTTGGCTGACAACAAGGCGGTCAAACTGACCACGGCGCGCTACTTCACCCCTAACGGTCGTTCCATTCAGGCCAAGGGCATCGTACCTGATATCTGGGTAGAGCAGAGTGATGTCACCCCGCGCGCGCGCAATCGCACCTTTAAGGAAGCCGACTTGCGCGGACACCTGGCCAACCCGCAAAAAGGCCAGCCCGCCGCGACCACCGATATGTCAAAGTCTGACGCCGCAGACGCGAGCGCCGACCAGTTATTAAAAGACTTCCAGCTCTACGAAGCCCATACCCTGTTGCGCGGCATGACCATTCTGGGGGCCAGCCAGTAACCGTGAGTGCCTCGCAGAGGATCTGATTAACCATGACGGCACGACGTTTATGCCTGACACTGTGGCTGTGCTGCTGGGGTTTCCCGGCCAGCGCCGCCGATCTGTTGCTGGTGATTGATGACATCGGCAACAACCGCGCGCTGGGTGAACAACTGCTGACACTGCCCGCGCCAGTGAATATGGCATTTTTGCCACACACCCCTTACGCCGCCCGACTCGCAACAAAAGCCGCAGCACAAGGACACACCGTGCTGTTACACGCGCCGATGGCGAATAAATCCGGTGCCAAATTGGGCCCTGGCGGACTGTACCCGGAGATGAGTAAAGACGAGTTTGACGCCACCTTAAACGCAGACCTTGACGCCATTCCCGCCGTCAGCGGCCTGAATAATCATATGGGCAGCTTGCTGACCCAGGACTGTGAGCGCATGGGTTGGGTGATGGCTATTGCCCGCCAACGCCAACTGTTTTTTATCGACAGCCGTACCACAACCGCCACCTGCGCCAGACAAGCAGCATTGCAAGCCGGCGTGCCGGTACTGGGGAGAGATGTCTTTCTCGATAACGATCGCTCTGCGGAAGCACTGGCGCGGCAGTTTGACAAGGCCGTCGCGATTGCCAGCAAATATGGCAAGGCAGTACTGATTGGCCACCCCTACCCGGAGACCATTACATTTCTCCAGCAGCGGTTGAGTCAGCCAGCCTCCTCCTCTTGGCAGCTGGCAGCATTGAACGACAGGCTTGCAGTCACAACGGCGGCTAAACACCGACTCGCCAGTCTGACGACGACACGGAATATGAGCCACAGGAAAGGCGATGGAGAGGGCAATGGAGAGGGCAATGGAGAGGGCAATGGAGAGGGCAATGGAGAGGGCAATGGAGAGGGCGATGGAGAGGGCGATGGAGCAAGTAACGAGGATCATAGTGATAACGACACCGCTGTGGTTCACACAGCCGATGCCGATCCGCAGTTTCTGAAGCATCAGACCGGGCGACCAGAGTCACTCAGCACCGCCGCCGATCAAAGCATTGGCATACTGCGTTTACCAACCTCCAATAGCAGTCGGCTGCTGCGTATTCATCTGCAACCCTGAACCTCAAAACCCCTGAACCTCAAAACCCCTGAACCTCAACCCCCGAACGTCAAAAACCCGGAAACCAGCCGCCCACCGGCGTCAGCCGGTGGGCGGGTTCGGTTGCTGGTATTCAGTTTCAGTGGATATCAGAACTGGTAACCCATACCCAGGTAGAAGCCATCGGTGTTACCCGCTGCTTCGTTCTGCAGCTGATAATCAAACTTGAAGACAACATCCGCGACCGGATAGTAATTCACACCGGCATTAAACTGGGTCTGGTTCACGTCTTCCACCTGCGACCAGGCAGTATGACGGGCAAACACACCAACCGCCGAAATCGGCCTCCAGGAAACTTCCAGCTGGCCACCATCCTGCACCTGTTTACCTGCGGCTTTGGCAGCGTCGCCAGCCAGATCCCAACGGGCATACATCCCTTTGATCGTGACATCGTTCAGCTGATACACCAGATGGCCACCCAGCAAGGTGGCAGATTCGGCATAGGAATCTTCCGCACTCTGATCCAGATCCGGTTGATACTGGGCATAGGCTGCCAGTTCCAGACCACGTACGCCGGTGTAGCGCAGCCGTAACGTGGAGGCGAGATCGTAGGCATCAGCATTGGAAGCTTTTTGTTTACCGGCTTTCAGGTCAAACGGATCGGCATCGGCATCGGTGGTGGGGTCGTCGGTTTTCATGCCTTCCGACAGCATCACGTCGTAACTCAGGCCACTGGCAAATTGCTGGCTGTACATGATAGCGCCGACATACCAGGTGGTCGGTATGATGGTGGTTTCCAGTACCGGACGCTCAACGCCATAATAAGTGGTTGGCTCGTGGGTTTCGTTCACGATGCCTACCGGCACCAGCTGGATACCGGTCTTCAGCTGTTGCGTATCGGACAGGTCAAATTGCAAAAACGCCTGTTCCAGCTCAACGGCGCCTTCGCCATCGGAACCGGGAACAACGGTATGCTCCACTTCGAATTCCGAGTGAAAATGCACCCGGTCAGAAAAATCGTAACCGACAAACAGAATCCAGCGACGGAAGTCGAGCTGCTTGTCATCAACACCATCAGCACTGAGGTTTTGATAATTCAGTTCACCGTAACCACCAAAGTGAACCTTGCTTAAAGCTGATGCCTGTTGTTGGGCATCGATTGCATCCGCCATCATTTCCATACGACTGTTCAGCGTGTCTTCCAGCTGCTGGATACGTTGCTCCAGCTGGCGAATGGTATCTTGCTGGTCATCGGCAGCCTGTGCCGGGGTAACAAATCCTGTCGCGGCAATCAGCGCCAGAGGGGCCAGGGTGTATTTCATTACGGTATCCTGCTCAAGGTATCTAGGTTAAATTCGGTCGCTATTTCAGTCGCCATCACTGAAATTGATGCCAAGGCTGACATCAAGCCCGTTGGGAATTTCACGCTTGAAGTTGCCATCCAGCGCCGCTGCCATGCTGTTAAACGTCGTGGCGTCCTGATCACTGATGGCATCACTGGCCTGGGCCAGGTTGCTGCGTACGGTGTTGGCTTCGGTGATATTGCCTGCCGATTCGATCAGCTCCAGCAAACTCACGGTAGTAGCCTCTGAGCCGTCCAGCATTTCGCTAATCACATCGATACTGGCTTGCATTTCAGGCCAGGCATTGCCCGACAAGGCCGCGACATTACTGACCGTATCGCGCTGTTGTAAGTAATCCAGATAACTCTGTACGGCACTGATCAAGGCGGTTAATGGTGCAGAACCATCATCCAGCTCAGCAGCCAGAAATAAATCGCGGTAAGGCGTACCGGATTCAAGATGATTGACCGTCCAGCCATTCACCACGTAGTCGGCGCGATTTTGCAAACTGCCTGCCAAGCCAGCCATCACTTCGCACTTGCGCGGCTGCTGCTGGAACTCGGTGATGATATCTGCTGCCAGCTGGCTTTGGCCGCTAGCGGTTTCGAATACCGCCACTTCCAGAGGCAACAAGCCAACATACTGGAACGTTCTGGTGTCGAAGTAGCTGCTGCTGACATCGGTGTCGGCAGTTATCAGGTTCTGGATCAGGGTTCGCACCGTGGCAGTGTAGTTGGTACCCCGCACGCGGAAAGAATCTACGTACTGGTAGGCGGGAAACACGGTGTCATCGTACAGCGGGCCAAAATTGAAGGGCACCAGCTGGTACCAGGCATTCGCCATGGTTTTCCAGTCGGCCTGGAGCTGGCTCAGGCCAGACTCATCTGGAGCAGCACAAAAGCTGTCTATGCTGCTATTGAAGTGACTGACTTCGCTGGCAAATTGCTCACTGGCAACAATGACCGTGCCATCAATCACTTGCTCCAGTGCCAATGCCAATGAGCCTTCGGACAATACTGCCGCATCGTTTTCACGACTGCCACCGCAGCTGGCCAGACTCAGGCAAGCGCCCAGACAGAACCAGAGGGAGGCAGATTTGAAGATGGTTGTTCTCTTTATCAATGTCATACGGACTGGTCTGGTAAGGTGAAAGTGAACATATGGTTATCCCAATGGCGTCCGGCAAACGAGCGCCGCATGGCCCGGTCTTCTTTCAGGCTGCGCGCATCAATCATGCGCACGTCGCCATTCGAATTACTCAAAACAAAATATTTCTGGTCACGACTGACCGTCAGGCCACAGACATCAAAAAAGGCGTGATAGCCGACCAGCTGATGGCTGTCCAGGTGCCAGAACGCTACCAGGTCTCCTCGAGGACTGGAAAACGCCGCAATGCGCTCGCCGTTATGCAGCACGGTACTGCCCATGTAGTCATCAAATTTGTGAATCAGGGCATCCGGGCCTTCCAGAGCAATCAGCGGCTGACCTG
This sequence comes from Candidatus Thalassolituus haligoni, assembly GCF_041222825.1. NCBI lineage: Bacteria > Pseudomonadati > Pseudomonadota > Gammaproteobacteria > Oceanospirillales > Oceanospirillaceae > Thalassolituus > Candidatus Thalassolituus haligoni. The sequence goes on from NZ_CP139482.1 coordinate 3,268,441, forward strand.
GCTGATGTACCGCCGCCAGCGGCACCAGCGTATTACTGCTCATCGCCGGGCGCTGCAACTGGGTCGCAATTGCCACGGTGCCATCGTCCGCCAGGGCCAAGTGGCGAATACTGGCTTTGCTTTCCGGCAAGCGGTGCTGGCTGATCACTTCACCGTTATAAAGTGACAGATACACCAGCGATGGATCCATGGTGTCAAGGTTGAGGATCTTGCGACCGCTATCCGGGTGAGTAAGCAAACCGCCGTTGGCGACCACCAGGGATTTGCCGTCCGGCATTACGTGAACATCATGCGGGCCAATACCATGGGTCAGATATTCGGCCTCGACCTGCCAATTGCGGGTGTTACGTACCATCAACTTGCCAGTGCCGCTGCGGTAATCCGATTCCGTCGTCAGTAGCTGTTGGCCATCAGGGCTGAAACAGCCATGACCGTGCATATGATGGCCTTCGGCACAGTCGATCAGGCTGTCCACCGTGCCGTCCAGCAGGTTGATCACCAGTGCCTGGGTGCCTGGACGACGGGCAAACATCACGGCAATATCCGCACGTTGCGGGTGTTGCGCCAGGCCATGCCCGCGAAAACCACTGATGGCAGAATGCACATCGGCCCGGTGTTCGCCATCGACAATCCAGCTGGCAAAATAGCCTTCGTCGCCATTACCTTCGGCACTGATCCAGACTTCCGAGCCGGCGCTGGTTGCCTGGTCGCCAGCAAGCGTTGACGACCATGCCGATCCCGGCAGCAACGCAGAAGCAGCCAAGCTACCGGCCACCCCGCCCAGCAAACGCCGTCGGGACGGATCTTGAAGTAATCGTTGTGAAACAGAATTCACTGACATTCGGGTTCTCCCATCTAGCAGATAGCTAGGAATCTATCGGGCTTAGGACTGCTCTACTACGGGATAGCTGAATCTGGCTCTTTTTTGCGCAAAAAATCGCTCAAACCAGTCTTTCCCTCGCGACGAACGCCCAAGTCCTGCAGACTCCTAGAGTGACTCAACAAACTGGATCAGATAACGGCGCTCTGCGGCGCTTAAATGGGTAAATCTCTGCCGGGCCGCCAGTGCTTCACCGCCATGCCAGAGAATCGCTTCCTCTATGCTGCTGGCGCGGCCATCATGCAAATACTGCTTGCTGCCGTTGACCTGCCCCATCAAACCGGTTCCCCACAGCGGCGCGGTACGCCATTCGCTACCGCTGGCAGCAAAGTCTGGACGCCCGTCAGCCAGTTCCGGCCCCATGTCGTGCAGCAGCAAGTCGGTGTACGGCCAGATACGTTGGTTACCCAAATGTGGCTGTGCACTACTGGCCGCCGTGGTATAGCCCGGCTGATGGCAAGCGGCACAGCCGCTGGTGTAAAAAAAGGGTCGTCCTTTCCGGACATCGGCATTATCAACATTCCGGCGTGTGGGAACACCCAGATTGCGAGTGAAATTCGTGACCAGGCGCAAAAGATTATCAGGTAGTTCTAATCCCTGACTATTATTTCCATTTCTTTGCTTTTGGCACAGCGGCTGCTGCTCAGTACAGGGCTGGAACGGAAACAGTGGATTACTGATACCAATATCGTTGGCAAATGCGGAAGCAACGATCATATCCATATTGGAGCGATTGGCCTTGTGGCCAAAACGACCCGCTTGCCAGCGTTGGCTTCTGGCGTCCCAAACCCGGTTCTGACGGCCCGAGATACCATCACCGTCGGCATCATCCGGATCGGCCAGAGCCTCCAGATCAGCCTGCGGAATCAGCTCCAGCAACCCCATGCCATGAATCGGCGGCGCGTTTCTCAAGCTGAAACGGGTAGCGGCATCAAATTCCCCGTAGGCAACATAACGCAGATCCAGCTCGGGTTTGCGCAGTGTTATCTGACGGCCATCCGGATATACAAAGGCCTGTTCATGCCATTTCACATAAGCATACGCTTCCGGCGCTACCTGCTGTTGCTCCGCTATAGCGACCGGCGAGGCCTGGCGCAACTGATGCAACAGGGCAATGGACTGGGTTTGTAACTGGTCACCATAAACAGGATCCGGTATCACTCCAGCGTGACTATTGGCCGCCGCAGCCATAAGCTGCGGATCTGCCAGCACTCGACTCATACGTACCAGTGGCCCAAACAAGGGCGTTTCGGAATCGTCTGGCATCCGGCTTTTACCACCACGAATATGGCAGGCCAGACAGCCGCGAGCGTTATAAATTGGCCCCAGGCCATCACGGGCATCGGTAATCGTCGGTGCCTTGATCCAGGGCTGATGCGCCAGCGCCCGGCCCGCATAAAACTGCGGCCGCTCGTCATCGGGCAAGTTCGGCGTCACCTTGTCCAATGCCGGAAACGGGATTATCGACGTCGTCGCATCGCCACCCGGCCTGGCTTCAGCAGGATCCGGTGGCGGCACCTCGGTATCGGAACAACCACTGGTTGAAGCCATCAGCACGGCCAGAACACAGATGCCGAAAAGCCGGGACAAGCCCGTCTTATGGTGAAAACAGAGACTGCGCATTACTCAGCCCCTGCTAACAGGTGATCAACCATCAATACTAGCACTCAGCGGTTGGATCTTCGGTGTTGCACTCGGTAGCGTCACCATCAATGACTTCTGCGTCAATTTCCAGTGCTTCGGCCACATCCGCAATCACCGATGATTGAGCGTTCAATGCCTTGATGGCATCGTAGGCTGGTTCGCTGCTGGTCGCTTCAATGATCTGGACGTCAAAAGGCGTACCGGCACGAGCCAAAGTATCGATTGCCACATAAGCCGTTTGAGTCGTGGTCAAAGCCGCTTCCATATCACTGGCCAATTCCGTCAGACCGGCATCAGCCAGGTAATCATCAATGCCATAACCACTGACGGCACGAGCCGTCGCGTCGTCGGTACCATCCAGCGTGCTGTCGTAACCGGCGTATTCACCGTAGTAGCTGTTGGAAACACCCTCGGCATCCAGCCAGATATCACGGTGAGTGTTATCCGAGAAGCAGGAATGTTCGTCTTCCTGAGAGTTGGAAGAAAAGGCAATCTGCATCCGCTCGCCGGCCAATTCACCTTCAGACAAAGTGCCCATCCCGGTGAGGATTTCTGCCAGTTTCTGCTTGGCTTCGTCTTCGGTGCTGATGGTGGTAAAAGCAGTGCGGTATGAAGCGCCTTCGGCCCAGCCGTCACGGACTGTGGTTAAATCGTCGATCAGCTTCTGTACGGCCATTTCCATAAATTTGTGACGACGGTTGGACAAATTGCTGCTGTCGTAAGTGTCGGTCTCAGAGTAACCCTCAGCCAGATCGCTCAGAGGACGATCACCGCCTTCCGCGTAGTTAGTAGCGGTATTGGCTTTCACCGCCTCATCACGATCCGTACCATCAGTGGTTTCACCATCATTGTTCAGATCCTGGCCCCACAGCAAGAACTCAATGGCGTGGTATCCGGCAATCACGTCGTGCTCGTCATCAGCGGTGGCGGTATTAGCCAGCAGGTCGGCGCTAATGTCGATGCTGGTATTGCCAATGATGTTATTCGACTGATCTTCCGCACCGGCTGCCGTCAAGGCACCACCACCATTAATACCAGCGGCGTTGGCGGTTACGCCCACCTGATCAGTACCAAAATCCGTATCGTTGGTCTGCACGTAATCGATCAGGGCCTCACCTAATGGCCAGGCATTGATGTCACCTTCCGGGCCGTCTTCCGAGCTGTAGTCGGTGGAGTCAATCGGGCTCAGGCGGAAGCGATAAACTTCGGTCTGCCCATAAGGCTCACGCGCTACCAGCCAGGCTGTTTTGGCGGCAACAAAATTTTCTTCGGTTGGGTTTTCACGGAAGGTTTGCAGCGCAGTCTGTAACTCAATAGCGGTGTCAACGGCATCGCTGTAGGTTGCCAGTGCGATATCCGCATTGGTTTCCAACACTTTACTGACGTTAGCCACGTTAATGACGGCGGTCGCCTGAGCGTCATCCGCATCCGTGGAACTGCTTGAGCTACCACCACCACAGGCCGTCAACATGGACGTTACGGCGATAGCCGCAGCAAGCGAGGTCAATTTCATCATTCAACACTCCTGTCTGAAAATAAGGCAAAGTCGACGGTTTATCCGTCTTACGGAAAACATCCGCACTTACAGTAAAACGGAATAGTTCCGATTGAAGTTGACCGGGATCATATTACTAATGCAAATGATTTACAAATAGACTCGAACTTGCATTACCTTTAGCAACATGATGACTGCGTGGTAGACTCCTAGACAGATTGCAGCAAGACAATCGCAAAGCCATCAACCTGAACATTCCCCAATGGAGCGGGGTGAAATTGGAGCCGTCGTGAGAAAGTATCTAACTGTATTATTGGCGCTATTACTGAGCAGCTGTGGTGGGTCATCCGATTCTTCCAGCCCCGCTTTTGACAGCAAGGAAGCTCTGGGTGAAAGCCTGTTTAACGATGTCAGTCTGTCGTTTAACCGTACCCAGTCTTGTGCCAGCTGCCACGATGTCGCTCAGGCATTTACCGACAGTCGCAAAAACGACAGTGACCAGACCGCCGCTGTTTCCATCGGTGATGACGGTGTTTCACTGGGTGACCGTAACGCCCCCACAGTGACCTACGCCTCACAGACACCCGATTTTCACAACGGCAGCCGTACCCGCTTCAATAGCCAGCAATCCGATTACAGTGGTTGGCTTGGCGGCCAGTTCCATGATGGCCGGGCCACCACCCTGGCCGACCAGGCTGGTGGCCCGCCATTAAATCCGATTGAAATGGGTATGCCGGATCGTGCCAGCGTAGTAGAACGACTGTTAGAAAATACAGACTATATTGCCGCCCTTGAAACCCTTTACGGCACAGACGTATTCGACGCTACCGACACCGCCTATGACGCCATGACCGATGCCATCGCCCGCTTTGAAGCCACCGACGCCTTTGCACCGTTCGATTCCAAGTACGATCGTTCATTACTGGATTCAGATGACCCGGATTATTACGACTATGGCGTCATCTCTAAAGTCGCCTCAGGCAAGGTGCTGTTTTTTTCCCAGCAATTCACCAACTGCGCCACTTGCCACCAGTTGAAACGCCAGAGCAGCAGCGGCGAAACCTTTACTGGCTACGAATACCACAACATCGGCGTTCCCATTAACACTGCCGTCCGCAGTGCCAATGGTTCGGCCGATGACTTTATTGATACCGGTTTGCAATTTAACAACAGCGCCGTCACTGCTGACACGGAAGCCGGTAAATTCAAGGTGCCAACCCTGCGCAACGTCGCCGTCACCGCACCCTATATGCACAACGGTGTATTTAATGAATTAGCCACGGTCGTCAAGTTTTACGACCACTGGCTGACCGGCAGCAGTAACAGCCTCAATCCGGAAACCGGTGTCGCCTGGGCTGACCCGGAAATCAGCGACACGGTTAACCTCACCGAGCTTCAGGACGGCAGCTTGCTCGACGACGACGATGTGGAAGTGCTGGTGTGCTTTATGATGACGCTGACCGATGCCCGCTACGAAAGTCTGATTCCGGATGTCGAGTGGGAAAACTGTGAAGCTGAATAATATCCTCTGGAGCCTGACTCTGCGGAGCCTGATCCTGTGGCTGCTGGCCAACGCCGCCAGCGCCGATAACTACCTCAGTCAGGAAGCCTTTCTGTCACAGACGTTTGGCGAGCAACAAGCGGCTGCCAAAACCCTGTGGCTCAAGCCCGAACACAAGAATGCCGCATCAAAACTGCTGGGGCATCCCTATTCCGGGCTACGGGTCAGATACTGGCAAGCCGGGGCAACCAGTGCCTGGATTATGGAAGAAATTGGCAAGGAGCGGCCAATTACGATCGGGGTTGTGGTGGTTGACGATACGATACAGTCAGTCTCGGTGCTGGCCTTTCTTGAATCCCGGGGATGGGAAGTCCGCTATCCGTTTTTTACCGACCAGTTTAGCGGTGCCCGGCTGGATGAAACACAGCAGTTAAGCAGCCACATTGACGGCATTACCGGTGCCACATTGTCGGTACGTGCCGTCACCAATGTCGCCCGTCTGGCGCTGTACCTTGCAGAGCAAACCGGGGTCAGCCACAATCAGGCCGCCAGCAAGCCCTGACCCACCCCGACGACACCCGATTACAGGCCCTGTTTTGAAACTCGTTCCCTTTCTGATTCACTGGCATCGCCGCAGCGGTTTGATCATTCTGCCGGTGATCCTGATGCTGGCGATCACCGGCATCCTGATTAATCACAGCCAGTCTTTGGGCTGGGCCAAGACACCGGTTTATTCGTCCTGGGTGGCCTGGCTGTATGGCATCCATGACACGGATATTGATCAAGGCTTCGCAACTGGCAAGCACTGGGTCAGTCAGGTTGGTAATAGCCTCTATCTGGATCAAAGCCCGATTGGCCATTGTGAACAGCCGTTATTGGGCGCGCTGCGTTGGCAAGAAACCATCGCCCTGCTGTGTAACAATCGTATTGCACTGTATCTGCCGGATGGTCAACTGGTTGAAGAGTTGACTAATCTGCCGGTTCAGGCCAGCGCGATTGGCACCATGGCGACAGCCACACACCATTCTCCAAACAACACCTCGAACAACACCTCGAACAACACCTCGAACAACACGCCAGAGAATGGCTCCCTGCTGCTACAGGCAAACTCACCCTATTACCTCGACAACAACAGTTGGAGTTGGCAGCCTGCCCGCTCTGATCTGGCCGCCGACTGGGCCACACCCGAATCGCTACCCCAAGAACTGACAGCGCAGCTCAACAGCGACAAGCCGGTGCCAGGTATCACCCGCGAGCGATTGCTCCTGGACTTGCACAGTGGTCGCCTGTTTGGGCGCATTGGCGTATGGGTGGTTGATGCGGTCAGTATTGTGCTGATTTTTCTGGCGCTGAGCGGTACTTTCACCTGGCTAAAGCGTATTTGGTTAAAACAGACCGGGTTAAAACGTACCGGGCAGCAGCACAACCCACATAAACGCCCGCATCCGCCCGCATCGTCTTCTCATCAACACCAGCAAAAACCGACGCGGCGCTGACGCTGATTGGCCCACAAGGATACCGGACTCATGATGCTTGAACTGCTGACACCTGCCGATCTGTCGCTGACATCGGCGCTCGTCCTGATTGCGTTTGCCGGTTTCACATCGTTTATGACGGCCGCTGTCGGCATCGGCGGTGGCCTGTTGTTACTGGCGGTGATGGCTTCTCTGGTCCCCGTCAACGCACTGATTCCGGTGCATGGTCTGGTGCAGCTGGGCTCAAACGGCAATCGCATGTTGATGACCTTTCGACATATCGACTGGGCCATGCTGCGTTACTTCAGTATCGGGGCAGTACTCGGTGCTGGATTAGCCAGTGTGGTTGTGGTGCAGCTGCCGCTCTACCTGATTCAATTTGCGGTGGCGGGTTTTATTCTGTTTCTGGTGTGGGGGAACAAGCCGGGCAAACGCCAGCTCAGCCCGATCGGGCGAATATTTGCCGGGGCACTCACCACGTTTCTGACCATGTTTGTCGGTGCGACCGGGCCACTGGTTGCCGGTTTTGTGCACCGTAACAACTACAGCAAACTGCAACTCACCAGTACCTTTGCCACCTGCATGACCCTGCAACATACCTTCAAGGCGATCGTATTTACCGCCGTGGGTTTTGCTTTCTGGCAGTGGCTGCCACTGGTGCTTCTGATGATTGCCAGCGGTGCGTTTGGCACCTGGATGGGTCTTAAATTGTTGAACCGTATTCCCGGTGAGTGGTTTAAACAGGCGTTCAGGGTCGTTGTTACTCTGCTCGCCCTGCGTCTGCTTTGGCAGGGCTTGCAGAGTATGGGGATCACGGCCTGATCTCAGCCAGTTGCTGGTGCATCTCACGCAGCAGTGCTTCGGTCTGATCCCAACCCAGACATGGGTCAGTGATGGACTGACCGTACACCAGATTGGCCGACATTTTCTGATTGCCTTCGTTAATGAAGCTTTCCAGCATCACCCCCAGAATCCGGTCATTACCGGCCAAGCGCTGACCAACAACGTCCAGCGCTATAGCGGTTTGGCGACGGTGCTGCTTGCACGCGTTGGCGTGGCTGCAATCCACCAGCACACCCACATTGCAGTCCGCTTCCTGCAACTGTTGTTGGGCGGCGGCGACACTGGCCGCATCGTAATTGGTCATACCATTACCACCGCGTAACACGATATGAGTATCCGGGTTACCTGGGGTGGTCAGCATCGCCATTTGACCGTGGCAATCAACGCCCAGGGTATGATGGCTGTGACGAGCCGCCACCATGGCATTGATGGCTGTCATCATGGAACCATCGGTGCCGTTTTTTAATCCGGTGGGCATCCCCAGGTGACTGACCATTTCACGATGGATCTGTGATTCAGTGGTGCGAGCACCAATAGCAGTCCAGCTGATCAGATCATCCAGGTACATCATCACCAGTGGATTTAACGCTTCTGTCGCCAGTGGCAAACCCATTTCGGCCAGTGCCAACATCACCTTGCGAGAACGCTCCAGCCCGGCTTGCATATCACCACTGCCATCACGTTCAGGGTCGTAGGCCAGACCTTTCCAGCCAATATGGGTACGTGGTTTTTCGACGTAGGCACGTATCACAATCAGCAAGCGGTCGCCAAGCTGCTCATTCAGCGCCATCAAACGCTGGCCATAATCCAGCGCTGCGGCTTCATCATGAATGGAACAGGGGCCGGTAATCACCAGCAAACGTGAGTCTTCGCCATTCAGGATGTTACGAATCTGCTGGCGCTGCTGCTCAATCCGGATACGGACGTCGTCACTCAATGCCAGCCGTGCCTTGAGCATGGCCGGTGTTGCAATCGGGCGTACCGCCGGGTCGTTGCTGCTGGCAGAACGGGAAGTCAAAGTGGGGGTTGTCATATCGATATTCCTCAATTTTTTACTGGATGTGGTGTATTCGCTTTGCTCGGTGATGGGCTAGCGCCAATATCGCGCCCGCACGTCACCGCAGCTAAATCGCCACCGCCAGAAGCTGCACACACCGGTGCAAGCTTGAGAAATTTTGAGTTTTGCCAATGCTTGCATAGCAATCTCGACCTGAATCCTGTGAAAAACAATCATAAAAAAACCCCGATCAGCCAGCTGCCAATCGGGGTTTCCGGTGGCAGCTGGCTTGAAGCCAAACTGCCGAGTGTTCTGTTCACACTACTGGCAGCCTGGCTCCTGGCTAAAATAGCCATAACCAAAATACCAATACGCCACGACTGCACCGCTCAAGCACGCTCTTGCCACTGCGACCTGGGCCGTAGAGCTGTTCAAGCGTTGACGTAACCGTGCTGAGTTCATTGCAATACCGAAGCGTTCGTTTTAGTGAAGTGTCCATCCTAATCCGGAATAGATGAATTGCAACCATAAATATCAGCATTCAGCGCTGTACATGGTATTCATAGGATGAATTATGGCGCAACCGTCTACTGAACATCCAGCAGCCTGTTAAGATGAGAAGTCCATAATACAATCAGTAGCGATAACCAAGTAGCGATAACCAAGTAGCGATAACGACACGAAATGGCAGTAACAAATCGATCGCCAACGGCATAAACCAAACGATGAGTGTCATCAATACAACGAGGCCAAAAACCAGCCAGGTTTTCTTTACTGAAACAGCCGCCCCGAAACTCGGGTGATTCAATTTGCAACGGTGATATTAATCCAGGAAATCAAAAAAGACCGTCCCTGCTCATTATCGATCACCATCCCAGGAGAGGTGTGATCTGGAGCAGACACGGCCAGGGCCATCATCACAGCCGGGCAAACACCCGGCTGATCCGAATCAGGTATTGACCAGCAGTTGTACTCCAACGGCGGTATTGGAGATGGGTGCCACGTAGTTACGCAGAACTTCTTTTAATTCACCGGTCATGGTGCCGCGCATCGCCAGCCACATGGCCAGTTCGACCATTTGGGCACCACCTTTTTCGATCAGGTCAGAGTTGCTGTATTGACACAGTTCTTCCGGCTCGTTGACCAGCTTGTCCATACAATAGTTGTCAAAATCACCATTCAGAATACCGGCACGTTGACCATCAAGCTGGTGTGACAACCCCCCGGTTCCCAGGACGACCACTTTCTGGTCACTGTCCCAGGAACGGATCGCGTCACCAATTGCCTGACCAAATGCAAAGCTGCGGGATGGTTTGGGCATCGGATGACGTTCACAGTTGATGCTGACCGGAATGACCTTGATGCCCTGATAGGTAAAGTTCGGCCACAGCAGCGTCAGTGGCACCGTCGCACCGTGGTCAACCTTGATGTCCTGACATACCGTCGGGTCAAAGTCGTTCTCGATCAGGTGGTTGACGATGTGCCAGCTCAGTTCGGTTTCACCGGTGACCGGTGGAATCGGATTAATGCCCCAGCCTTCGTCAGCATTATGGTACTCAGGTGCACAGCCAATAGCGAAGGTCGGCTTTTTATCGAGGAACATTTCCAGACCGTGGTCGTTATAGAACAATACGGCGATGTCCGGTTTTTGCTCTTGCAGCCACTCACGAATCGGTGGGTAGATGGCAAACAGATCACGATAGTACGGTGTGTCTTCCAGATGTTTGTCCATCGCCACGCCAATGGCAGGAATGTGTGAGGTGGTAATACCACCGATCAGCTTAGCCATTGTTTTTACCTCGCCCCTGACTGTCCAGGTATGCTTTGAATTCTTCCGTGCTGCGGCCAGACTGCATACCGCCTACGATCTGCATGTTCCAGCCAAAAATAATGGCGAATTTGGCCATGTAGTAGATGCTGCCACCCAGCTCCAGCATGCGGATGATGTCTTTGTCACGCACCGCCTGACGTTGCTCTTCAGAGATCTGGAACGTTTCCATATAACCTTCCGGATCATCACGGAACGCCTGGCGGTTCTCTTCGCTGTTAAACGAGTAACACATCTTGTTGAACTTGAAACCCTTGGTGGCCATGGGTCCATCAAAATGGATGGTGCCTTCAACTTCACGTAATTCGTATTCTGACATTGCCGTACCCTCACTGATTGGTCGGACGCTGAACGTTGGAAGCCTGCTGCCGTTGGCGTCAGACTTCCGACCTTGCTATTACCAATACAAACGCATCGGGTTATCCACCAGCAATTTTTGCTGCTGTTCTGCCGTCGGAGCAATCATGGGGATAACGTCCACCAGCTTGCCATCATCCGGGGTATGGGATTTCATATTCGGATGTGGCCAGTCAGTCCCCCACAACACACGATCCGGGAACAGCTCCACCAGTTTTTTGCCAAACGGCACCACATCGCTGTAATCCGGCGGCGTGAGCGTCAGGCGTTCCGGGCAAGTCACCTTGACCCAGACTTTTTCATTATTGGTCATCAGATCGACAAAACGCTGAAAGTCCGGATGATCAACGCCCTTGGCAACATCTGGACGACCCATGTGGTCAACCACAATGGTGGTATCCAGTTCGTTGAGGAAAGGAATCAGCTCTTCCAGTTCTGGCGCTTCAAAGTACACCACGATGTGCCAGCCCAGTGGCTTGATCTTTGCTGCCACAGACAGGAACACTTCTTTCGGCGTGGTATCGACCAGACGTTTGACGAAGTTGAAACGCACCGCCCGTACGCCCGCCTTGTCCATTGCTTCCAGCTCTTCCGTAGTGATCGCCGGATCAACTACCGCCACACCACGGGCCAGCTCACCAGCGCTTTCAAGGGCGTCAATCAGGGCAGCGTTATCGGTGCCGTGGCAGGACGCCTGGACGATGACATTACGTTCAAAGCCCAGATAATCGCGCAGTGCGAACAGCTGTTCTTTTGAGGCATCGCACGGGGTGTACTTGCGCTTCGGGTGGTATGGGAACTGCTCAGCCGGGCCAAAAACATGGCAGTGCGCGTCGACCGCACCAGACGGTGTCTTGAACTCTGGCTTGCTCGGGTTGGCATGAAACGGCAGGTAATCTGGATCCATCATAATTAGGTCGCCCTTGTTTTTATCGGGTCATTATTGGCACTTTTATTCATTAACAGAAACGGCCAGCGGCTTATCATCAACCGCTGCCCTTCCCCATAAAAGTGGCCGGTTTAATCGTTTTTAATCGTTGGGATGCGCGAACACATCACCGTCAAACAGCTTGCGTGCAGTACGCAGTAACGCCGCAGAACCGACGTTACCGCTGTCATCCATATTCAGAATCACGGTCATTTCGCCGATCGGATGTTCAACCGCCAGAATTTTCTGCTGTCCATCCGGTACATTGGCAACCGCAGCAGCCGGTGAGCCTGGCAACACCGCGGCCGTAGCCACACTGACTGCGCCCAGCACACCAATCGAAGCGTGACAGCGATGGGGTATAAAAGTACGCGTCGACAAGGCACCGCCATTGCTGGCAGCACTGACCATGGTCATCTTGGGAACGGATTTGTCTTTCACGTCACCCAGATTCATTAATGGCCCGGCCTGCAGACGAATGGACTCCAGCTTCGCCCGCAAGGCGTCGTTGGCTTCCAGTTCCTCTCGGCTTTCTGCGCCGGTAATACCCATAGCCGCCGCACTCATCACCACGACCGGCATGCCGTTATCAATCAGGGTAACGTCGATGCCGTCGATCACATCAACGGTATTACCGGTTGGCAACAAAGCGCCGCAACTGGAACCTGCCGTATCGGCAAAGGTAACCGGGATGGCCGAAGCAAAACCGGGCACACCATCGATACGCGCCGTGCCGACATAACTGACCTTGCCGTTTGGCGTGGGTACATTGGCGGTGGCGATTTGGCCGGTATTTTCCATAAAGATACGAACGTCAGTGCTCTCGCCGGTCACGTCAATCAGACCACGTTCAAGCGCAAACGGGCCAACACCGGCGAGGATGTTGCCGCAGTTCTGCGCATCCGTCACGATAGCCTGATCAACAAAGACCTGCAGAAACAGGTAGTCCACATCGGCATCGTCACGCTCGGAACGTTTGACGACGGCGACCTTGGCCGTCAGCGGGTCGGCAGCGCCCAAACCATCGATCTGGCGCGGGTCAGGGGAACCCATGACCCGCAACAGAAACGCATCTCTCACGGCCGTGTCAGCCGGAAGATCCTGCGCTAGGAAGTAGCCCCCTTTTGAGGTGCCACCTCGCATCCACATGCAGCGCACACCTTCAATCGGGTCGAAGGTGCGAGCATCAGACATATTTGAGGCCTTTTTCTTTCAGACGAGGACGCATGTCATAAATATCCAGGCCCAGTTCACCGTTGGCCATACGCACACGTTTGGATTCTTCCAGCGCCATACGGGCACGGGCTTTTTCCAGTACTTCAGCGGCTTTTTCACGACGCACCACCACCACGCCATCATCATCTGCCACCATCACATCACCGGGATAAACCAGTTCGTCAGCGCACACCAGCGGGATGTTGACGGAGCCAACGGTTTCCTTGATGGTGCCTTCAGAGAAGACCGCTTTTGACCAGACCGGAAAATTCATCTGTCGCAGGTCACGGGTATCCCGCACTCCGCCATCAATGATCAACCCAACCACACCACGGGACTGGGCAGAGGTTGCCAGCAGATCACCAAAAAAACCGTGATTGGACGGTGAGGTCGGGGCAAACACCATGATGTCACCGGCTTGGCACTGCTCAATCGCCACGTGCATCATCCAGTTATCACCGGCAGCACCAGAGATCGTGATGGCGGAACCGGCAACGCTCTTGTCTTGCTGGATCGGGCGCATGTAATACGCCAGCAAGCCAACGCGTCCCTGGGCCTCGTGGATAGTGGCGACGCCACATTCTGCCAAACCATCAATTACGGTCTGGTCGGCTCGTTCGATATGTTGTACTACGACGGTTTCTTTCATAATTCTGATTCCTCAGTTTAATCACACAGGCCAGTTTATTGGGGCAGAGCCAGGCGACTAAAGACGCGACGGGTATTACCTTCAAAGATTTCCGCTTTCTGTTCAGCAGACAACGCGGTGTTACCGTCGATGTAGCGTTTGGTATCGTCGAAGTAGTGGCCAGTGTCAGGGTCAATACCGCGCACCGCGCCAATCATTTCAGAGGCAAACAGAATATTTTTGGTCGGTACAATATCAAGCAACAGATCGATACCACGCTGGTGATACACGCAGGTGTCGAAATACACATTGTTCAGTACCCGTTCTTCCAACTCAAAACCGTTGTCGAGCGCCAGGCCACGGAAACGTCCCCAGTGGTAAGGCACTGCGCCGCCGCCGTGTGGAATGATAACTTTCAGTTCCGGGAAGTCCTTGAACACGTCCGACATCATCAACTGCTGGAAGCCGGTCGTGTCAGCACCCAGATAATGGGAGCCGGTGGTGTGGAAACAATCGTTACAGGATGCCGATACGTGCACCATGGCCGGAATATCGTACTCAACCATTTTTTCGTAAATCGGGTAAAACGAGCGATCTGCCAGCGATGAACCATTCCAGTGACCGCCACTGGGATCCGGGTTCAGGTTGATACCGATAAAGCCCATTTCTTCAACGGTACGAATGATCTCGGGCACGGATTTGGCCGGATCAACACCCGGAGACTGTGGCAGCTGGGCGACCGGGACAAAGTTTTCAGGGAACAGATCGCAGACGCGACGAATAATGTCGTTCTGATGTTCCGTCCAGAACTGGCTGGTGTACTCGTTACCAATGTGATGTCCCATCCAGCTGGCGCGAGGAGAGAAGATGGTCAGATCCGTGCCGCGTTGCTGCTGAAGCTTCAGCTGGTTATTGACGATGGACTCGCGAATCTCGTCATCCGTGATATTAATCGTGCCTTTTTCACCCTTGAACAGCGGATCGGCGGCGACGGCAGCTTTTTGCTGGTCGCGATATTCGCCTACGCCTGGAGGTGTCGTGGTGTAGTGCCCATGGCAATCGATGATCATTATTCTTCTCTCGCTCGTTGATGGTGTTGTTCGCAGGGCCTGTTCCCGCAGAGCAGGCAAACAGCGAACCGCAGCGTCTGTCGGATGCCGAAACCTGCCGTCCGGAAGAGAAGTGGCAGACAGGTGCTCGACAAGCGGTACTTCCAAACGACTGACGGCAAAGCTTACAGCTGCCTGGATGTTGCCTCCCATGGTAGGAACTGACATGCCGGGCTGGCTATTTCAATTTCACTGCTACAATATTGGATTTTGATATAGACCTGTTTATTCGAAGCTCTGGAGCAAGTGATGGATTTTGTCATACCCAACCTGCGACACCTGCGCGTCTTTCTTGAGGTTGCCGAACAAAAAAGCATAAGCAAGGCCGCTCCGAGGGTTTTTTTGTCACAGCCTGCGATCACCCAGGCACTGGCGCGACTGGAAGACATGTTACAAACCGAGCTATTCGAACGCCGTGCCGAAGGCATGTACCCCACAGCCTCGGGAGACGTCTGGTATAACCGTGTCGAACGCTGTATTTCCTGCCTGTTACAAGGCACCAGGGAAGCCTTGCGCTCCGGCAGCAGTCGCACCCAGTCGGCACAACAGATGGTCTCACTGCTGACCACGACCCAACTCAAGGCACTGGTGGCCGTTACCGAAGCAGAAAATTTCAGCATCGCCAGCCGTGCGGTCGGTGTCTCCCAGTCCTCCCTGCATCGGGCCGCCCGCGAGCTGGAGCACCTGTTACAAGTGCCGCTGTTCGAGAAGACCAGCACCGGCATCAGTGCCACCAAAGCCGCTCAGGCACTGGCTCGTGCGACCAAGCTGGCCTTTTCGGAGTTGTATCAGGGCTACTCTGAAGTCAGCGCCTTGCAATTTCGTGAAGTGGGCAAAATCGTACTGGGCAGCATGCCGCTGGCGCGCACCTCAATCCTGCCGGAGGCCATTATTCGGTTTAGTGAAAGGCACCCGGATATCGATATCCAGGTCGTCGATGCGCCCTACGACGATCTGCTGCACCACCTGCGCCACGGCGATCTCGATTTTCTCATTGGTGCCCTGCGCTTCCCGCCACCAGTCGACGACGTGCTGCAGGAAGAGCTGCTGTCCCCGCCGCTGGCGATTATTTGCCGCCCAGCACACCCACTACTCATCACCGCCAGCGGTGATCTCGCGCTGCCGACCCTGAACGATCTGCCCCGCTACCCCTGGGTTGTGCCGCGCGAAGGCACTCCAACCCGCAAGGCATTTGAGGCACTGTTTGAACAACATGACATCAAGCCGCCACAACGACTGGTCGAAACCAGTTCTCAAATCCTGATTAGGGAACTGTTACGCGGCAGCGACCGCCTGACCCTGATTTCAACTCATCAGATAGAACATGAACTGAATACCGGGCTGTTATCCGTATTACCCGTCACCCTTGAACATACCCGTCGCGCTATCGGCATCACCTTACGCCAGAACTGGCAGGCAACCCCCAGCCAGATGCAGTTTCTGGATATATTGCGCGAGCAGGCCGCCGCCTGCCGTGATCTGTGAGTGATCTGTGAGTGATCTGTGAGTGATCAAACAGGATCGTTGTAGAAAACCAATACCTGATAGCTAATCAGGCCAGAACCAGCTTGAAAATAGGGTAACGGCAACCGACCGTGCCTGCATCAATTCAGGCCAGCAGTAAAAAACAAGGCGGCTACAGGCCCACAAGCTGGTACTTTTTAACGGTTTTTATTGCCCCGGCAAACAATGACACGAGTCTGTCGAGACACTCTTTTTTTTGCCGCACCAGAACAATGCATTATCAAAATTGAATAGCTAATCCGGTTTATCAATTACCCTGATTCCGGGGCCAATGTTAGATTGGAGTTCTCGAACTTGGTCGTTTTGAGTTTTGTGTTGTTGCCCGTTGTCCCGTGTTGCTCAGGTATGGTTCTTCAGGATCACACCGGGCAATATTGGCAGCGGGCGTTTTTTCAGACCGTTCGATGTCAATCTTCAGTACGCTTGCGAACTTTCAGCGCTGAACTCCCATCATTCAGCGTTCACGCTGAACATTCCGCCAGCCTGTTGCTGCAATATTCCTTGCAAACCCAGTAAATAACCGGCATCCCCGGTGCTACAGACACACAGATCAGGAGAACAAGAATGAGATTATGTGTTGCAGGTGCCGCCGGCGCCTTTGGCCAGAAACACCTGGACGCGGTCGCCAACATTGAAGGCGCTGAAGTGGTATCCGTTGTCGGTACCCGTCCCGACGTCATCAAACAGGTAGCAGAAGAACGTGGCATTCCACACTACTGTACCGACCTGGCTGAAGCCCTGGCCCGTGACGACGTTGACGGCGTACTGCTGGCAACACCGACCAGCATGCATGCCTCCCAGGCGATCCAGTGTCTGGAAGCCGGCAAGCATGTGATGGTTGAAATTCCGATGGCCGATAACATCGAAGACTCTCGCAAGCTGGTTGAAGTGCAGCAGCGTACCGGCCTGGTCGCCATGTCTGGCCAGACCCGTCGTTTTAACCCGTCTCACCAGTGGATTCACAACAAGATCCAGGCCGGTGAGCTGAACGTTCAACAGATGGATGTACAAACCTACTTCTTCCGTCGTACCAACACCAATGCCAAGGGTCAGGCACGTTCCTGGACCGACCACTTGCTGTGGCACCACGCCTGTCACACCGTTGACCTGTTCCAGTATCAGACCGGTGAAACTTGCAGCAAGGTTCAGGCGCTACAAGGTCCGATTCATCCAGATCTGGGCATTGCCATGGACATGAGCATTGGCCTGAAAGTACCCAGCGGTGCAATCTGTACCCTGTCGCTGTCGTTTAACAACGAAGGCCCATTCGGTACTTTCTTCCGCTACATCTGTGACCAGGGCACCTACATCGCCCGTTACGATGACCTGGTAGATGGCTACGAAAACCCGATCGACCTGTCAGGCGTTACCGTATCCAACAACGGTATTGAACTGCAGGATCGTGAATTCATCGCCGCCGTCAAAGAAGGCCGTGAGCCTAACTCTTCTGTTGCCCAGGTTCTGCCCGCAATGGAAACTCTGGATAAGCTGGAACAGTTGCTGGAAGCCGAATAATCCGTTGTAACGGAATCCTGCGGTGATCTGCTGCTCTACTGCTGGCTCCCACGCTCCGGCATGGTAGCCATGGGTGGCATCCGTTCCCACGCCGAAGCGTGGGAACGAGTCAAGCATCCGACGCTGCAACTCCGAATCACGCGCCAACTCGCTTCCCAAAACCGGCTCCGCCGGTTTTTCCGTTTCTGACATGAGGTGTTTTTATGACCACGCTGAAGACTGAATTTAACAACCCCGGTATCGGTCTGGGTTGTATGAACCTGTCCCATGCCTATGGTGTTCCGCTCCCGGAAGACGAAGCCATCAAGGCATTACATGCCGCGTTTGATATGGGCTATCGCCATTTTGATACCGCCACCTTGTATGGTGGTGGCAAGAACGAACTGCTGCTGGGCAAGGCCCTGAAAACGCTGCGCAACGATATTTTTCTGGCATCCAAAGGCGGCATGCAGATCGGCGAGCAAAGCGGCGTCAAGGAAATCAATGGCGCTCCAGCCACCTTGCGCAAACAGGTCGAAAACAGTCTGCGGCGCTTGCAGGTTGAACACATCGACCTCTATTACCTGCACCGTCTTGATCCGAACACAGCGATCGAAGCATCGGTTGGGGCACTGGCCGAGATGGTAAAAGAAGGCAAAATTGGTGCGATCGGCCTGTCTGAAGTCTCCGCCGACACCCTGCGCAAGGCCCATGCGGTACACCCGATTGCAGCGTTACAAACCGAATACTCGCTGTGGAGCCGTAACGCCGAAATCGCCGTATTGCAAGCCACTAAAGAGTTGGGTACCGCCTTTGTTGCCTTCTCTCCGGTAGCGCGTGGCTTCCTCGCCAATGGCCTGCAGGACGTGGACTCACTGGAGCCGAAGGATATTCGCCGTAATATGCCGCGCTTTTATCCAGAGAACTTTGCTGCCAACCTCAAGCTGCTGGAACAGTACCACCAGATTGCCACCACGGTTGGTTGTACGCCTGCGCAATTGGCACTGGCCTGGGTTTGCGCTCAAGGCGACCATATCGTCCCCATTCCCGGGACACGCTCAGTGGCCCACATGCAAGAAAACCTGCAAACCCAAGACATTACCCTGTCTGCCGACATCATCCGCCAGCTGAACCTGCTGATCAATCAGACCACCGTCACCGGCAGCCGCTACAGCCCGGCCCAGCAGGTTGAAATTGATACCGAAGAATTCAGCAGCTGATTGTTGTCGTAGCCGACGACGCCTGCCAATAACATCCATGGCTTTCGGCAAATACTGTCGCAAAGCCATGGCTTACAAAAACAACAATAAAAACATCTTATGAATTCAGCGCAATCCAGTAGAGCAACCGATGGCAACGCCAAATCACCATCCGGTACGTATCAGCGAATTTCCCGCTACACCCTGTACAGCGAGGCGCCGTCCGCCAGTGACCCGGAGTTTGTCCACATTGAGGATATTCCCAGCCGGGCCAGACTGTTCGACTGGGCCATCAATATTCATACCCATCCGAATATGTTCCAACTGGTCTTTGTCCACACCGGTTCAGTGCGGATATTTATTGATGGCCAGGAAGAAAACCACAGTGCGCCGGTGATTATCTCGGTACCTGCCGGGGTGGTGCATGGTTTCGAATTTGAACGCGAAGCCACCGAAGGCTGCGTGATTACCGTCTCCCGCCTGCTGATTCAGGACGACCAGTTTGCCCGCCAGTTTCCGTTCGAACAGGAATTACTGCAAACCGCCCGTATTATCAACCTGACCCACCACCCGAAGGATCTGGCCTTTATCGACCAGACGGCCCTGCAATTGACGGATGAGTATCAGGGTAATGCCATTGGCAAAAAAGCCATGTTTGCCTGGCTACTATTCGGTTTACTGATCAAGCTGGGGCGTCTGGTCGAAGAGCGTCCGGAAACCGGCCCGGAAGATATTCACAGCGAACGCTTCCGCCGCCTGAACACCCTGATCGAAGGGCACTATCGCCAACACCAGGCGGTCGAGTTTTATGCGCAGGAACTGTGCACCACCCCGGCCAGCCTGAGCCGTACTTGCAAGCAGGTGGCCGACAAGAACATCACCGACCTGCTCTACGACCGCCTGATACTGGAAGCCCAGCGTATGCTGATTTATTCCTCAGTGCCGGTTTCACTGATCGCCTATGATCTGGGGTTTAATGACCCGGCCTATTTTTCGCGCTTTTTTCGCCGCCGGGTTGGCCTGTCGCCAACCGCATTCCGGGAACAAAGGGATGGTATTCATGGTATAAACTCGTAACGGGATTACCATCTCGACAGTACGACCTGAATAACATCATCCGCTGCCTGACCACACTTGGCTGGGATAATCATTACATCACCCGCTCAATTCAGACAGGGACTTGCATCATGAAACTCACTGCCCCATGTTCTCCCATTGATTTTTCTTCTAAAGATATTTACGGCAATCCCATTCGTCTGAGCCATTACGCCGGGAAAAAGATTCTGCTGGCCTTTTTTCGTGATGCCGCCTGCCCTTTCTGCAACCTGCGCCTTTATGAACTCACCAACCAATACAAAACCTTGCAAGCCGCCAACGTTGAAGTTATCGCCGTATTCAGCTCAACCGCAGAAGAAGTCAGACATTTTGTTGCTCGTCATCCGCGTCCCTTTATTTTGTTGAGCGACCCCGATCTGCAACTGTACGAACGTTATGGTATCGAGCAATCTGCCATGGCCATCGTCAAAGCCATACTGTTACGCTTGCCCCGTATCGTCAGTGGCTTGCTGAAAGGTGGCACTGGCGATACGAAGAATCCTCATATCAAACTGGTGCCTGCCGATTTCCTGATTTCGGAGCAAGGAGAAATCCAGCTCGCCTGGTACGGCCGCCACACCAGCGACCATATCCCGATGAAAACGCTGGAGCAATTTGCCGCTGGGACGCTCGGCTCCCGCCGTTAGGGATGATGTGCTATTAGAGGGGAGCCAGAGCGAGTTTGGTGTTATGGAACGGGCACTCAGGTAACAGGTCAAGTGCCTTGGGGATCGCTTTCCTGGTTTACAGCCGAGATGCCAGCTGCGCTTATAACCAGCGCAGCTTGCGGAACCAGGCCAGCAACCCAACGGCTAATGTAGCCATGGCCCCCAGCAAGATAAAGTAGCCGTTGTGGAGTTTCAGTTCGGGAATGTATTCGAAGTTCATACCGTACAGCCCGGCCAGAAAACCCAACGGGATAAAAATCGCGGTAATCACGGTCAGTACTCGCATGGTGTTGTTGAGCTGGTGCGAGGTAACGGCCAGATAACCGTCAATCAGATCGCCGCAAATGTCGTAGAACATCGACACCAGACTGGCAAGACGTTCAAAGCGGTCGTGCAGATCATTCAAAGTGTGATCCAGCCCGAGATCCGGCTGTTCAAACAGCGCCAGATCACTGGATTTCAGCTCATCGGTAATACTCTGGTGATAATTAAAAATGCGCCGCAGCTTTACCAGTCGTGACCGATAGCCCATTAACTGGCGCATCAGGGCATCGGTTCCCTGGTCGTGCAAGGCATCTTCAAGGTCACTCAGCTGGTCTTCAAACGCCAGTACATGTTCCAGATACATACCGGCCGAGGTATGCATAATGCGTAACGCCAACTGGGCCGGGCAGCGCTGTAAATGAATACCGCCATGTCCTGCCATCAAACGATTGATACTTTCCGCCGGTAACGGGTGATAGCTGATCAGCAAACGCTCACTGATAAAAAATGAAATCGACTGGGATTTATGGTGTAACTGGCTATCAAACCGGGCGATACCGCGATACAGGATAAACACGTGGTCGTCGAATACTTCTAGCTTGGGCGGGTGGCGATCACGCTGGGCATCTTCGATGGCCAGCGCATGGCAACCCAGTCCCAACAATATCTGCCGTTCTGCCTGATGCTGTTCGAGTCCTTCCGACGTCAAATCGAGCCAGAGCCGACTGCTGGCGTCGTTACGCCAGTCATGCACCAACTCCTCTCCACCAATGGACGCCTGGCCATTGCCGTTAATCATCAGGGTACGAATCATCAACTGTCCTTCAGGTAAAAATACAGCGGCTCAGGTCAGGCGTGTTACATCGACCGCAACCCGTAGCACTGGATTACTGCCGCCACCGTAGATCACCCCGCACACCGGCGTCACGTCATAGAAGTCCCGTCCCCAGGCCGTCACAATATGCTGTTCATGTGCCATACAGTTATTGGTAGGGTCGTATTCAAACCACCCCTCACCGGGTGCATAAACCGCTAACCAGGCGTGTGTGGCATCAGCCCCAACCATTTTTTCTTGCCCTGGCGGCGGCAGGGTTTCCAGATAACCGGAGACATAGCGGGCCGCAAACCCCAGTGAGCGCAGAATGGCAATTTGCAGGTGGGCGAAGTCCTGACAGACACCTCTGCGGGTATCCAGGACTTCCTGCAACGGCGTCGCAATGGTGGTGGATGCCGGTGAATATTCAAATTCCTGGTAAATTTTACTGGTCAGCGCCATGACAGCAGTCAGTAGCGGCTTGTCATCTTCAAACAGATTAGCGGCAAATTCTTGCAAGATTTGCGATGACTTGAGCATCGGTGAATCCAGCAGAAACTCCCGCGCCAATAACACTTCTGGAGCACGGGAGCTGCTCATCGCCTCAAGAGCATCACGACAACTGATTCCAAACTCCAGGTCGGGTGCCGCTTTTTGTACTCCCGTCCGTACTTCGCTGGTGGATGTAATCACCAGTTTCTTGTGCGGCTTCTGAATTTCAAAGTGGTAGGCGTTATTGCCAAAATAATCACTGCGATTGGAGGTAAATGCAGCACCTGGCAGCACATCAACACGTGTCGATAAACATTGCTGTCGCAAGGTATCCCGAGGTGTGACATGGGCCATGTTGTAACAGTGGGATACCCGACTGTGATAAACATATTCTGTGGTATGACGGATTCGATATAACACTAGATACTTTCCCAGGTACTGTTAACCAGTTGCTGTGAGGCTTCCCGGTGATCAAAGTATTTGTCAGTAATCATTTCACTCAAGCCACTCAGCTGGCTGGCGATCTTTTTCATTTGCTCATCCAGGTGACTGCGCTGGAATCCGTCGGCTTTACTCAGTTCAGCCAGCGACGATAATTTGAGCAGCGTTTCACACTCAAGAATCCGGCGCTCATCGGCGGCCAACTCGTGCATCTGGGTTGGTGTTTTCGGCAGCGCCCGAATATGCTGCCGCAATTGTTCCACCTGATACATCAAGGAACGCGGATTGGTCGGATCCATCATCACCAGATCCAGACTCGTCTGGATGCCGACACGGGCACGGTAACGGCGGCGATAACTGATCAGGGCTTCCAGCGACAGCAATAATGCTTCACACAGTTTGCTCTGATCCGACTCGGACAATACCGGTACAATCAGACTGTCGATTGCAATCGCGATCTGGTAACCCCGTTCGAGACGTCTTCCCATATCCATAAAACGCCAGCCGAAACCACGAATCATGCTTTCCTGGGTCAGACCGGAAAGAGCCATCAGCGCGGTCACCAGCGGGTCGAGTGCTTCTTCCGGCGCCGATGCGAGGCTGCCAGAAAAGCTGATACCCAGCATGTTCAAGGCATCACGAATGTCGTTGATAACGCGGTAAGTATCCGACGACAACAGTTCCTTGGTTTCATCGGCGCAATAAAGCATCGCATTAAGGTTGCCGGAAATGCTGCGCAGTACCGAACCATTTTCGATAATGCCCCGCAGAGCTTCTTCTGCGGTCTGGTCATCGGTGGAACGTGACGGCGTCGCGGTGATCATGGAGACGGCATGCAGTAGCTGATGCTGGGTTATATCGCTGATACGCTCTTCGCCATTCAGCATCATAAAGGCCGTACGCAGTATCCGCAGGGCCGCTTCTGCACGCTCGGCATAACGCCCCATCCAGAACAGGTTTTCCACCACGCGGCTGGGCAGGCTGATCAGGTCGGCTTCACGACTGACCGGCTCATCCAGCTGCTCATCGTGGGCCAGGCGTTCCGGTTCAGAAGCAATAACCCAAGTGTCTTTGCTCTTGGAACCGGTTTGGCTGGAGATCATAAACGAACGTTCGCCATGACCAATGCGCGTCAACCCGCCCGGCATAACGGTGTAAGACGTGTCCGTTGCTACCGCAAAACTGCGCAGGATAACCGGACGGGGTTTGAGTACGCCGTCCACAAAAGAAGGGACGTGGGAGGCTTCCATCACTGGCTGGGCAACGTATTGGGTTGGATCAGCTTCAATCCGGGCTTTCAGTATTCGGGTTTCTTCCTGCCCCAGTTCTGGTCCATAAAGACTGCGGTTATCCAGATTGCGGTACACCGGCTTGATCACCAGTTCGTGCAAGTGATCCAGTACATAGGCACGATCCTCATCAAGACCACACCAGCGTGTTTCTACCGATGGCAAACGTAGCTCACGGCCCAACAAGTGTTTGGCGATACCGGGTAAAAAGCGTAAAAAAACCGGGTTTTCCAATACCCCGGAACCAAGCGGGTTAGCCACGACGACATTACCAGCCCGAACCACTTCAAGCAGGTTGGCGACTCCGAGGCGGGAGTCACCACGCAATTCAACCGGATCACAGAACCAGTCATCCACCCGGCGTAACAAGACGTCTACCCGGCTCAGGCCATCCAGCGACTTCATCCATAAAAAGCCGTTACGAACGACCAGATCGTCACTTTGAACCAGATGAAAACCCAGGTAATTAGCCAGGTAGGCGTGTTCAAAGTAGGTTTCGTTATGCGCACCGGGTGTCATGACCGCAACACGTGGCGTACTGGTATTGGGTGACAGGGAATTCAGTTTGGAACGCAGGCGCTGAAAAAAGGCCGCCAGCCGGTGTACATGGCTGTCGCGGAACAGACTCGGAAACACCCGCGACATCACGTTGCGGTTTTCCAGTGAATAGCCAGCACCACTCGGGCTTTGGGCACGATCGCCAATCGCCATCATCTGGCCATCTGCACCACGCACCAGATCAACCGAGTGCAAAATCAGATCGTGGTCACCCGGCAAGTGGATGCCATTACAAGCGCGTAAAAAACCACGATGGCAAAACAGTGCGTCAGGGGGAATCACCCCTGAGCGAATCAGATCCCGATTACCATAAAGATCCCGTAACAGCAGATTAAACAGCTCTGCCCGTTCCAGCAGACCGGCTTCAATCCGTCCCCACTCATCACTGCCAATAACGTAGGGAACCAGATCCATATTCCAGGTATGAGATGGCGTACTGGAATCACTGTAGATGTTATAGGTCGCGCCATCGTCCCGCAAAATACGCAGCGCCTTGGTCTGGCGCTCATCAAATGAAGCAGACCCCAGCTCTTTCAGACTGTCGAGAAGATAGGACCAGTGCGGACGCAGCTCTCCATTGGCATCGACGGCTTCATCCTGAAGTGCCGGATTATGGCGGTAGATCAGTTCATCGCTGTCTGGCCCTGGAGCCGGTGACACGGTCGGCGACATGCTTGTTCTCGCTGCGGATTCGAAGGAACGCTGTTAAAAAATTCCGGCCAAAAAAATGGCCGCTTGCGGCGGCCATTATGTCAGATTGGGGAAATTGTCTCAGCTTTGTTTGCTCCCTCCCCCAACAGAGGGAGCAAACGCGCCTTATTTACGCCGTAAATCCAGCGTACAAGGATAATCGTTCGGAGACTCTTCTGCTGGAGGTGCCATCGGACGCGGTTCGGTATGCGGGAAAAACTCCCGGATAGCATCGATGTCCGGACGGGCAGAATACGCCCCATGGCTGTGATCCAGCGTTGAGAAACGATTGACCCGGCGCGATTCCGCTTCAAAGGAATTTACCGGGAAAGTGTCGTAACTGCGGCCACCTGGATGCGATACATGGTAACTGCAGCCGCCCACAGAACGGCCATTCCAGGTATCAATCAGGTCAAACATCAATGGTGACTGTACCCCGATGGTTGGATGCAGCGCCGACGGGGGTGCCCAGGCCTTGTAGCGCACACCGGCAACGTATTCGCCATGGCGACCCGTGCTGGTGAGAGGTACACGACGATCATTACACGCCAGTACATAGCGGTTGTTGGTCATGCCGTACACCTTGACCTGCAAACGCTCGACCGAGGAATCCACATAACGGGACGTACCGAAACTGGAGACTTCCTCGCCCAGAACGTGCCATGGCTCAATCGCCCAGCGCAGCTCGATCTTGATATCACCCAGTTCTACCCGGCCATAATGCGGGAAACGGAACTCTTCAAACGGCAACAGCCATTCTGCGCGGAAATCGAGACCATGCTCCTGCAGATCCTGAGCGACTTCCTGAATATCTTCCCAGACATAATGTGGCAGCATGAACTTATCATGCAGCTGGGTATTCCAGCGCACCAGATCGTGTTTGTACGGATCTTTCCAGAAACGGATCAACAAGGCCCGGATCAACAGCGCCTGAACCAGCCCCATGCGGCTGTGCGGTGGCATTTCAAAACCACGAAACTCCAAAATACCCAAGCGGCCTGACGCGCTGCCTGGTGCAAACAGCTTGTCGATACAGAACTCGGCACGGTGCGTATTGCCGGTCACATCGATCAGCAGGTTACGCATAATGCGGTCGACCAGCCATGGCAGGGCAGATTCCCCTTCCGGCATTTGCTGGAAGGCAATCTCCAGTTCATACAGACCTTCGTCCCGGCCTTCATCCACCCGTGGTGCCTGGCTGGTCGGGCCAATAAAGGCACCCGAAAACAGATAGGACAAACTTGGATGATGCTGCCAGTAAGTGACAAAGCTGCGCAGTAAGTCAGGGCGACGCAGCATTGGGCTATCCGCTGGAGTCTTGCCACCCAGCGTGATGTGGTTACCACCACCGGTACCGGTGTGGCGGCCATCCAGCATGAACTTTTCAGTGCCCAGACGTGATTCACGTGCTGCCTGATACAACTCATTCATGGTGTGCATCATGTCGCGCCAGTTGCTGGCCGGGTGAATATTCACCTCAATAACACCGGGGTCTGGCGTCACCAGCAGCTTTTGCATACGCCAGTCACGTGGAGGCTCGTAACCTTCAATAATGATCGGCATATCCAGCGCTGCGGCTGTTTCCTCGATCATGGTCAGCAAGGCAACGTAGCTTTCCAAATACGGCAGTGGTGGCAAGAAAATATGAATTTTGCCACCACGAGCTTCAATACACATGGCCGTACGAACCAGATTGCGCCAGTAGGTCTCGGACTGGTCATCCTGCTCGGCACGCTGCTTCTGTGATTTTTCATCGGATACGGATTGCTCGGCAATCGGTTCTGGGGCAACTGTCGCCACACTACTGATGATTTCTTCACGAGTCTGCAATGCTTCTGTGGTGCGGAACGGGTCAGCTTCCTGCGGCAGTGGCACTTCTTCTGACCATGGCAAGCCTTGCAGTGGCAAACGCAGACCCATAGGCGAATCGCCCGGTATCAGCGTAATGCGACCACGGCGCAATTCCCACACGCTGGAGCGCCAGTTCTGGCCATAAAAGTCCCATTCCACTGGCACAACAAAACCGGTAGGCGTACTCAGCCCCTGATCCAGCACCCGTGCCAGACGACGACGTGCCAGTTCATCCTTGGCAGCCGCGATTTCGGAGTCCAGGTTAACGGGCAGATTTTGTTCTTCCAGCAGGTAATGCAGGCCATCTTCATAGGCCGCCTGAACATACTGGTCAGACAAGCCCAGTTTCTCAGACAATAGCGTGGCAAACTGGTGAGCATCTTTTTCTGTGTGGCCGTAATCTTTGTCAACCCGAGCCAACAGCTCGGGGCGTGTCCACATCGGCTGATTGTCGGTACGCCAGAACACACCCAGCGCCCAACGAGGTACTTCTTCGCCCGGATACCATTTGCCCTGACCATAATGCAGCATGCCTTCTGGTGCGAACCGGTCACGCAGTTTTAACAACAGGGTTTTGGCCAGACTCAGCTTGTGGGCACCCAGCGCTTCGGTATTCCACTGTGCCGCTTCCATATCATCAATCGATACGAAGGTTGGCTCACCCCCCATGGTCAGGCGAACATCGTTCTCAACCAGCAACAAATCGACCTTGTCGCCCAGGGTCAATACATCCGCCCATTCCGCATCGGTGTACGGCTTGGTAACACGAGGATCTTCATGGAAACGGGTAACGTCGTTCTTGAAGTCAAACTCGACTTCACACTTGTCGGTGTAACCGTTGATTGGTGCGGCCGATACCGGATGTGGTGTACAGGCCAATGGAATATGACCTTCACCGGCAAACAGCCCGGAAGTTGGATCCAGGCCGACCCAGCCAGCACCAGGCAGATACACTTCACACCAGGCGTGCAAATCGGTGAAGTCGGCTTCCGGTCCAGAAGGGCCGTCAAGCGACTTTTCATCCGACGTCAGCTGTACCAGGTAACCGGACGCAAAACGCGCTGCCATTCCCAGATGACGCACCGCCTGCACCATTAGCCAGGCACTGTCACGACAGGAACCGAGTGCCTGTTCCAGAGTTTCTTCTGGCGTTTGAACGCCTGGTTCCATTCGAATGGTGTATTCAATCAGCTGCTCAAGCTGCGAATTGACGTCTACCAGAAAATCAATGGTACGACGTTTTTTGGTCGAAATACCCGCCAGAAACTTTTCAAACTCTGGCCCCTGGGGTTCCAGCTCCAGATAGGGCTGCAGCTCTTTTTTGGTCTGCTTGTCGTATTCGAACGGAAATTCTTCCGCATCTTCTTCAAGGAAAAAGTCGAATGGGTTAATCACCGTCATGTCGGCGATGACTTCAACTTCTACCGAAAACTTGCGGGTTTTTTCCGGGAATACCAAACGTGCCAGGTAGTTGCCGTAAGCATCCTGCTGCCAGTTAACAAAGTGGTTTTCCGGCTGCACTTTGAGGCTATAAGACTCAATTGGTGTACGACAATGAGGGGCCGGACGCAGTCGAACCACATGGGGTGACAGCGAAACAGGCCGGTCAAAATCGTAGTATGTGTTGTGCTGAATCGCAACACGGATAGTCATAACTGCTCCCGAAATAGGAAAACTCTGAATATCGTTACAGGTGCTGGTCGGCCTTGCCAAACCAGCACCTCATTTTCGTCCCTGTTGCCTGCTCGGTAATTGGCTATTGATCCGACAGGAACCAGGTTTTTTGTATCAGGTCATGAACATCTGCCAGTGATAATTGCAATTCATTCAGATCCTCACGGAAGGCGACGCCAAAATCTTCGGCATCCAGGTCTGCTGTAATTTCATCACAAATCAATCGGGTGCGATTAATCACGTCTTCACCCGCTGGCAAACAAGCCGAGCTTGCCATGATTTTATTCAGGCAAAATGAAACTGAGCGGGGAAATTGCTCATCGCCCAATAAAAAGGTCACCACAGGGGTTCCCTTGATGGACGAACGCATGGCGCGACGGAAGGGCTGATCGGCGTTGAGAGAACGCAACACATTACCCCAGATAATCTGACGACTGTTCACCGCGTATTCATCATCAGCCACCTGATGAATCGCCGCAATCGCGGCATCGAGGTTACGGGAAGTCATGTCGGCCCGTTCCAGGTTTTGTCCCATCAGCAACATGTCCCAGCCTTCGTCGCGGGTCATATTGACATAGAGCAAACCGACAATTTGCTGACAGGATTTGATGATGCTTTCGAGGAACTCGTGGCGCATGCTGCGGTTAATACCGAGTGACAGGTTTTCCTGCACAAACATACTCAGTTCATTCACCAGTTCCCAGGCATCGGCAGGGATCACATCCCGCGTGGTACGGATGTTTTCACGAATCGCGCGCAGGGAATTCACAACTGAGCACGGATTGGTGTCATCACCCAGCAGAAACTTCACTACATTACGCTCATCTCGAACGGAATAGCGACTGTTGTAATCGTCTTCAAGACTGTTGATGACAATCAGGTTGTACCAGCCCAGATTGACACGCCGCGGCATGTCAAACAACAGCTTGTCATAAATGCTCAGCAGTCGCGCTGTGCTTTCAACCCGCTCCAGATAGCGAGCGGACCAGTAAATACGTTCTGCAACTTTCGAGAGCATTATTCGATTCCTGTTCCTGTATCGACAATCCAGGTGTCCTTGCTGCCACCACCCTGGGAAGAGTTAACTACCAGAGAACCTTTTTTCATTGCAACCCGCGTCAAACCACCGGTCGTGACATAGCTGTCCCGCGACTGCAGTACAAACGGCCGTAAATCCAGATGACGTGGTTCCACCTTGTTTTTACCCACCAGAGTCGGCGAGGTCGACAAGGCCAGCGTTGGCTGGGCAATGTAGTTACGCGGGTTAGCCTTGATCAGGTCAGCAAAGGTTTCACGCTCTTTTTTGGTTGAATGCGGGCCAATCAGCATGCCATAACCACCGGATTCGTTGGCAGGTTTAACCACCAGCTTGTCGAGGTTGGCCAGTACATATTCGCGCTGTTTGTCGTCGTAACACAAAAAGGTTTCCACATTCGGAATCAGTGGTTCTTCACCGAGATAATACTTGATGATGGCAGGGACAAAGGCATATACCACCTTGTCATCAGCCACACCGGCACCCGGCGCGTTGGCCAAAGCCACGTTACCAGCACGCCATGCACGCATCAGCCCGGGCACACCCAGCGTGGAATCGGGGTGGAATACTTCCGGGTCGAGAAACAGATCGTCAATACGGCGATAAACCACATCAACCCGTTCCAGACCAGCAATGGTTTTCATGTAGACACAATCGTCTTCTGTCACCACCAGATCACTGCCTTCAACCAGCTCGGCACCCATACGCTGTGCCAGAAAAGCATGCTCAAAATACGCCGAGTTATAAATTCCCGGAGTCAGCACCACCACCACCGGCTTGTCGACTTCGCGTGGAGATAACGCCGACAGGGTATCAAACAGGTGTTCAGGATAATCACCGACCGGGGCGATACTTACTTTTTCAAACACTTCAGGAATAACCCGCTTCATGATCGAGCGGTTTTCCAGCATATACGATACGCCAGATGGAACACGCAGGTTATCTTCCAGTACATAAAACTGGCCATCACCGTCACGCACCAGATCGGTACCACATATATGAGCCCACACACCAAAACGAGGGCTGATACCTTCACATTCCTTGCGGTAATTAACCGATTGTTTAAGTATAAATTCCGGCACCACACCATCCTTGAGGATTTTTTGATCGTGGTACAAGTCATCAATAAAAAGGTTAAGCGCACGCAAGCGCTGTTTCAGACCAGCAGCCGTGATATCCCATTGGCTTTTGGAAATCACTCTGGGAAGAATGTCAAAGGGCCAGGCCCGATCGATATTCCCGCCTTCTGTATATACAGTAAACGAAACACCCATTTCCTTAATAGTCGATTCAGCCGCTATTTTGCGTGAATTGACATCTTCATCCGAGAAAGATTCCAGATAGGAAATAAGTGCTTCAGCAGGTTCACGCGCGCAGCCGGGTGCACTGAAAAGTTCGTCGTAGAACTCACCCGGTGCGTAATCCTTCCACTCGATAGACATACAGCTCCTGAAATTTGCCATCAGGTTAATGAGGAATTGACGCCAGACTGGCAAGCACTGGGTCACTCTGAAAGACTACAAAGTGCCCGAAGTAAACCACTCCCCATGGATGACTGCAAGCCGCCACAGCGGCCATTCTGGCGCAGAATGATAGGTATTGATCATGAATCAGGCAGCCGCGATCAACCCTTGCTACAAAGGCACCAATGACGAACAGGTCACACACCCCAAAAGCACCAATCCAGTGCATTGCGGCACCCAGCGGTCAAAAACCGGAATGTGAGGCGAAACCCGTGCAACAAGGCACGACTTGAACGACGCTTTATGGTGAGTTTTGAAGACTACAGGCATCCTTAGGCACCCTATTAAACGAAGCCAGCACGCCAATCAGCAGATATCAATATAATAACGCCGCAAACCAGTAACAAACCGGCAGCATAATAATACAAGAAGAAAGACAGTCAGGCAGATATTCTGTTTTAATTAACACAGCCCAAGTTTTTGTAACTGCTATACCAGTCTACCAGATCATCAATACACATAGGATAGCCAATATAATACCCCTGGGCGATATCACAGCCTTTCATTCGCAACAGATCCATTTGTGACAAATGCTCAATTCCCTCGGCCACGACTTCCAGCTCCAGTGCATGCGCAAGATCAATAATAACCGAAACAATACTGGCATCTGTTTTATCCGTTGCCGCACTTTGCAGGAAATGGCGATCTATTTTTAATATATCCACCGGCAAATGCCGCAAATACGCCAGAGAGGAATACCCGGTACCAAAATCATCAATTGCGATTTTCACGCCCAGGTTTCTCAGTGTGCGTAACTTGTTCAGGCTTTCTCCAGCATCATCGATAAAATGCCCTTCCGTCACTTCCAGAACCAGCCGTTCAGCAGGGAAACCAACAGACTGAATCAGATTCCTGACGTTATAGATCAGGTTACCTTCCTGAAACTGCTTTGGTGAGATATTGATCGACATCGACAGTGAACTGTCTTCTCGTTTGTGCCAGCGTGACGCTGTTTCAAAGGCCTGCACCATCACCCACTGACCGATCTGTCCAATCAGTCCGCACTCCTCGGCAACACCAATAAACTCATTGGGGTAAATAATCCCCCGCTCAGGGTGATGCCAACGCAGTAAGGCTTCCACGCCAAACAAGCGCCCATGAGCGACATCTATTTGTGGTTGATAATAGAGTTCAAACTGATTGTGTTGTAGTGCCAGGCGTAATTCGCTTTCGGTTTTCAATCGGGCCAGCGTACGATCGTTCATCGCGGGGGTAAAAAAGCGGAATTTACCCTTACCATCCGCCTTGGCCTGATACATCGCCTGGTCGGCACAAAAAATCAGCCGTTCCATTTCCACACCGTCATCAGGAAACTGGGCTATACCAATACTGCAATGTATATACACTTGATTCGAGTTCACCTCGAACGGACGGGCGATCGCTTCGAGAATTTTTTCTGCTACCGTAATTGATGAGCGCCCCTGATTCTGCTGCGGCAATAACATCACGAACTCGTCACCCGCCCAGCGCGACACGGTATCTGAATCACGGCAGCATTCCACCAGCCGTTCACCAACCTGCCGCAGCAGTTCGTCACCTGCGTCGTGCCCGAGGCTGTCATTCACGTTTTTAAAACGATCCAGATCGATAAAAAATACCGATAACGTATGCTGTTCACGCGCATGCCTTTTAACCGAATTCGCCAGCACTTCACTGAATGAGAACCGGTTACACAGCCCGGTCAACGGATCCATCCGGGCCATGCGGTAGAGCTGTTCTTCTGCTCGTTTACGCGCGGTAATATCGCGGACAAACATAAAAAATCGCGTTGGCTGGCCAAAATGAGGAATTGCATTGGCGGACACAGAAACAGGGAAACGTGTGCCATCTGCTCGTTGCGCCATCATCTCGTGTTCTTTTCCCGCCATTGGCAACAGTGAGCGCATAAATTCTTCACTGATACCATCGACAAGCTGTTGCGGCTCGATGTCTGCAAATAAATCAAAGAGATGCTGATGGGGCAACTGCACTTCGGCCCCCTCGGGCGGCTGAAACATCGTTGAGGCCGCCGGGTTAACGCTCAGAATAGTGCCCTGATGATCAAAAATAAGGATGCCATTCTGGGTATTCTCGAACAGGGTACGGAGTTCATGCTCCTTCTCCTGTAGATCCTTGACCAGTGTCGACAACACCCCCGACTGGGTGCGCAGCACTTTCTCACGCATATCCGCCGAGCTGATATCAAAAATTGAAATAACGCAGTAGTGACTGCCGTCATCATGCACAAAGGGTTTTATCTGGATGGACTGCACCAGCCGCTCTGACGGCCGGGAACGGCCAGAGATGGATTTTTTGAACAGCGGAAATGACGTTTTCAGCAATTTGGCGGACAACACAGAAGGCGAGTTGAATTTAAGTGCCTTGAACACCGCACGGGCAATACGGCTGTTATCCAGTTCTGGCATGGCTTCGATCATGTCCTTACCCAGAATGTCCTGTTCGCTAATGCCCGACCGTTCTGCCATCCAGCCATTCCAGGACACCACGGCTCCTTCCGTGTTGAGCACAACAATCCCGCTATCCACCAGGTCAATAATATGCCGATACATTTCAGGCATACTCAGAACGCCGCCAAACGCTTCTTGATATGATCAAACAAGGTCACCAGCGCATCGGTCGGCTGGAAAAACATCAGCTGGGCTCGGGAATTTTTTTCGACCACGGTGAAGCTGATGGTCAAAAACAAGATCAGGTCATCCGCTTCATCGAGCAACCGGCCACTGTCGTTAAGGTCGCTGAAATTGCCGTATTCACAGCGCGGTAATTCAGTATGGATTTGAATGCCCAGTAACTGGGACAGCGCATAGATAACACCAGAAACGGCCACATTGGTCAGATCCAGCAGCATTTCTTCTTCGGTTACGGCAAACTCGATCAGTGTCTGCTCTTGCTCTCCCAGCAGCCCATTCAGCAGATTCAGACTTTCCCGTTCACTAAAAAACAGTAAGGCCTCCCCGCAAATTTCTCCGGAAAAGCGCTGTTGCACAAAAATCGCCTTACCTTCTTGGCGCAATTGCTCGGTAAAAGCCAGTGCCTCTTTTTTGGGCAACATATTGACTTCAGGAACGTGTAATTCGATACGACTGTTTGAAATTTCTGACAGCTCATCAATCACATGGCCCAGTCCCAGGTTCAGTGATTCTGCCAAGACATCCAGACTGATGGCCCGCGACTGCTCATCCATGATCATGATCAGCTCCGACCAAAAAAAGTACGCAAGCGTTCGACAAACAGTCCGATATCCTCTGGACTGATCGCCTTGTTGATGTACTGCACGCCCAGCGTATTGGCTTCCTCTATCAAGTTGGATGATCGATTGCCGGTCACCAGAGCAATTTTGCTGGCATCCACTCCAGCCGCCATGAGTTGCTTGCTGGTTGCGACACCATCTGGCGGTGCCATATTGACGTCGAGCAGATACCAGTCAAAATCGTAACCGGCACTTTCAGCGGTTGTAATGGCAACCTCACCGGAACCGGCTTCGTGAAATTCTGCATCTGGGAATATTCGGAGAATGACGTCTTTTATGATCATGCGAGCATATAGACTGTCGTCCGCGACAAGGCACTTGGGAGCCATAATCAATACCTGTTCTGGTTACTTCATCGCTTAAATCTAGTCCAGAACAGGGGTTAAGCAAGCAACGATGCTATTTTCAGGGTTGATTCAACATCACCCTGATCGCTTCCAGTAAACGGTTGTATTCACCGGAGCCATCCACCGCGTAATTGAGGTTTTTAAATAGGCCTGTCAGTCGGGTGTAGAAGGTTCGGACAGCGGCTTTCCTTTGCGAGTCAGAGTCGGCAACAAACACCGGTTTATGCCGAACAACCGCTTCCATCCGTTCAAACAGCCGCTGCTGACGATCCATCGGAACCGATACATCCACTTCATCAAAAGCATCCTGCTGTAGATACACCATATCCAGCAACAGCGCTTTTTGCTGGAGAATAAAATCGTCCAGTGTGATGCCTTCTTCACCGGTCACCTGCATCATGCGGCTGACTTCATCACCCCGCACCAGCAGCTGCGACAAGGACTCAACCCGATGGGTCCAGCCAGGGGATAAGTGGCTATCAAACCAGGGCTGTAATTGCTTCAGATAACGGGACCAGGAAATCAGCGGGTCGACCGCCGGATAAAAACGCCGGTAAGCCCGATCGGCGGATAGCCCCAGAAAGGTTTTTACGGTGCCCAGAGTCGCCTGGGTCACCGGTTCTTCAAAATTACCTCCGGCAGGAGAGACGGTGCCAACCATGGTAAAGGTACCTTCAACGCCGTTGGAGCGACGGATCACCCCTGCCCGTTCGTACACATTACGGATCGAGGAGTCCAGATAGGCCGGAAACGCTTCTTCGCCTGGAATTTCCTCCAATCGTCCCGAGGTTTCTCGCATCGCCTGAGCCCAGCGAGACGTCGAATCAGCAATCAGTAAGACGTCATACCCCATACTCTGGTAATACTCCGCCAGCGTAATGCCCATATAGATAGATGCTTCTCGTGCAGCGACCGGCATAGATGAAGTATTACAGAGGATAATGGTTCGATCCATCAGACTGCCACCGGTCTTGGGATCCGTCATACCGGGAAATTCCTGAATCGTCTCCACCACCTCGCCAGCGCGTTCACCACAGGCGACAACGATCACGATATCGACATCCGAATAACGCGAAATCAGCCCCTGCAGTACGGTTTTACCGGCACCAAATGGCCCAGGAATACAGCCAGTACCGCCCTTGGCCAAAGGAAAAAAGGTATCCACCAGCCGGATTGTGGTGGACAGCGGCTGACTGGGATAAACACGTTCAGCTTCACCCAGCGCCATCAGCCGACGTGAGATCGGCATCCGAATTGGCCAGCGCTGACTGAGTGTCAGGTTACGACTACGGTGAATGTCGGCAACGCCGCTGTCCGACAGCGGCGTCAACCTGGCGACTGGATCGGCAACGGTAAAACTGCCTTCAAGAATCCAGTCAAGTTGCCACTCACCCTGCCAGTCAAATGGCACCATGATCTTGTGTTCAAAACGACCTTCTGCGACTGCGCCGGTCACGTCTCCTGCCCGCAGCTTCTGACCTTCCTTGATGGCGGGTTTGAATGACCAGCGGCGTTGCTGATCGAGGCCACGTACATCCACCCCTCGCGGCAGAAACGTACCGTAACTGGCTGCCAGCTGTTCCAGCGGATTCTGTAAACCATCGTAAACCATGCCAAGCAGACCCGGCCCCAACTCTGCCGATAACAGCTCGCCGGTTTGTAATACTGGATCGCCCACCCCGACACCACGGGTGCTTTCATAGACCTGAGCATCAGCCCGACGGCCGTGTATTCTCAATATCTCGGCTTTCAGGTACTCCTGCCGTCCATCAGACGCCGGGCGGCCTGGCAAGATAAAAACCACTTCGTTTTTGGACAGCGGATGATATTCACCAGGCGCAAGTTCGATACTTTCGATGGTGACCAGGTCATCTTGTACTGCGACAATACGCGCCGTTGGCAGCTGACGGGAATCGGTCATCCCTGCTGTTGCTGTTGCTGTCGTCTCTGTTGTCGCCGAAGTCATCATAATTCTCTCTTGGCTGCAGCCGAGGTTTTGGCAAATGTATTTCCAGCGTCCCGAGCCGGGTTGCTGTCATCATCCTGAACCACAGCCGTTATATCCACCGTAACCCAGTTTTTAAAGCGTACCACCGCATTGTCGGCGTCATACCCAATCCGACGGTTCAGCATGTCCCATTTGAGCACGTATACCACCACGGCAATCAGGCTGTTATCTCCGAGCAGGTGACTACGCCCCATCCAGGCCCAGTTGTACTGCAGCAGCATCTGTTCCAGCTCCCAGGGTTGGTGTAAGCGGATAAACTGGAGCGCCTGTGACAGCCAGGGCTGAGCCACTTCCAGACGAAACGTTGGTTCATGCCAGTTACGTTCAATGATCTGGCGATAACGGCTGACCGTCCAGTCCCCTCCAGGAGACGGGCTGTCAGCCTGTTGATATTCTCGTCGCCACAACGCCGCCACCAGAGTTCTGACATCCAGCCGCCGCTGAATCAGAGTCAGCAGTGCTGAGGTTTCGGCGGCGGGTCGAATAGCCTCATCGCGTAAGGCATCAAGCAGTTGTTGCTGACGCCCAACCAGCCGGCGGTTATCGGTGTTGATGGGTAGCTCTCGCCACTGCAGTGAGGACTCAATTCGCGCCAGCAAGTCGGCATCTTGCGGACTTAACAGCCGTAACCGGCGCTCCAACTTTAACCGGGAAAGCGGCGTTTGATGACGACTGCCCCAGCGCCCATGGGCAGGCAAACTCGACATCAACAGGGTGTAACGATCACGCCAGTCCATTCAAACCCCTAACCGGTTGTTAAAAATTTATCGGAGTTACGATTACAACGTTTAAACCGTCGTTCAATGGCCGGTAAATTCAATGGCCCGTAAATTCAATGGCCTGTAAATTCAATGGCCGTAAAAGCAGCCGGCTACCGAATAATGCCATCCAGAATGGCGCGAAACCTGGGCTGCAAATACCCCAGCAGTAATCCGGCAATGGCCCGATCACTGAGATCTACTTCAACCTGCTGACCACGCAGCACCAGCTTGATACCATTGTGGTCATCGGATCGATTTGCCAGGGTCACGCCGTCACGCAACATATCGACTTGTAACGCAAAAGCCAGGTCGGCCAGCGGCCCCTGCATCGCCGATTCCGGCGCTCGCCGAATATCATCCAGAGCCAGAATATGCGGTGGCAACAACAACTCCAGGTCGCCTTCCGGCGGTAGCTCAGCCTGTTCCAACAGTCGTCCGGCCGCAGCCTGAACCAGTTTTGCCAATAACTGTGGCTGATCAATTTGCTGCCGCACCAGCCGCGATACATCCGCAGAGAAGCGTTGTTCCAGCATGGATTTCATATCCAGCACCAGATCCCGAAACGCAATCTGCATGGCTTCCGCTGCCGCCTGCTGCTGCCGTTGGGCTTGCTGTTGCGCATCGGCAACCAACTGCTCCGCCTGCCGGGTAGCATCAGCCAACAAGGCGGCCGCCTGTTGACGAGCATCGGCCAATATCGCCGCCGCTGCTGTCTCGCCCGCTTCAACACCGTCCTGGCGCAAGCGGTTAACCAGTTCGTCAATACCGGCGGAAACAACGTCGCTGCCTGATTGTTTCATCGACCTTTATCCTCCTGCGCTGACCCGATCAATCGTCGGGCAAACGTCGATAACTCTGTTACTGAACCGCCGGAGCAGGAATACCGCCCGACAGCACCAGTGCAAAAATAAACACAAACACGCCAAAACCTTCAACGATTGCAGCCGGAGCAATCGACATACCAAAGATTTCCGGCTTTTCCTTCGAGGCACTGATGGCTGACGCACAGGCCCGGCCTTGCCAGACCCCTGTTGTCATTAACGCCAGACCGGATAACAAGCCGATGCCAAACAAACCGGCGGCGTTGGTGACACTCACTTCCCGTTGCAAGGTAAACATCAGCACGATGCCATAAATCACAAACGACGATGGCAATACCGACAATCCGATAAAACGCCCGTAACCACTATCCGTATCCAGCATGGCACCAATGGCTGCCTGACCTGCCAGTGCACAACCAATCACACTGCCAATGGCTCCCAGGGCAACGGGAGCAAAAATTCCAATCCAGCCCAGGGTCATGACCAGCTCATTCATCTTCCAACTCCTTTAATTGAAACGGCTGGAAAGCGTAGCCTTCACCCGGCTCGCCCCAGTTATAAAATTCAATAAAATTCAGTCGCAGGCCGTGTACCACGCCACTCATCACACCCAGGCCAATATTGACCAGGTGGCCCAGTAACAGAATCAGCCCGCCGCCCAGCAAGGCAAGGCCTCCTTCAGCCGCAGCTACCTGTCCTGCCAACTGGTTAAAAGTCAGCGCCAGCGACGCTGATGCCAACCCCAACGCAAACAGCCGCATATAACTGAGCACATCGCCAAACAGCTGGCTCAGGCTTAACAACGCCAGTACTCCCCGTAATAACCGTTGCAGCAACCTCTTCCCCTGGCTGGCTGGCATCGTGACCGGACCGGACCAGCCGGAGCCAATCACAATGGCCAGTAGCGCGACAACCGACAATGCTACAACGGCCACAGACATACCGACAAAACCGGCCCAGCAACCCGACAGCACC
Organism: Candidatus Thalassolituus haligoni; assembly: GCF_041222825.1. Classification (NCBI taxonomy): domain Bacteria; kingdom Pseudomonadati; phylum Pseudomonadota; class Gammaproteobacteria; order Oceanospirillales; family Oceanospirillaceae; genus Thalassolituus; species Candidatus Thalassolituus haligoni. The sequence goes on from NZ_CP139482.1 coordinate 3,308,115, forward strand.
ACAGCACACCATCCCATCCGGCTCACCACAAACCAGCGTTCTCGCCGTCGATGCCAGGCCAGGCTGACATTGGCGATCAGCAAGTGCAGCACACCGGTCAGTACCGAGAGTTTCATCATCGCGTTGTAGTGGTTGATATCCACCACAACCAGCGCCGCCAGCCAACTCCCTGGTGCCGGAGTCAGACCAAAATAGCTACCCGCCAGCATGCCCCAGACCAGAGATGCTCCAACCAGAGACAGCGCCAGCTGCCGCAGTCCACGACCGGATTCACTTTTGCCCATCGACGTCCAGCGCAATGCCAGCAAGCCTCCCAGTGCCAGTGCATAACCGCCATCCGACAGGATCATGGCAAAAAACACCACAAACGACAGGTATAAATGCACGGACGGATCCCAGGATCGATAGGCCGGTAACTGATAAAACCGGGTCAACAATCGTCCAGCGGCAAAGCCCGCCAATGGCCGCAGCAAGGTCGGTGGTGTTTCGTCTGGCTGTGGATCGGTCGCGACAAAGGCAAACCCGGTCTCTCTCGCCACCTCCGTCAGTTGCTGCAAAGCCGACACCGGCACCCAGGCGACCAGGGAAAATACCTGTCCATCCGACGACAGCTGATCCACCACCTGACGCCAAAGTGCATGATTGTGGGTTCGGGCCTGATGACGTTTGAGCAACAACAAGTAACGAGTCAGTTCTTCACGCCGGGATTGTAGTGAATCGAGGGATTGCTCAAGATTTTCCAACGCCTCGGTCAGCTGCGCCAATGAACGGGAGCCAAGATGCTCACGCGGCACCGGCATGCACGCCGCTGGCGGTTCAGTCGCAGAGACCAGCACCACATAAAGAAAACGACTGTCGCGCCCTGCCAATTGCCAGGGAATCTGCCAGCTGGATGCCTCTTGGCCCAAAGCCGATGGTCGGGATTCAGCGTTATCCTGATAGAGCCGATCCAGCCAGGAGCGCTTGCTGACCGGCAGCCGGTAAAACCACAGCCGAATATGATTCACCAGCGTGTCACCCGGAAATTGAAAGCCACCCCAGGGCGACATACGCCGCATGCGGGCCTGAACATCATCGCGCTGATCTTCCAGATTACGCAGCTGTTGCTGCACCTCCAGGGCTTCATCCACCACCGGCTGCAAATGAAAACCGGTAAATTTTTTTAAGGGTCGGCGGCGGGTTTCACCTTGTTGCAGAAATCGTATCGCCTGGTTCAGATGACGAATCCCTTCCGGTATTTCCTCACCGCTCTCATGGGCACTGATCAGATGTAACTGACCAAATGCCTGCAACTTGGCAACGACGGCATCCTTGTCTTTTTCGCGGCCAGCGATAGCCACTTTTTTTAATGCCACAATCGTCATAAGCCACCCGCAGCCTGGCGTTTGTTTTTGGCAATTTTTGACGTCACTACCGACTCTCGTTCCTTGTCGTCCAGATAAATGCCAATCCGACGAATATTGGAACGGGTGTCTGGTATCAATACCTTGTCGAACAGGTTCACCCGCTGGGTCACTTTGCGTAAGGCCGCTGCCATCACGATCTGCTGCTGCTGTAATAACTGTTGCCGAACATCCAGTGTCATTCCCTCTTTCAGCCATTGCTGCAACGGTGCGACCCAGTGCGGTTTGGCCATCAGCGGAATATCTGCCAGATCAAATTCGATATCATCCAGCTCATTGACCCAAACGCCGACAATATTGCGCCGTTGCAACCGTAATCGATTCACCGAGCACAAACCCTGCAAATCAATGGAGGTTTCTGCCAGCATCGGCATTTGTTCGGCAATGCGCTGTTCCAGCTGCCGCTGTTGTTGTTGCTGTTGCTGCAGCTGGACTTCCACTTGTTTGATGGCACCCTGCAACTGCTGTCGCTTCATATCCAGTGCCGGTAAAAACCGCTGGTAGGCCGCCAGCTTCTGTCGCTGGGCCGACAAGGTCGCCTTCGATAACAGCAAGCGGGCCATGTCAGGCACTCTCCGGGTTATCCGACGTGGCGGTCGGAAAATACTTGTCGATCAGTTCTGGTTTCATCAGCAATTGCTCAGCCCGGAAGCATTGCGCCATCAGCTGCCAGCCCATATCTAACGCCTGCTCCAGCGACATTGACACATCCAATGCCATAAAGTGCTGGCGAAATAACTGACCGTACTGCAACAACTGCTGATCGTAATCGCTCAGATCAAAGGCCATGGCCTGCTTTTGCTCGGCTTCGACCGCACCGGAATAAAGCCGGATCATGGTGTTCATCACCTGACTGTGGTCTTCACGGGTCTGCTTGCCAATCACCAATTGTTTCAGCCGCGACAAGGATCCGAACGGATCCAGCTGGCCGTCGTGCAAGTAGAACTGGCCTTCGGTGATATAGCCGGTATTGTCCGGCACCGGATGACTGACATCGTTACCCGGCATAGTGGTGACCGCCAGAATGGTAACGGATCCGCCCTTGGCGTAGTCGCAGGCTTTTTCATAACGCCGCGCCAGCTGCGAATACAAATCTCCCATATAGCCACGGTTGGACGGCACCCGTTCGTTGGCAATACCGATTTCTTTTAATGCGTCGGCATAAGCCGTCATATCGGTCAGCAGTACCAGCACCCGCTTGCCTTCTTCCACCGCAAAACGTTCCGCCACTGCCAGCGCCATATCCGGCACCAGCAAGCGCTCGACGATCGAATCCGAAGCCTGATTAACAAACATCACCGTACGGGCAAAAGAACCCTGATCTTCAAAGGTTTTGCGGAACGAATAAAAGTCGTCAAATCCCAGCCCCATGCCACCAAACACAATAATATCCGCATCCGCCTGAGTACCAATACGGCCAAGAAAAGCGTTATAGGGTTCACCGGAAACGGAAAAAATCGGAATTTTCTGACTCTCGACCAGGCAATTAAACAGGTCGATCATCGGCACGCCGGTACGGATCATGCGAGATGCCAGCACCCGTCGCATGGGGTTGACGGTTGGCCCACCGATCTCGACCTGGCTATCAAAATCAAGCGCAGGACCGTGATCCATCGGTTTGCCGCGACCGTCAAAAATACGTCCGAGAATATTGGCAGAGTAGGTTACCTGCATCGGATGGCCAAGAAACTGCACACTGGCATCGGTCGCCAACCCCTTGGTGCCATCAAACACTTGCATCGATACCAGCTCATCGCGAATATCAATTACCTGAGCCAGACGACGGGTCGTACCATCACCACTCACCAGCACCGCAAGATCGTCCAACCGTACCCGAGTTGGCTTGCCAGATTCAGGAGCTGCAACACGCAACCGCACCAGATCACCCACAATCGCAACGATCGAACGATAGGACGTACTGTCTGAACCCATTCACAACCTCCTGATTCCTGCTCCCGTTACCGGGTCAGGGCGTTTTACCACTGACAAGCTACAGCATCATAACGGGCCATCTACGACACCATCATGACGCCCATAAAATGAAGCACCTTGACCCCGCTCAGGGTCAGGACAGGTTCACCCGTGCGCCAAGACACCTTATCCGACGACTCTGAAACCCATCAAGTATGCAGATACAGTTATAGCCCCTTTTGCCATACAGGCGTAAGGCAAGATTTCTAAGACCACTCAGTAATAACGAAACCCTGTGAATCTCTTTGGGCCAGTTTTTGGCCATTGTTGATCGTTGTCACAATCCAAAGGTGACAGGGTTCACAAAAACAGTATATTGTCGAAAAACCTTTGCCGGAATCCAGGCAGGTACCTCTTTTGGACATCACGCACTCTGGTAACCGTGCGTACCCAGTTGTAGTGAGGAAAATATGGCAGTAGCGCGTCCCGTAACCGACAGCGGCATTTTTCGTTTGATAAAAGAGACCCTGGCAAATCGTGAAGATATCCAGATTCTGTTTTATTCCGATGCCTATCTCTGCTCAACCAATCAGTTTCTCACCCTGCTCGGCTCATCAAAACACTATCTGGTCAATAACGTCAGCATCACCCGGATACTGAGCGGTGTCGAAGGGGAATATAAGGTTGTCGCGCTAAAAGCAGATTCGCCGATACGGGAGCGCGCTCGCAGTACTGGCCGTCCAGTCGATGAACTGCTCTGGCAAGCAGGCTGCCGCTTGTCCCGTGGCCGCCTGTTAACTGGCTGCTCCAGCCATGATATTGCCTTTCTGGTGCAGTGGCCCAACTTTACCCGTGTTCATCGTAGCCCCAATGCCCTGCGTATCGCCGCGCTCTGGTCTGGACGCCCGGTCGCATTGGATGTCACGGCACGGCTGTTGAATATCCCCCTCACCGAGGTCTACCAGTTTTACAGCGCCGCTCGTCTGGCCGGCTACGTCGAAACACTGTCACGCCCCGGCACCAACAGCATTACCAGCACAGCAGCCGGACAACTGGCCAACGACGGCGTACTCAAGCGGCTGGTCGGCCGCCTGATGAGTCTGTAGTCGCTCAGTCTTCCGGCATCAGGTCATTACCAGGATGAAAGGAAGACGCCCGATAAATATCCGTCATCCGTCGGGCGTCACCGTTCGGTTGCACAATACGGGCGTGCTGGCGGCTTAAGCCACGCGGTTCATCAACTCCGCAGGAATGAGCAATAACACCCACTTCCTGTACCAGCCCCTCAACAAAATGTTTTACACGCTGGGCCTTGTCGGCCGGAACCAGACCACTCTGCAAATGCGGATCGTGGGTGGTAATCCCGGTGGGGCAAGTATTCTTGTTGCATTGCAACGCCTGAATACAACCCAGAGCAAACATAAAGCCACGCGCCGATACCACAAAGTCGGCACCGACACACAACGCCCAGGCAACCCGGTCTGGCGTAATCAGCTTGCCTGACGCAATAACGCGGATACGTGGTCGCAGGTGAAACTCGTCCAGCGTATCCACCAGCATCGGCAACGACTGGTTTAACGGCAAGCCCATATAATCCATCAACGATTGGGGTGCCGCACCAGTGCCGCCTTCGGCACCATCGAGAGTGATAAAGTCCGGTGCCACTTGCTTGCCGCGTAATTGAATGGCCCTGCACAAATCCCGAATCCAGTCGATATCACCCAGCACCGCCTTGAAACCAACCGGTTTACCGGTCACCGCACGAACATGCTCGACCATATCGAGCAAATCATCCACGGAACGGATTTCCGGGTGACCATTCGGACTGATCGAATCCTCATAGATCGGAATATGGCGAATACGGGCGATTTCTTCATTCACCTTGGTCGCCGGTAAAATACCGCCTTTACCCGGCTTGGCCCCCTGACTGAGCTTGATCTCAAACATGCGTACCTGCCCGTGTTCGGCAATGGCTTTCAGTTTGGCATCATCTAACAGGCCCCGTTCATCCCGCACGCCATATTTGGCGGTACCAATCTGGAACACCAAATCACAACCGCCGTCCAGATGATAGGGAGATAGCCCGCCCTCACCGGTGTTCATCCAGCAGCCAGCCATCGCCGCACCGCGAGACAAGGCCGTCACCGCGACACTCGACAAAGCCCCGAAACTCATCCCGGAAATATTCACCAGCGAAGTCGTCGTGTAAGGCGTACGACAATGCTCACCAATCGTTAGTGGCCCAGAACTGGCAAAATCATGTTTCAAAGACGGGAACGGACTGTTCACAAAAATAACGGTACCCGGTATATCCAGACGATGGGTAGAACCAAAGGCAATCGTCGTACTTTCGCGTTTGGCAGCCCGATAAACCCAAGTACGGTCGGCACGATTAAAGGGCATTTCTTCACGATCCATGGCAAAAAAATACTGCCTGAAAAATTCACCGAGATGTTCAAAAAAGTAGCGAAACCGGCCAATAACCGGAAAGTTGCGTCTGACCGTGTGCTGCGTCTGACGCACGTCCACCATCCAGGCGTAAAGAATCCAACCGCCCAGCGCCAGGGTAAACACCGCCAACAACCCGATCAGGGTCAATACGCCGTACGCAGCAAGTTCAAACAGAGTATCGGTCACATCCAGCCTCAGTACATGGTTCAGAAGGCGGCTAGACTAACCCGATGGCTCGACTGAAAAAAGTCACCATCGTGCTATCAGTCTGTTCTGCAATCAAAGCGGCAAGCGCTCTGCAAACAGGAAGATGCGATAAGGGACGAGCGGACTCTGCCGCTCTTTGGGTGCAGGAATAAAAAGACTCAGGCGGTCGGCGTGATGTTCTTGACGGTACGGGCGGTAAAATAGACAAAGTTACCTTCGATATCTCCCACTTCCACCCGATTGGGTGACAGCGGGGAGCTTTTGATGGTTGCAATATAAAGACTGCGGCAGGCCACCAGATTCTTGTCGATGTCGTTAAACAACGGCTGGGTAAACGCAAACGAGCGACGCTCGCAGCCACGCTCCAGCGTCAGCACCAGCTGAGCATCGGTCAGATCACTGGCACGAAAAAAGTTGACGTAACTCACCCGATATCCCTGATCAAACTCGTACAGGTAATGTTCCAGGGTTTGGCGGCTTATGCTCATGGGTACTTCCTGCGTTGATTCTGATACGTATACCCTAGGTTTAGTCGCCAACTCCCATGCTTTCAATGTCTAATAACACAAAACTACAGTTCTCTTACTGGCGTCAGTTTTCAGTACTTTTATCCACACAAATCGCTAACAATGACAGGTTAGACCCGTCATCAGGCGTCAATCATTCAAGATCATACGGTTTCATCGACTGCCAGGGACATGCTGACAAACATCAATTCTAACGAGAGTTAGCCCAGACTTGTCTAATACTCTCAAGTGCTTCCGGCAATGTGGCGTAATGATATGCAAACGTTCGTTCCAATAATCGGGCCGGCAGTACCCGCTGGCCTTTGAGCAGTAAATCGGCCATTTCACCAAACAGTAAACGCACAACTTCGGCTGGCATCGGCAGCAACGCCGGACGCCCCAGACAATGTGCCAATTCATGGGTAAAGCGAGTATTGGTCACGGGCTCAGGTGCAACCATATTGAACACACCCACCGCATCTGATACCAACAAAGCATTCAGTGCCGCGATATAATCGTCGATGTGGATCCAGGACAAATACTGCTCGCCATTCCCGATCCGCCCTCCCAAGCCCAGCGAAAACGGTAGCCACAAGCGTCCCAGCATCCCGCCACGTTCGCCCAGTACCACTCCGGTACGCAGCATCAAAGACCGTTCCGACAAACCGTACAACAGCTGCGCCGCCGCTTCCCAATCGGTACACAGTTGCGCAGCAAAATCCTGGCCCACCCGGCTTGCTTCATCAACGGTTTGCTGCTCTGCGGTGCCTGCCAGCGCTCCATAAACACCTATCGCAGAACCACTGGCCACCACGTCGAAACGCTGGCCGGTATGCATTGCCCATTCGGCAAGTTTGCCAGTAACACCGATACGGCTGTCACGCAGCTCCCGCTTGCGGGCAGCTGTCCAGCGCTGATCGGCAATTCCTTCTCCGGCCAGATTGATTAACCAGTCAAATGGCCCGGTCAACTGGTACAGATCGCTGACGCCTGTCACACGCCCACCCCAGCGTTCGATGACTCGTTGCGGCCGACGGGTCAGTACTGAGATCTCATGACCATCGGCGAGCCACCCGCTCACCAGACGAGAACCAATAAACCCTGTACCTCCAGTTATCAGTATACGCTTGCTCATGCTGCCTCCCACGAGACTGTTTAGCCATCAAAGTAAATAATTTAATATACAATACTTATACATAAGAACGCATAATGCTAGAATAAAAATCTTATACAAATAAAAGACAGGTGGCTGATTTGGCTCACTACGCAATCATTGGCGCTGGAATCGCCGGACTCAGCGCACTTCAGGTTCTATCTGCAGCCGGGCATCAGGCAACCGTATTCGACAAAAGCCGTGGCAGCGGTGGCCGTATGGCAACCAAAAAACTGGCTGCCGACAGCTGGGACATGGGTGCCCAATTCTTTCATGCCCATTCAAACGAGTTTGCCACCCAGCTCTCACAATGGCAGCAACAGGGTGTGATTGCAGAATGGCCGGTTACGCCCTGGGTGATCAATGGTACTCGCCAACATCCATCGGCAGACGACCAAAAACGCTACGTCGCCATTCCCCGCATGACCGCGCTCAGCCGTTTGCTGCTGCAAAACGCAACACACTTTGAAGCCAACACCCGCATCACCGGTTGTGAAGAAACAGCCCAAGGCTGGCAAGTCACAGCTTCTGAGGGGGAAATATTCGGCCTATATGACGGTCTGGTGGTGGCTATACCGCCAGCCCAGGCGGCGGCACTGGCAAGTAACGATCCGGCACTGGCAGTCACCAGCGAGACGAGCATGTTGCCCTGCTGGACATTGTTGCTGTCCTTCGACACACCACTGCCAGCACCTTACGATGCTGCTTTTGTGAAGTCCGGCCCATTAGCTTGGGTTAGTCGCAACAATAGCAAGCCGGGCAGAGAAGCGACGGAAGCCTGGGTCATACAAGCCAGCCACTTATGGAGCTTGCAACATCAGGATACGCCTCGCCACGAGATTCAGAAACAACTGCTGGCCGCGTTTGCGGAGGCCCTGCGGCTCCCTGCTGTACCCCAGTGGCGCCACCTTTGGCTTCACCGCTGGTTATATGCCCTTCCTGAAAAGAAAATGAACCAGGGTTTTCAGCTCAACGCTCAACAAACGCTGGCAATCTGCGGAGACTGGTTACATTCTCCAAATATAGAGGGCGCCTGGCTAAGTGGCAGGGCTGCTGCCAATGCCCTACTCTGACTGGGTTAGCTATATTAATTCCCCAGCCAAACAGGAGACGTGTTATGCAAACCAGATCCAATAGCCACGCCACTATTTTGCTGGCGCACGGCAGCAGCGATCCCAATTGGGTCAAACCATTTGAACAGTTGGCAGGACAAATTCGAGAAAACCTCGACCAGTCCGGCCGGGTAGAATTGGCTTACATGGAACTCGCTGACCCCTCACTCGAACAGCAGGTAGCCATGTTGTCAGACGACGGCATGACCCATATCGATGTCCTGCCGTTGTTTTTTGCTGCCGGTCGCCACTTGCGCAAAGATGTGCCGCTGCAATTGGCAGCCTTGCAACGCCAGCACCTGGTCAAGTTAACCCTTCACCCTCCGGTCGGCCTTGAACCGGAAGTAGCTACTGCAATCAGCAATGTGGTGGTGCGCAAACTGGTTGGTGACCGCTAGCCGCTCCCGCTTGCAACAACGGCTGTCTCTCTTCTGACAGGCAGCCGAAGATAAAAAATTCCTACACCTCCATCGCCAGCGGATCATCATCCACTCTGTTGTATCCCATTGGCGAAGTTCTCTCCGGTACGGACTCTCCCGCCCGCTTCCTCTCATCAAAGCACCCATCCTCCAGAAAAGCTTTCTCAAAAACCTATACAAAAATTCCAAAAATTGTATAAGTTTTGTTGACAAAAGCGTGGTCATGACGCCAGAATAAACCTATACAAAAAACCTTCCCAAAGGTTATACAACATGACAAATGAACTGGGTAAGTCCACCATCAAGGTAGGGATCAGTGCCTGCTTGCTAGGTCAGCCTGTACGTTTCAATGGCGGTCACAAACGCTCGCGTTTCTGTACCGATGTGTTAAGCCGCTATGTTGAATTTCTATCGGTGTGTCCAGAAATGGCCATCGGTCTGGGAATACCCAGGCAGCCGATCCGGCTGGTTAGCGATCGTGCCAGCGATACCCGGGTGCGAGCACTCGGTACCGTCAATCCCGAGATGGATGTTACTGAGCCACTGGCACGTTATGCACAACAGCAGGCCGCTGAAATGGCCGATTTGTGTGGTTTTATTCTGATGCAAAAAAGTCCCAGCTGCGGTTTGTTCGGGGTCAAACGTTATCTGGCTAATGGCCACCCGGAAGGTACTGCCAGCGGGGTATTCGCCCGTGAGTTCCAGCGGCTCCATCCGCTACTGCCCATGGAAGAAGCCGGACGCCTGAACGACGATGCACTGCGCGAAAATTTTATGGTGCGCGTATTCGCCTATCACGAATGGCGCGAATATCGTTCCACTGATCTCACCGCTGCCGGTCTGATCGACTTCCACAGTCGTTACAAATACCTGGTGATGGCTCACAGCCTGGTGCACTACAAATCCATGGGACGGTTGTTAGCCAACCTGCACAGCGACACCCTGGAAAGTGTTGCCAGCGAGTATTTCACCCAATTAATGACAGCACTGGCCAAACCGGCCAGCCGCAAGATGCACACCAATACCTTGATGCATTTGCAGGGGTATCTGAAGCAACTGATATCCGCAGCCGACAAGGCGGAACTGACCGACGTCATCCAGCAATATCATCAAGGTATCGTGCCATTGATCGTGCCACTGACCCTGCTGAAGCATCATCTCAATCATTACGAAGAGGCGAATGCCTACGCCCGCAAACAGGTGTATCTCAACCCGCATCCCTATGAACTGGGTTTGAGGAACAGCCTGTGACCTCGCCAATTCCTGATGGCAGCTACCCGATCCGGGAGTTTGCCCGCCTGACCGGCGTCAACCCAGCCACCCTGAGGGCTTGGGAGCGACGCTATGGCATCATCCACCCGCTACGAACGCCCAAAGGCCACCGCTTTTTCAGTGATGATCATATCCGTCAGGTAAAGCGCATTTTGTATTGGCTGGAGCAGGGATACCCGGTACGTCACGTCGGCTTGCTGCTGAATAATGAGGATCACTCAGACGCAAACAGTTCAGCGGATACTGGCGGTATCCCCCATGGCCATTGGCTGGAACAGCAACAGGCCGCTATGGATACCTTACTGGCAATTACCCCAAAACGTCTCGACGAGCTCTGGTGCAACGCCTTCTCGACCTATCCCGTTGCAGTGTATTACCAGTTTTGCCTGGCACCGGTACTCGACCGCCTGCGCAGTGGCAGCGAACACCCGATGCTGCTGCGAATGATGGAACAGCTGTTGCAACGCAAGTTGTACAGCATGTTTTATCAGCAGCAACGCATGGCCAGCCCGCCGACTCTGTTAATGGCAACCAATCAGCCCGAGGGTGAGCTGGATATTCTGATACGCGCCTGCGCAATTGGTGCAGCGGGGTTGCGAGTTGAATACCTCGGCCCGAATCTTAATCCCACTGATCTCAGCCTTGCCGCCGATGCATTGCAGGCGACGCATATCTGGGTTCATTTTATGCCACAGGAAAAAAGCTGTGATTTACGCTGGCAACGGTATCTGAACCAGTCCGAACGGATGCATATACTCACCGGCACACCACCGGATCACAACGGTGGTCGCCCCAACATGCACCGCCTGCAAACACCGTTATCCATGCAGATACAGCACTACATTCTCAATGCTGGCAGGGTAACGGATGAGTAACCAGCAGAGTACTGGCAGACATCTGGTCTGGTTCCGCACCGACTTGCGGGTGCACGATAATCCCGCGTTGCACCATGCCATGACGACTGCCAAAAGCCAGGCGCAGCAAGTACTGGCGGTGTATTTTGTCACACCGGAACAATGGCGCCAGCATGGCCTCGGGGAACGTAAAATCCGGCTGATACACAACGCCGTTCACAACCTGAAGCAGGCACTGGCAGAGCGGGGCGTCGAGTTACTGGTATTGCATGCAGGCACCTTCAGCCACAGCCTGCAGCTGTTACAACAGCTGGTGCTTGAGTTGGATATTCGTCACGTCAGTTTCAACAACGAATACGAAGTCAACGAGTGCAAGCGCGACATTCTGTGCTATCGCTGGGCCAATATACATCAGGTAAACGTTCATCGTTTCCACGATCAGTGCCTGATTCCCCCTGGCGCGGTACTGACCAAAACCAACCTGCCCTTCAAAGTCTACAGCCCGTTCCGCAAGGCCTGGCTGGCCCAGGCAGAACGACAATTAAGCGCGCCGTTGCCATCCCCCGCAGCCCTGCAACAGCCGTCATCAACCACCTCAACTACATGGCAGCAGATACTGACCGAACCTCTCAGGCGTGCGTTAACCCTCACTTATCGATGCCCGGATGCACTTTGGTTTGACGACGAATCCAGCGCCCACCATGCACTGCACAACTTTCTGCAGCAGCAGGGTCGACATTATCACCAACGGCGTGATTTTCCGGCACTGGACGCGACCAGCCAGCTTTCCACCGCGCTGTCGCTCGGCTTGCTGTCTCCCCGTCAATGTCTGTTTGCTGCCAGTCAGGCAAACCAGGGCCTGTTGACCGGTGGCAATGCGGGCCTCGACAGCTGGATCAACGAGTTAACCTGGCGTGAGTTCTACCGCCATTTACTGGTTGCCTTCCCGGACCTGTGCAAGCACGCAGCCTTTAAGCCCGAGACCGAGCGAGTGAAATGGCGAGACGCCGAGGCCGATTTCCAGGCTTGGTGCAACGGCCGCACCGGTTACCCGATAGTCGATGCCGCCCAGCAGCAATTACTCGCCACCGGCTGGATGCACAATCGCCTACGCATGATCAGCGCCATGTTCCTGACCAAACATCTGTTGATCGACTGGCGGCGCGGTGAGGCATTTTTTAACCAATACCTAGTTGATGCCGATCTAGCCTCCAACAACGGCGGCTGGCAGTGGAGCGCGTCTACTGGAGCAGACGGCGTGCCCTACTTCCGTATTTTTAACCCCACCACCCAGTCGCAGCGCTTTGATGCCGATGGCCAGTTTCTGATTCGCTATCTACCCCAACTGGCGTCACTGCCAGCCACCAGCCGTCATCAACCCAATACCTTCGAGCGCCAGCAAACCGGCTACCCCGATGCCATCGTCGACCACGCATTTGCCCGCCAGCGGGCCTTGAATGCTTTCAAGGCGCTCAAGCAGGAGAATCCTACCGATGAATGATAGCCAACGGCTGCACGCCTTTACCTCAGTCTATGACCAGCTCGACAGAGAAGCAGATCATGATGCCTTGCTGGCGAGCCTGTATCACCCCAAGGCGGTTTTTCAGGATCCGTTTCATCGCCTGGAAGGTCTAACGGCCATTCAGTCCTATTTCTCGGGGATGTATCAATCGGTTGACCAGATCACCTTTCATTACGGCCAGTATTGGCCCTCCAGTGAAGCCGATTTTTTGCGCTGGAGCATGGTCTTCTGCCACCCGGCCATTGCTGCGGGCAAGGCCATCCATGTTGAGGGTGGCACCGAATTTCGCTGGCAGGATGATCGGGTCATCTACCACCAGGATCTGTTTGACGGCGCAACCATGCTCTACAACCACCTGCCCGTATTGGGCTGGGTGCTGGGTAAAATCCGCGAGCGTATGGCATGAAAAAACCACTGCCGCCACCGTTATCCGAGCAGATTATCTGGCTTACCGGTGCCAGCTCCGGCATTGGTGCAGCGCTGGTGCATGGGCTGTCAAAGCGCTGCCAATGGCTGATCATTTCAGCCCGTAATAGCGACCGCCTGCAACAATTGGCCGAACCGCATCCCAACGTCGTCGCACTGTCGGCAGATGTGACATCGCGGGATGCAATGCAAGCCGTTGCCGCTGACATCGCCGCACGGTTTGGCCGTATAGATACCCTGATCGCCAATGCCGGTAGCTGTGAATACCTTGACGTGCGTCAGTTCGACAGCGCTCTTGTAAAACGAGTGATAGATACCAACGTTTACGGACTGGTCAACAGCCTCGAAGCCGCACTGCCACTGATCCGCAACAGCCAGCGTGGCTACTTGGTCGCCGTCAGCAGCAGCGTCACTTACCTGGCCTTGCCCCAAGCCCAAGCCTACGGTGCCAGCAAGGCAGCCGTGCGCTACTTTATGGAAGCCATGCGCGCCGACCTCGCCAGCGAGCACATTGATGTCTCGGTCGTGTCGCCCGGATTCGTCAAAACCCCGCTGACGGATCGCAACCGTTTTCGGATGCCGATGCGCATCAGCGCCAACGTCGCCGCCGAAGCCATCATCAAGAGTCTGCAACGACGCCCCTGGGACATTCACTTTCCCCGTCGCTTTACCTGGTTATTGCAATTACTCGGCTGCCTGCCCGCCGACCTGCGCCTGGCTCTGACACGTCGTGCCGCCACCCGTTTGCCCACCAGCCCACAAAAACAACCGGACTAACCGCAAGGACTACTGCCCATGACAACCACTAAACCTGTCATCGCCATTGTTGGCGCCGGCATCTCCGGTCTGACCTGCGCCTGGTTACTGCGCCAACAGTTCGACGTGCATCTGTTTGAGGCCAACGACTATGTTGGCGGTCACACCCAGACCACCGACATCGAGATGAATGGCAAAAGTTGGCCGATCAACACGGGATTTATTGTTTACAACGACTGGACCTATCCCAACTTCATCAAACTGATGACCCAGCTGGACGTCCAAACCGAAGCCTCGGATATGAGTTTCAGCGTCAAGTGTGAACACAGCGGCATGGAATACAACGGCCAAAATCTCAACAGCCTGTTTGCCAAACGCAGCAACCTGCTGAATCCGAAATTCTGGCGCATGGTGCAGGAAATCCTCCGGTTTAACCGCGACAGCCGTGCACAACTGGACGCCAACAGCCTGAACAGCCGCCAGACGCTGGGGCAATACCTGACCCGCCATGGCTACAGCGACTACTTCCGCCGCTATTACATTATTCCCATGGGCGCCGCGATCTGGTCTGCCAGCGAAGCCATGATGATGGATTTCCCGGTGCGCTTTTTCCTGACATTTTTTAATAACCACGGCCTGCTGAGTGTTAACGAACGCCCTCAATGGCGGGTGGTTTCAGGCGGCTCACGCAGCTATGTCGGGAAAATCCTGGCGGCATTGCCTGCGCAAAACATTCACATTAACAGTGCGATCACGACGATTGAACGGGATGCCGAGGGTGTCTCGCTGACGCTGGCGAACCAAACGTTCCGCGCTGACCAGGTAATTCTGGCCTGCCACAGTGATCAGGCGCTGGCGCTACTGGCCCAACCCAGCGCTACCGAACAGCACATCCTGCAAGCCATCCCCTATCAAAACAACGACGTGGTATTACACACGGACATCGGCCTGCTACCGCAACGCCGCCATGCCTGGGCCAGCTGGAACTACCATCTCGACAGCGAGCAACGTAACACCGTCGCCGTCACTTATTATATGAACCGGTTGCAGAACTTTACCGATGCCCCTGAGCATTTTTGCGTCACCCTTAACAAGACCGACGCTATTGATCCGGCCAAAATCCTCCGCCGCTTCCAGTACGCCCACCCGGTATTCACGCTCGATGGCATGGCCGCCCAGCAGCGCCATCATGAAATCAGTGGTGCCAACCATACCCATTTTTGTGGTGCCTACTGGTTTAACGGTTTTCATGAAGATGGCGTCAACAGTGCGCTACGGGTGTGCAAGGCATTGGGAGTCAGCTTCTGATGGCTACCGCAACAGTATTTAACGGCCACAGCGCCCTCTATACCGGCTGGGTGCGCCATCGCCGCTTTCGCGAGGGACGCAATGAGCTGAACCACAAGGTCTATATGATGCTGTTGGATCTCGACGAAGTCGACGAGGTCATGGCACAGCATCCGTTCTGGTCAGCTCAACGCTGGGCCATGGCCCGCTTTGACAGCACCGACTATTTTGGCCAGCACTCGTCAGTGGCGGCGCTGAAACGCTCTATCTTACGCACGTTCGAGGAAGAGACCGGACAATCAGTGCAGCGGGTGGAAGTACTCACCAACATGCGCTACTTCGGTTTTATCATCAATCCGCTCAGCCTCTATTTTGGCTATGACGCGCAGAATCGTTGTATCGGGACGGTGGCTGAAATCACCAATACACCCTGGCAAGAACGTTTTCACTACAGTCTGGTGATGCCGTCTGAAGGTGCTGACCTGCCGTCATGCCCACTGGCAATTTATCCAGAACGGGTGTTCAAACGCCCGTCTGTCTGCCGCTACCAGTTCCGCTTTAACAAGGCGTTCCATGTATCGCCGTTTAATCCGCTGGCGATGCAATATCGCTGGGTATTGAACCCTCCCTCTGCCATCAGCGGCAGTGAAATACTCAGCCATATGGACGTGATCAAAGATGGTTACCGGGTGCTCGACGCCACCATGAAACTGCAACGCCAGCGGATATCCCGCGCCGCTCTGGGGCGAGTGTTATGGCACTACCCGCTGATGACGCTCCAAGTTGTGGCGGGGATTTATTACAACGCCGCCAAACTCTGGCTGCGTGGCAGTCGCTATCACCCACATCCTCACAACAACCCGGAACACGATCATGCCCGCCATCAAAAGCAGGCCGCAGCCCAGCCGACCTCAAAGGGAGATTATTAATGCCAACACCGACGACCACTCCCGCTCCCGGTACCCTTCACTGGCTTGACCGTCTGTGCCGTCGAGCGCTGTGTCAACGTCTGACACAGATTCAGGATGCCTGCCTGACGATTTGCGAACAAGACCAGACCCATGTCTTCGGGGACACCCATCATGCCCTGCGTGCCACGGTCAAAATTAACGACCCGGAAGCCTGGCGCACCATCGCTCTGTACGGCAGCGTCGGCGCTGGTGAAGCCTACATGACCGGAGACTGGTGCGCCGATGACTTGCCTGCCCTGGTGCGTATTCTCTGTCGCAACAAGGAGGTACTGGATCGTATCGACAGTGGCTGGGCCAGCGCTGGCAAGTGGGCGCTGACATTGTGGAATCGGGCGCAGCGAAATACCGAAAAGGGGTCGCGTCGCAATATTGCCGCTCACTACGATCTCGGCAACGAGATGTTCGAGTTGTTTCTCGATCCGACACTGATGTATTCCAGTGCCATTTTCCCAACCCCTGACAGCTCGCTGGAGCAGGCCTCGCGCTTCAAACTAGAACGGATTTGCCAAAAACTGCAGTTGAGCGCCGAAGATCATCTGGTCGAAATCGGCACCGGCTGGGGCAGCATGGCGATTTACGCCGCCCAGCACTATGGCTGCCGGGTCACCACAACCACCATCTCCGATGCCCAATACCGCAAAGCAGAACAGCGTATTCGGGAGGCCGGATTGCAAGACCGGATCACACTGCTACAACAAGACTACCGTCAGCTTAACGGCCAGTTCGACAAACTGGTTTCGGTGGAGATGATCGAGGCGGTTGGTCATCAGTATCTGGACACCTATTTCAACACCCTCAATCGGCTACTGAAACCCGATGGCATTGCGCTGATTCAGGCCATTACCATCGATGACTGGCGTTATCAACAGGCCAAAAGTAATGTCGATTTTATCAAGCGCTATATTTTCCCTGGCGGCTTTCTCCCCAGTGTCACCGCCATGCAACAGGCCATGAGCCGTACCAGCAACCTGAAAACCATTCACCTGGAAGATATCGGCAGCCACTACGCCGAAACCTTGCGGCGCTGGCGGCGAACCTTTCTCGACAAGCGCGAGCACTTGCACCAACTGGGTTATGACGACACCTTCTGTCGACTGTGGGATTTTTACTTTGCCTACTGTGAAGGCGGTTTTGATGAGCGGGTGATCAGTACCGTACACATGGTATTTGCCAAGCCAGGTAATCAACGGCCACTGTTATTGGGCGACTTGGTAACCGGATTGAGAACGTGATTGATAAAGAACCCACCTCTGTCACAGATATTTAATCGGATATCAGTAGGCTGGCATGTGATCACTGTAAACTTAACCACACTGTCTTAACCACAGCCAGCCGCCAAATTGCTCCTTCCATCGACACAGGACGCCGTCATGAAAGCGCTTTCACCCTTCCGGCTACTACTCCCGTTGGTAATGATGACGAGCGCACAAGCCGATGTCTCCGAACCATCGTTGGCAGACGACCCCAACATCGAGGTGATTGAGGTACTGGGGGTAACAGAATCACTGACGACCGTCAGTCCACGTAAACTGCTGCGTGTTCCCGGTGCTGGCAACGACCCGCTGCAAGCCATCGAAAGCTTGCCGGGCGTGGTGTTCAGTAACAGTCAGGATTCCGCCCCGGCGGTGCGTGGTTCTTCTCCCGATGACAACGCCTATTACATCGATTTTTTCCCGGTGGGTTACATTTTTCATAGTGACTCGTCGAGTATTCTTAACGACAACGTGATTGAGGGTTTCACCCTGGAAGCCGCCGCGTTTGGGCCGCAATACAATGGGGCAACCGGTGCCGTGATCGATGCCACCTCACGTTCACCGGACTTTGCCACTCCCCAGACCGTGATCGATGTCAGCTTCCTCAAGGCTGGTCTTTTTATCGAACAGCCGATTAACAGCGAACAGAGCGTTTATTTATCCGGGCGCCAGAGTCTGTTTCAGTACTACATCGACGCGCTACTGGACGATGAAGATTTCCAGTTCACCACCTTGCCGGAATACTACGACTATCAGGGGAAATACGAATATCAGCCCAGTATCACTGAAAGTCTGGTGGTGCAGGCCATTGGTTCCCGCGACAAGGCCGGGATAAAATTTGACGAAGACTCCGATGAACTCGCCCAGGATCCGGGGCTGGATGGCGGCCTCAATGTTGAGCGTTATTTTAATAGTCAGGCCATTGTCTGGGACAAAATTTACGGCAATGGGTTACAGCAAAAAACCGGATTCTCCCAGCTTGAAGAAAAATTCCAGTTTGCCATTGGCCGAAGTAATTATGTCAACGTCAAAACCAATAACTACGAGATTCGTAGCCAGTTTTCCAAACCGTTGAATCTGTATCACGATCTGCAATGGGGTGCTGAGCTATCAGAATCCCACGCGTCATTAAAAGGCAGTTACTCCGGCCCTCCGTGCGATGAGTACAATCCGGATTGCCGTATCATTGATGGTGACGAGGTTGTATCCCTCAACGAAAAAGTTGTCATCACCAGTATCAACCTGCACCTTGCTGACAGCTGGCAAGCCACCGAATACTGGACTCTGAACCCAGGCGTACTGGTCGCCAGAGAAGATTATACCGATGAACTTTTTATCGAACCCAGGCTGAGCAGCGAGTGGCAAGTGGCACCCTACTGGACGCTGACCGCCGCCTATGGCCGTTACCATAGTTTCCCGGACAACTTCGGCCAATACGCCAAAAACTTTGGCAACCCCGACCTCAAACTGGAAACTGCAATTCACTACGAAGCCGGTATCGAGCATGAACTGCGTGACGACCTGCTCATCCGGGTTGAGGGTTACTATAAAACGATGGATCGCCTGGTGGTGGCCCGAGCCGACCAGCAGACGGTCTATCCTGAGCTGTCCGATGAGGAATATCTCGCCTTGCCCCGCTACACCAACGATGCCAGCGGCACAGCCTGGGGGATGGAGCTATTTATCAACAAGGATCTGAGTGAACGCTGGTACGGCTGGGCATCCGTTGCCTGGTCTCGCACCCGACGCACCAACGAGCTGACCAACGAAGACTTTCGCTACAGCTATGACCAGCCGTTGATCATCAACCTTGTCGCCAGTTATGACTACAGCGATGTGTTGGCACTGGGCTTCAAATGGCGCTATCAAACCGGCCAGCTGATAACCCCTATAGAAGGTGCCGTACAAGACAGTGACAACCCCGAGCTTTATAACCCGGTGTACGGCGAACTCAATTCCGAACGTTTACCGGCCTATCACGCACTCGATGTCCGGGCCGACCGTAATTTCTTCTACACTTCCTGGGAAATGACGTTGTATACCGAAATCCTCAACCTCTACGGTCGCGCCAATGTGATCGACTACCAGTACAAAAATGCTGATTACAGTGAACGGGAAGATGTGACGGATTTACCAACCATTGTCTCGGTCGGCGTCAAAATACGCTTATAAATGATACAAATGTCTCGAATTAACCAATATCACACCCAGCAATACGCCAATAAAGACAACAATCGACACCAAAAATCTACCATTGTTCCAAAAATTATGGCACGGTAGACCCCGGAATGCTCCTTCAAACCTTTCTATGCGTTCGAAGGCCAACCGCCGATATCAGGAGAGCCCCATGCAGATTGGCAAGCGCGAAGAATTTGACCTCAATGAAATGGCGATTTTTGTCCATGTCGTGGACGCTGGCAGCTTTACCGGAGCTGCAAAAAATCTCGGACTGCCCAAGTCCACCGTCAGCCGCAAGATTACCCAACTCGAAGAACGCCTCGGTGTGCGACTGATCCAGCGAACTACCCGCAGCCTGCGTCTGACAGATACCGGCAATGCCTACTATGGCCACTGCTCACGTATTCTCAGCGAAATTGAAGAAGCCAATATCGCAGTCACCCAGATGCAAACCACACCCACCGGTACGCTGCGTATTACCGCTCCGGTGCTGTTTGGCTCAACGGTACTGTCCAGCCTGGTAGCAGAATTTATGGATCAGCATCCCCAGCTGACGATTGATCTGGTGCTTTCCGATCAACTGCTGGATCTGGTACAGGAAGGCATCGACGTTGCCTTCCGTATTGGGCAACTGGAAGATTCGTCGCTGATTGGCCGCTATCTCGGTGATGTTGGTGTACTGCTGTGTGCCAGCCCGGATTATTTGCAACGCTTTGGTACGCCGTCGCATCCGGACGACCTGGCCAACCACCGGTTGATCACCGCATCACGCTGGCTGCAGTGGAATATGACCAGCCCTGAGGGTGAAGAACTGACGGTTCAGGTCAAACCCAAGTTGCAGGCAAACGATTTTGCCTCACTTTATGCACTGACCTTGTCCGGTACCGGTATTACACCACTGCCAGCCTTGATTGCCGCCCCCGCGATTCAGTCCGGCGACCTCGTACCACTCTGTTGCGACTACCCGTTTGAAGCCAACCCGATTCATACCTTGTACCCCAGCAACCGCCATCTATCGGCCAAGGTACGCAGTTTTGTTGACTTCGTGATCGACAATATTCGTCCCAATCCACCTTGGGAAGTGGAACTGCCACAGCACCAGACAACGGCCTGCGAACCGGCTACCGTGACTGAGCACTAGGGGCCAAACAACGACCCTTGCGTCCCCAATAAATCATCCACATCATCGCCGGTAAACTGAAAAATCGCAGCGGCAATCGGTCGGAGTTGTTTGTCAATATAGTGCTGGTAATCCGGTGCTGCGGTGGGATAGACCAAGCCATCGTACTGGTCGTTATCTTGTTGATCGTCCAGTGGCTCCGGGCCGTTCGCGGTGATGCGGTAGCTGATCCAGCCGCGTCCTTGCTGATACCTGGGCATCAGGCCATTCTGTTGTCGCCACTGGTCAAGTTTCATCGCTGCGCGGGCATGGGGAGGCACCTGGCGCTGGTACATGGCTAACGGTTGTCGCAAGCGTTTGCGATAGCTCAGCAGGCTGTCTGAGTGGCCATCAAGCAAGTCGCGGAGCTGTTGCTGCACCCAATGCTGATATGGCTGTTGCAGAAAGATTTTGCGATATAACTGCTGCTGAAACTGCCGCGCCAGGGGTGTCCAATCAGAACGCACCGCTTCCAGCCCTTTGAACACCATTTTTGGTAAGCCATCAGCGTCGCTGATCAGTCCGGCGTAACGCTTTTTGCTGCCGGTTTCTGCGCCCCGAATCGAGGGCATAAAGAAGCGTTGATAATGGGTTTCGTATTCCATTTCCAGATAACTCTGGATGCCAAAACGTTGTTGCAGGTTCTCTGCCCACCAGTGATTCAGGTCGGTGGCCAGCTGCTGGCCAATCCGGTCGGCGGCAGAGTCTGTGACGGCGGCTCGCAAACACACAAATACCGAGTCGGTATCGCCATAAATCACTTCGTAGCCTTGAGCGCCAATCCAGTCTGAACTGGTCTGGATAATCTCATGGCTGCGCTTGGTAATAGAAGCCGATAGCCGGGTATCGTGAAAACGGCAGCCTTCCGACCCCAATACGCCGTAGCAGGAGGCCATAATAATTTTAATGGCCTGCGACAGCGGTTTGTTACCTTGCTGCTTGGCGTGTTCGCGATGTTCTCCCAGCCCGCGAATCAGCTCCGGCAAAATATGCTGCTGCTGATGAAAGCGCCCGCCAAAAAATCCGGGCACCCAGTCGGCATTCGGCAACGCCAGCGTGGCATCGGTAGCCAGTCCCTCAATCAATCCCATCGGGTCTATTTTAAAGGTACGAATAATCGACGGGTACAGACTTTTGAAATCCAGTACCAGTACATGCTCGAACAAACCCGGCGTCGACTCCATCACGTAGCCACCGGGGCTTTTTTCAGCGCGGTACCCTTCGCCAATATTGGGGGCGATATAACCGGCGCGGTGCAGACGCGGCAGGTAGAGATTCTCGAAGGCAGCTACCGAGCCACCCATCCGATCCAGTGCCAGGCCGGTCATCAAGCTGCGTTCGATGGCAAATTCCAGCAGTTTGAGCTTCTCGAAGATACGCCAGACCAAGTCGCAATCTTGCAGATTGTAGGCCGTAAAAGCACACAGGTCGGTTTGATAAAGGCGCTGGATATCCTGCCCCCGATGACTGCCAGTGAGCAGTTTGGAATCCCCTAACAATTGTTCAGACACCGCATTCAGCGAGAAACTTTCAAACTGGTAACTGGCTGCCCGCAACAGTTCAATGCCATCCAGCGCCAGTCGCCCAGCCATATTGACGATGATCCGGTCGGGCATATTCCGTTGCCGCCGCACCTGTAAGCGGCTGCCATCGCGACCCCAACGCATGGGAATGTCATGCTCGTGATATTTTTGCTGCAACACATTGAGATCAAATTGGATCAGGTTCCAGCCCAGAATCACATCCGGGTCACTTGCCGCCATGCGGTCGTTCAGCGCATGCAAAACCGCCACTTCATCCGCCAGCCGTACCAGTTCAACCGGATCCGTCGCAGTCGCCGCGCCCGCGCCATGCTGTTCAACCAGCAACACACAACGCTGCTGTGACGTTACCAGCCCAACAGAGTAGAGTTTCAGTGCTTCGCCCTGGCGCGGAATATTGGTTTCAATATCCAGCGACAACCACCGCAAGGTCGGCCGATAACTGCCAGCCGTCAGCCGCCCCCCTCGCAGCGTCTGATAAGCGGCTGCGGTGTTTGGTACAGCCACCGGGGTTTCAGACATTTCGGCGGCATCGTAGTGAATCACTGCAGCGCCATAGACAAACCGTTCCATCAGATAACGATCGGTAATACGCACATCTACTTCACGACAGGGAATCTGCTGATTCAGCAATAAATCCCGCCAGCGATAGCTATAACTGGCGGGCATATAACAAGCGGAGACCGCTTGCTGGTCAAAGGTTGCTAACGCGACCGGGCGACAGCTTACCGGCCAACCCAGAGCACGGGCCATGCGTTCAGCCTCCTGCTGATGACGGCGTTCGATAAAACACACGGCAGGCTGCCGCAACTGCTGGCGTAGCGGGCCAACCGGGGTTTGCCACCAAAACACCAGTTCCGAGTCCTGATCCGGGGTGGCATCCGACCAGCTGGAGGTCAGCAGAAAAGCGTTAAGCGAACGAGTCATTGAGGGTCATCTATACTGAAGGCCACCCAGTCTAATCAACGAGGTTTTCCATGACTACAGCGGCCATCAGCCAGGATCCCCTGTATCAACTGCTCCGCAACGATGACGTCGCCGGATTTAATCAGGCTATCCAGCAAGGCCAGGTATGTAACCTGGCCGGTATGGATTTGCGCGGCCTTGATTTACGCGGCCTTCTGGTCAGCGGAATGGACCTTACCGATGCCTATTTTCGTGGCACCGACCTGCGCGGCATTGATTTTCGTGACTGCTGCCTGGATGGCGTCAGCCTGGTGAACTCACGAGTCAGCGGCTGTTATTTTCCGCCCGCAATCAGCGCCGAAGAACTCAAGCTGTCACTGGAGTTTGGTACCCGCTTGCGGCACGTACAAACATCCGCCGAAAATAAATGAGAATTATTATTGACAACTCAGATGAGAATGACTATTGTTTGCTTATCGGAGCTAGCGATAGCAACGGTGTTCACAACACGGCCTTGGCTGTGAGGTGATCTCTCTCATCAAGCTAATCACGGTTGCTTTGCCCCTCTTTTAGAGGGGCGTTTTTTTGTCTGCTATTTGTCGTGGCACGTGTTGTCGTGGTCAAGTATTCCCGCATGCCACGCCCTCTCACATAACCTCATTTTCTCAATGATTAAACCGAGCCTGCTGAGAGCCGTTGGTTTCAGAACAAGGCATGAGGAGCGTGGTTTAGCGAGCTAAACAAGTGACGAATAACGCCGTACTGGAAGTTACTGGCCTCAGCCCGAAGGGTCCGGGCCAATATCCCGCCATGCGATGTTATTGGACTTGATAAGGACGCGCCATTCTCGGTATCCAACGCCTTGTTTGGCGGAATCTTTCCTCCTGACAGGCCGTGGCAAATAATTGAGAACGCTCCCTGGCCATATGCAGTGCCCCTCGAAACTCTGACTGGCTGTACTGCCGGTTATTTATTAATCTTGACGCTCATCAAACCGCACTGATCAACCGCACAGGTCGTCCATCGACCAGTCGCCGTCGCGATTAAGGCAACAAGCCACAGGTTTAACAGGAATCAATCATGGCCAGTACATGGCGTTGGGTATGTGCCGAGCAGGATATTACCGAGGGTGATAGCAAGGGGTTTGAGCTGGATGATACGGCGTTGTTTGTTATCCGCCGGGCTGCGCGTTTTTTTGTTTTTGTTAACCAGTGTCCGCATCTGGGTATTCGGTTGGAGTGGCTACCGGATCAGTTTCTTGATGTTGATGGTTATTTTATCCAGTGCAGTAGCCATGGTGCCCTGTTTCAGGTTGAGGATGGTATGTGTATCGCAGGCCCTTGCGCTGGCCAGCCTCTGACAGCCATCGAGTACGATGTCAAAGACGGCCAGTTACTGGTTTTACTGGACTGAAAGCGCCGCTGGACTTGGGCCAAGGCGCTGTTTGCTGCCGGCCAACAGTGCTTGATACGCTCAGTCGAAGGTCTTTTTCAGTGAATCCTTGCCGGATTCCATACCGTCCTTCGCCATTTTTTTGCCGGACTCATAACCATCTTTGGCCATTTCCTTGCCGGACTCATAGCCTTCTTTGGCAGCTTCCTTGCCGTGTTCGTAGCCGTCTTTGGCGGCTTCTTTGCCATGCTCGTAGCCGTCTTTGGCTAACTCCTTACCCTTTTCATAACCTTCTTTGGCGGCTTCTTTACCGTGTTCATAGCCGTCTTTGGCTAATTCCTTACCCTTCTCCATCCCTTCCGCCGCCATACTCTTGCCATCGTCAGTGCTCTCTTCCACTTGCTCACTGCCCTTGTCGACACTGCTTGCTGCCGTTTCTTCAGCGCCACCAAACATGGATTTACCCTTGCTAACCATGCTATCCCACCAGGATGGTTCATCCTCGGCATAGACAGGAGCAGCCAGCAGGGCGGCCATACTGGCGACAGACATCAGCTTGGTTATTACATTCATACAGGTACTCCGCAGGTTGTTTATTGATATCAGTGAATTTACCGAGCCACTATACAGGCTACAGGCTTGCCGGACAGAGTGGCCGTTCAATCCTGAGTGACAGCGCAGTAACGGGATTGTCTAACAGGCCGTTGAAATTCGTATCTAATTCGCTGATAGAAGCTCTTCCGCCTTATAAATCACACTTATTTGGTTGTTTTCTAGCCAGGTTTTCCATTTAAAACGGGATTATCCATCCCGTTTCCGGTCATCAGACGGATTGACCCTGTAACCTTGCCATTCGCACCAGGTTGTAAGCCATCATGGT
Source organism: Candidatus Thalassolituus haligoni (assembly GCF_041222825.1). Lineage (NCBI taxonomy): Bacteria > Pseudomonadati > Pseudomonadota > Gammaproteobacteria > Oceanospirillales > Oceanospirillaceae > Thalassolituus > Candidatus Thalassolituus haligoni. The sequence goes on from NZ_CP139482.1 coordinate 3,333,674, forward strand.
CATCTCAAGAGCGCTGTTGACCTTCTCCAGCCCCTTCACTTTTAACTGCCGTAAGGGGCCGATGGTCTTACCCCAACCGAAGGGTTCTTCGACCCGTTTACGCACAATCTGACTGGAGACATAACCCGCTTTATGACTGGTTCGACCATCTCCGCATTTATAAAAGCCGAAATCATGGAGCGATAGACGGCCTCGGTTACGTCGGGATTTGCACCAGAATCTTGTGCAAGCGCGCGAACTTTAGAAATTACCTGCTCGACTCTTTGCGGAGCCTTAACGTCATCGCTGGTTTTCTTGAAGCGCGCCGCCTGCATGACAAAGTCGCCACGCTCAGCGATTAGGCTTACGATCTTGTGATCAATCGCGTCGATATTGGAACGGACTTCCTCAAGGGACTTGCAAGTTACGGCCTTGTTCACTTTTCATTCCTTATTTTTGAGCCATAACGCCGCTATAACCTGCGGCCAAAGTGGAGCTGGATTTGGGCTAAAATGGCCGCAGGCCATGCCCAAAGACCAGCGGAGCTTTGGACGTCAGGTTGATAGCCTTGTTAGGGCCCACCTGCTATATTTGTACCGTATTTCCGTACACTTGGTATTAGATATGGACACAGTAAGCGTAAACCAATTTAGAGATAAGCTAAAAACCTTTGTAGAACAGGTAGTTACAAACCACACTCCGCTCAAAGTTACCCGAAGAGCCGGTGACGCTTTCGTAGTAATGAGCGCCGACGACTGGGAGAGAGAGCAAGAAACACTCTACGTTCTACAGAACAACAGCCTAATGAAACAGATTGCTGAATCTATGGCAACTCACAATAAAGGCTCCGGTTATACCCCTACCAGAGAGGAACTAAATGAGATCACTGGTATTTGAAGGTAGGACCTGGATCACCTATGAAGAGCTTCGTGAAAAAGATAAAAAACTACACAAAGCTCTCTGCAAACATTTAAAAGAAATGCTTCGTGAAGATCCCAGCCAAGGCACGGGAAAACCAGAACAACTTCGACACAATCTCACCGGATTTTGGTCTAGACGCATTTCTCAAAAAGACCGATTAATTTATAAATTTGACGATAACTCTATTTATATTTTTGCCATTGGTGGACATTATGATGACCATTAACTGCGCGCAGCCCTAACGCCTAGCTAAGCGGAAAATAATGGTTGGCTATAATCGCGAAGCGATGGCCAACTGTTATTTTTCCGTTTAAGCTTCTTGTTAGGCTTTGGTAGTGATTAATGACAACACAATGCCAACTAATGCTAAAGCTATAAGCACAAACGTTGGTATCATAGATAGCATAAAACCAATGCCACGTTTTGCAGGGTCATTTATGTATGCACGCCAATAGATAAAGCGACCAATTATATAAATAATACCTATACCGGCAACCAATAAGCTAGGCCAGTATTTTCCTGCTAAAAATATTGCAGGAAGGAATGCCACGAGAGTTTCTAATGTGTTTATTTGAACACGGTACATTCTTTCAAAACCATCATCACCTGTAATGGCAGGCGCTTTTAGGCCAGACTTTCTACGTGCCTGCCCAGTCATAAAACCGAAAAAGAAAAATTGAAGTACAGCTAATATTGCGACTAATTCTACATATTGCATTTGTGATTCCTGAAGTTGTAATGCTTGATTAAAAGCCTAACGCCTCAATCAGCAGCTAATCGGAGTGGAGGTCAATTTGTGGTATAAGCGCAGCGACCACAAACTGGCCGGAGCGGAGATTAGTCCGACTGCATTGATTTGTTAGGGCTCTTCCTCTCGAACTTATCAAGTTTGTCCTCACACCGCTTAATTATAAATTTAGTGGAACTGATTTCTTTTTCGAAATCAAACCTCCAAAACAGTGAATCATCCGGATCAATGAGTCCATCACGTTCAAGATAGTAATCAAGCCTATTCAATGCATCAATGTACCTTTTCTTAGTAGAAAGGTACTCGGATTCATCTGCTACACTTTCTAAAATTTGGTTGGTTAATTTTCGCATTTCAATATCTGAAGTGAGTGCAATCGTATCACCGAGAAATGGCGAAAAAGTTGCTACCTCATTACTGGTAACATTGTGCCAAACTGGAAGAACTATTTTCCTATTTTCGTTAATTTGGCGATTCTCTAAAGAATAGAGCTCTTTTTTTGTCCATTTTTTTGCAAAGAATGCATGACTGAGCACAACTATGCAAAAGTCACACTCTCTCAAACCAGAGTCTATTGACTCAGCCAAACTATCACCGATTTTCAATGAATATTCGTCATACCAAACATCTACCCCTGTATCAATCAGGGTATTTGCGAAAGGCCTTACAAACTCTTCCTTATCTTCACTTGCGTGAGAAATGAAAAACTGTGTAACGAAATCCATATTTATCCCTTGAACCCTAACGCCCTAATAATGGGCTAAAAATAGTTTACTAAAATGTTGAGGAACGAAAACAGCAAACTGTTTTTAGTCCTTATTTATTAGCTTGTTAGGTTACGATACCACATTAAAAGTGACTTTATCACCGTTCTTTGTCTCTTGTAACGAACCAAGCATATCACCTAAACCGATAAGGTAACTCTCAGTAGATGTAACCTTAAAATTGCTTGTTTCAAATTCACATTCAGCAAATATGCTTGGTGTTATAAAACCAAAACAATCACCGTGTTTGAGTGATAAGCCGTTATTAGTTAGTAGGTCTATTACTTGAGGCATAAAATAGAAATCGAATTCCTCTTCGTCTGCTATAAGTTCAAAAAACTCAGTTTCTGAATTTGCGACTTTTTCATAGCTACCGCCCGAAGTAGATAAAAACCAAATACAACCGTCATTATCAATAAGGAGCAACTCAGCAAATTTAGTTACGAGATAAATAGTGAACTCAGGGGATTTATTAAGAAGCCAAAGCCAATGTCCTAGGCATTTCTCCCAATTTACTCCGTCAGTTGAGATTGTGATGTCATCCAGTTTCATCTAGTAACCTAACGCCGCATTCAGCGGCTTGTCCGCTGCAATGCATTGTTATGCACTGCAGTTGCGAATGGATGCGTATTAGACTCATAAAACTCTATCTTTCTGTTCTGATCAGAAAATAGCGATCTAATCCTACCCATAAAAAGTTTTTTGTCTGATACATTTAAACCAGAGAAGACACTAACTGCAATTCTTTCATTACCACTCTGCCTAATGGCATCTATTATATGACTATCAAAATCTTGATTAAGGTCATGTCCGTAAATATCTAACTCGCCATAAGTCTGAAAAAGTGATTGATAACAGAACCTTAGGTAAGAATTTGAATTTATTCTATTTAACTTTTGTTCAGAACTTCCTTCAGTAATAAATAACGGAAATGATTGTTCAAAATCTAGTTTAAGAGCACCTTTTACTTCTGATTCCAGTGTTATAGGGATCTTCTGTGTATCCGATATGTTTTTTGATCTCAAATGAAGCGCGCCATGCAAAAAATACACAGGAATTTTACCTTTATATAAGTCTACATTTCTTGAATCAAAAAACTGTTTGCCCCAAAAAAAATCAACTAGAACATGTGAATAGCCACTTAAAATTGCCCAGTAAGGCAGCAAATCATAATTTGTTGTAAATACACTTCTGTATTCGCAAAAACATTCCGCAATCTTTTCGTTTGGTATTTGAGAATGCTTTGGATGGACTGAATTTACAGCTCCAATCAGTGCTTTTTGAACATCTGTGTATAAGGTTTTTGTTGCAACTAAATTATCAATTGATACCTGATAGGCATGATAAATAGCCCTAAGCACCTCTTCAAAATTTGATGTCTTCAACTTGCTAAAAAGTTCTTTTGTACAAAGATATCGCCCAACTGGCTGATCCCCAAAAACATCTAAAAGTGAGTTGTAGCCGAATGCTTCCCAGTATGTTCTTCCCAGACCATTCCCAAAAAGTAAATTTGGCTTGTTCAGTTTAAGGTCTAGCCATTTTTTAGGTATGTCCAATGTTTATCCTTATACTGCATAACGCCCAGCTAAGCCGCCGGAACGGAGTTGATTGTTTTGTGCGAGCGTAGCGGAAAAGCACAAAACGAGCAACGCAGTGGAGGTCGGTTTGAGCTGTTTGTTAAGTGCTTTACTCTGTTGCCCACTGCTCTAAATCTTCGACGGGATTGGGCAGGCGACCAATGAGCCATTCTGCACATGTGCCCGGCTTAAACCGTGGATCATGGCACTCGATTACCCACGATAAAAACTCTTCTGGACCACCGTTCATATATGGCGGCGGAGACACAGGATGAAATGTAGTAGGTAAACGTTCTTCAAGAGACATGTAATTTAAAACATGCCCCAATTCTTGGACCGTATGCCAAGCAAATTGATGCTCGATATCTATTTCGAATTTCACCCACCACCGACCATCGGTCTCAGTACCATTTGCAATGGCACCGCGTATTGCTGGAATCTTTTCCAGATATTCTATGAGTTTTGTAAATGCTCGATTATCCATGGTGACACTTAACGCCCAAAGCAGCGGCGCGCGTTAGCGCGTCCAGCCCGAAGGGCGATGCTGCCTTTGCTTGTTATACGCTTACGACTTAGGTTGCTCAAACTTCATTACCATAAATGCCATTTCTGGCTTGCAAGTTGGTTGGCAGGCAAACCCCCACATACTTTCTGGCGCCAACTGAAAAAGATAAACCTTTTGAGTTACACCTTTCTGATTAGTGGCGACGATCTCAATGGTTTCAGGCGCTTCTTTTGGCATTTCATCGAAGCCTTGGCCAAAGCCTTTATATATTTCAGCGGCTTCTTTTTGACTTAGTTTCTTTGCTGCAACAGAAGTGAAGTGAAATTCATTGTTTACTTTTTCTGGCTGGGTTCGAACCATTTGGGCTGGAATTATTACTGGGGCAAAGCCACCAGGATAGTTCCAAAGGACGCCTTCCGCACCAGTTATAATTTGACCGTAAATTGTGCATTTAACACTTGCTAGTGCTTGAACAAGCTTCGGAACCTCCGTGACCATTTCCTTAGGGCCATCTTGGCAGGAAATCTCAAATTCTGGTTGCTTTTCCTCGGCCACGGCGAATAGCGGAATTATTAAGGCCAGACTAACAATCAAATTCTTAAGCATGATGCTCCCTTTGCGTATAACGCCCCAAGCAGGGGATTTTATGAGCGTTTTTCAGCGAGTAAAATTCCCGCTGGCTTGGCTTGTTATATGCCACTTTAGTTACCAATGTTATTTGCCCTTAAATTTAACCAACTTAGAAACATGCCAAAAAACACACAAATTTGAAGAATTACCACAATTTTAAATAGCGTAGTAAATAGGATCTCACCATTTTGACGCCAACTGATAACCATAAGACAAATTAAAGCTAAAAGAGCTAGAAATTGAGATTTTAGAAATTGTTTTCTTAATAGTTCTCTCATAGGTTTGATGCTCGCCAGCACGGCATATAACAGTTTATTAGTGCGCATGCGCGGTTTCTGGGCAAGTCAGTTCCTGGGAAATCACCGTAACTACTTGAATAATAGGAAGTAAAATCCATTTCCAGATCAGTCCATTCTGTGAAAGCGAGCATGCGCATTAACTCCTTTGTGCCTTGCGCATTAATCTGTAAACCTGCGCAACAAATTTCCGTGTATCAATGCCTTAACGATAACAACGTCCGGGAAAGCGCGCAAGGCTTCTGAAAAAGCGCGCATTGATTTGGGCAAACTTTCAATTATACTGGATATGCATACACATCAGATCAAGGAGTGATCAATGACTTCCAGCCCCTTTCTCAATGACATTCGCCGCTTTATGCGCACCCGCGGCTACAGCCTGCGAACCGAGAAAACCTATGTTTACTGGATTCGGTTCTTTATTCGTTACCAAAAGCGGAGACATCCCAAAGAGATGGGGGCTGCTGAGGTGGTGCAGTTTCTGGGGTTTCTGGCGAATGATCGTCATGTCTCGGTCAATACTCAGAAGCTGGCCTTGAATGCGTTGGCGTTCCTCTATAACACGTATCTGGAATTGCCTCTGGGCGACCTGGGCTTTCAACATGCCAACAAACCTGCCAAATTGCCTGTGGTGATCTCATCGCAGGAGGTCGGACGCATTCTTGCCGTGATGAATAATCGGGATCGGCTGATATTTTCGCTGCTATTTGGCTCCGGTTTGCGCATTTCTGAATGTTGACGGCTGAGAATCAAGGATTTCGATTTTTCTCGGCGAGCACTGACCGTACACAGCGGCAAAGGAAACAAGGACCGGGTGACAATTCTCTCCTTATCGCTTCAGACTGAAATTGAAGCAGCGATGGCCAGTGCCATAGACATTCAGAAAATTGATAATACTCAGGGTGTTGGCCCCTCGTTGCCAGATGCCCTGGGGAGAAAGTATCCGAATGCCTTCCGTCAACCGGCCTGGATGTTCTTGTTTCCTTCCAGCGGTTTGTGTTTGCACCCGGATACCGGAGTGACCTGTCGGCATCATCTGCATCAGGATGTTGAAATTCTTATTCGCTTCGCCGACAGAAGCTTTTTAACCCGAGAAATCACGCTTATCTGGTTGTTTTCTGAGTGATCTTTCCGCTGGAAGCAGGATTCTCCACCCTGTTTCCGGTCTTCAGACGGATTGACCCTGTAACTTTGCCATTCGCACCAGGTTGCAGGCCATCATGGTCATCTCAAGAGCGCTGTTGACCTTCGCCAGTCCTTTCACTTTTAACTGCCATAAGTGGCCAACGGTCTTGCCCCAGCCGAAGGGTTCTTCAGCCGAAAACTCTTTTGGGAAGCCCAAGCCTGCATCAAAGTGCCATCGACACTGAAATGATCGTTCGACAGGAGCTGTTGTTTTTGGGCCGAGGCAACCACTTCGGCAAATAATTCGGCGCTGACGTCATGGTGGATCAAGCGATCCCGATTGACGCTGAAAGTCGAATGATCCCAGACCGGCTCATCAATGCTCAGGCCGACAAACCAGCGATAGAGCATGTTGTACTGAATCTGTTCGACCAGTTGCCGTTCGCTGCGAATACTGAAGAGGATTTGCAGCAGCAAGGCTCTCAATAAACGCTCCGGAGGAATGGATTCCCGCCCACGCTCGGAATAGATCAGGCTGAGCTTCCAATCGATGTGGGTGAGCGCCTGATCGAACAGGATTTTGATGGATCGTAAAGGGTGATCGTGTGGAACCCGTTCATCCAGTTTGATGGTGGTGAACAGAGGCTCTTGAGTAATGTCAGCGCCACGCATGGGGAGTCCGAGAATTCATTGAAAAAGAGTATTTTACCAAAGCCAGTAGGCATCAGGATAAAATCAACACCCTGCTAAACATGTCGGGCGTCAAAACAAACAGTGTCCGCTGGCTGTTTTCACTCGTTCAGGACAACATTACCGGCAAGCACAGCGATGTTGCCTTCAGGCAACAGGCTCACGCTGGATTGTTTTTCATCAAAACGTACCGGCAGTGCAATGACGTCAACGCCAGCGTTAATAACCTCTGCCAGTGCTTTTGCATACTCCGGATCAATATCGGCTGCCGCTGCAACGGCGGTAACGCCTTCCAGTGCCACGCAGAATAACAACAAACTGCGGTGCCCTTGCTGCCGTAATTGCTGCAAGCGCCGCAAGTGTTTCAGCCCACGCTCGGTGCGGGCATCCGGGAAACAACCCAGTCCGGCGGCGAGATCCTCACGCCGTAACGTCAGGCTTTTTACCTCAATATAGAGATCTGGCACAGCGTCGCCCTGCAACAAAAAATCCAATCGCCCATCTTCTACCCTAGGCTCCCGCAGCACTCGGGTATAACCACCCAGCAGATCAGACAAGCAACCGGTATTCGGGAGTTGCTGCAGCATTTCGGCCACCAGCTGATTGGCTCTGGCGGTATTAATACAGGCTTTGTACTGACCCGCCACTTCGGTCCATTCCCAGCTGTAGCGCAGCTTGCGTTGTGGGTTGGCACTGTCCCACAGCCAGACCCGGCAACCGGGGTCGGCACAGCCGGTCATGGCACCGGTATTGGCACAATGGGCAGTAATGACGTCGCCGTTATCCAGTTCGATGTCGGCCAGAAAGCGCTTGTAACGTTTGATCAGGCGGCCCGGAATCAGTGCTGACGAGTACTTCATGTTATGGCTACCAACCAGTCTGACAGGCGTTCGACAGCCTGTTTCAGTCGGGCAAGATCGGCGGTAAAGGCAAATCGTATATGAGTCTGGGCCTGATACTCGCCAAAATCGATACCCGGAGTCAGCGCCACGCCGGTTTCACGTAACGCGCGCAAACAAAATTCAAGGCTATTGTTGGTAAAGCGGCTGGCATCTGCGTACACATACAAGGCCCCATCCGGTGCCACGGGCACCACAAAACCCAGTTCTGGCAAGGCCGTGAGCAGATACTCACGGCGTTCGGCAAGAATCGACCGACGTTGCTCCAGAATCGCCAGGGTTTCCGGCTCGAAGGCCGCCATGGCTGCGTGCTGTGCCGGTGTTGGCGGCGCAAGAAACACATTCTGGGCCAGTGTTTCCAGCGTCGGCAACCAGTGCTCCGGTACTACCGCCCAACCCAGCCGCCAGCCGGTCATGCCGAAATATTTGGAGAAGCTGTTAATCACCACGGCATTATCGGCAACAGACAAGACACTCTGTGGTTCTGAGCCATAGTTCAGCCCCTGGTAGATTTCGTCCACCCATAACTCACCTCCCAGCCGTTCAGCTGTAGTGGCCAATTGGGACAATTCTGGCAGGCTTAATACGGTACCCGTCGGGTTGGCGGGGCTGGCCACCAGCGCAGCTCGGGTGGCCGGTGACCAATGTTGCTCCAGCAACGCTGGTGTTAGCTGATAACGCTGCTGCGGCCCAGCGGGAATCAACTGGCCACAGGCTTCAAACAAACGGGCAAAATGGCGATTACAGGGATAACCAGGGTCTGCCAGCATCAGCTGATCGCCTGGCCCCAAACGCGACGCGGCCAGCAGCAGCAAGGCCCCGGATGCACCAGGCGTCAGAATAATACGGGCAGGAGACAGCGAAATACCGAACCGTTGCTGATACCAATGCGCCACTTTTTCACGCAAGGCGGGCATACCCAGCGCCGGGGTATAGCCAGTGTTGCCAGCTCGTAATGCCGTGAAAGCGGCGTCGATCATCGGTGCCGGGGTCGGGAAATCCGGCTCACCCACTTCCAGATGAATAATGTCCTGGCCAGCAGCTTGCAGCGTTTGGGCTTCGGTCAGAATCTCCATGACCTGAAAAGGGGATATTTCACGGCTGCGTCGAGTCATGGCCTGACCAGTAGCCGGATGGATAGATCGAGATGAATGTTCCACAAAGAATCTCCTGCGTCGGGCCAACATTGTGCCAGAAGCCGACAATTCGACAAATTGTCGCTCTACAAGCCGTCTATTTGCCTGTTGGCCGCATCAACCCAATGAAATAGTTGGCGCTCGCGCCGTTATCTGCTAGTTTGCCGGCCTTATTATTTTTGGCGCCCATGGACATGCCGGTATCAGGCCACTGGTCCTTGCTGTCGTGGTAAGCCAAGTGTTCGGTTGATTGAACCCGTTAACCAGGTGAGGCAGCAGCACCATGCCGCAAGATAAAAAAGAATTCGCTCTGACAGACTTTACTCCTTACCAGGCGTCCGCGACTGAAGAGTACATGAATGACACCCAGCTCGAGCATTTCGCAAATATTCTGCGCAAATGGAAACAAGAGTTGATGGAGGAAGTCGATCGTACCAAAGAGCACATGCAGACTGAGCTGAATAACTATGCCGATCCTAACGATCGCGCCAGCCAGGAAGAGGAATTCAACCTCGAACTGCGTACCCGTGACCGCGAGCGCAAGCTCATCAAGAAGATCGAAAAAACACTCGATCTGATCGACAAGGGCGATTACGGCTATTGTGAAGCCTGTGGTGTTGAAATTGGTATTCGTCGTCTGGAAGCACGTCCGACAGCCGACCAGTGTATCGATTGCAAGACCCTTGCAGAAATCAAGGAAAAGCAACTGGGCGTTTGATCCAGTTGTGCCGTGCGGGTGCCCTTTGCCCGCGCCGCGCCCTTCTTCCCACCCTCATGTCGACTCCCACAGCGGCTCTCTCTGACGCTCTCCAGACTGCTCGCTCACAACCAGAGCCCGGTTGTTATATTGGCCGTTTTGCGCCGTCGCCTACCGGCCCACTGCATTTTGGTTCGTTACTCGCAGCCTTAGCCAGTTACCTCGACGCTCGCCACGCCAATGGCCAATGGCTGCTGCGTATCGAAGATCTCGACCCACCCAGAGAAGAACCGGGAGCCAGCCACCATATTCTCAGCACCCTGGAAGCCTACGGCCTGAACTGGGACGGCAGCGTGCGTTATCAGAGCCAGCGCCAGGCGGCCTATCAGCACGGTTTGCAACAGCTGGCGGACAAAGGTGTGGCCTTTCCCTGTGGTTGTTCACGCAAGCAACTGCAAGGCCGTCTGCACCTTCGGCATTGCCTGAACCCGCCAGACCGGAGTCAGGATTACGCCTGGCGTTTCCGGGTTGATCCGAATTCCGCGCCGCTGTGCTTTCAGGATCGTCTGCAAGGCCGCGTTTGCCTGTCTCCTGCCAACGATATCGGTGATTTTGTGATTCGCCGCCGCGACCAGCTCTGGTCTTATCAGCTGGCGGTGGTGCTGGATGACCGTGATCAGGGTATCAACCAAATTGTGCGGGGCATCGACCTGATCGACTCAACCCAACGACAACTGCTAATCTATCAGGCGTTCGATTGGAGCGCACCACAGTACGCGCATATTCCGGTCGCGACAGAAGCCAATGGTCAGAAACTCAGCAAGCAGAATCTGGCCCTGCCCTTACAACCGGACCCCAGCGGCCAAACCCTATGGCTGGCGTTAGACTGGCTCCGCCAGCACCCTCCGGTGGCACTGCAATACGAAGGTAATCCCAGCGTACTACAGTGGGCAATCCAGCATTGGCAGCCCGCAGCACTCAATGGCATTCACGGCCTGCCAGCACCCGTCTCGTTTCAACGCAGCCCGGCTGGCCTGCGGTCATAAATGCCAGTGTCCGATTTATGCTACCCTGTCGCCTTTTGCCACACTCGGTGTTGCCAGTCAGCAACTGTCACCCGCCCCTGACCAGGAACCTGCTTGATGACATTCAGCCTCAGCCTGCTCTGCCTGATTCTGCTTGGTTACCTGGCCCTGCTGTATCTCAGTGCCTACGCCGTGGAGCGCAGCTGGATACCACGCCGCTGGGTACAACAGCCGATCATCTATCTGCTGTCGCTGGGCGTCTTTGCCAGCGCTTGGGGCTATTACGGCAGCGTGGCACTGGCTCAACTTTATGGCTATGGCTATTTTTCCTACTTCGGGGGCCTTGCCGGTGCCTTTCTGCTGACACCCATTTTGTTACGGCCAATCTTGCGCATCACCCGCCGCTACCAGCTCAACTCTCTCGCCGACCTGCTGGCGTTCCGCTACCGCAGCCAGGCGGCTGGCGTTCTGGTCAGTATCTGTATGCTGTGTGTGGTTGTGCCGTTACTCAGCCTGCAAATCAAGGCGGTGGCCGACACGCTCGATATTCTCAGCCCTGGATGGCCGGTCAGTAATCTGGCTCTCGGCTTTGCCATGATACTGCTGACGCTGACCATTATGTTTGGCGCCCGCCAAATGACGCCAAGGGAAAACCACGAGGGCCTGGTGTTTTCACTGGCGCTGGAATCGCTGTTCAAGCTGGTTGCTGCAGCCGTCACCACTATCGTGGTAGTGACCGAGATTATTCCTGCATCACCGGGTGGCGATCAGTGGATGTTATCGATTCACCACTACCTCGCCAGTCGTCCGTCCGGCCCGCCTGATGGCCCTTGGCTGACACTACTGGTGATGTGCCTGGCGATTGCCATTGCCATGCCTCACACGTTCCATATCACCTTTACCGAAAACGTCAGCAACCGCGCCCTGCGACTGGCCAGCTGGGCCTTTCCACTGATTTTACTGGCACTGAGCCTGTCTATTCCGCCGCTGCTCTGGGCCGGGATGTCTCATCAGATCACGGTGCCAACTGAATATTTTGCGCTGGGCCTGGGGCTGGAAACCGGCTCACCAACCATTACCTTGCTGGTTTTTCTGGGAGGCGTGGCCGCTGCCACTGGCGTCAGTATTCAGATGACTCTGGCGACTACGGCGATGTTGCTGAATCACCTGCTTTTCCCTCATTACAAACCCAGCCCGAAACACGATTTTTACCGCTGGCTCTTATGGTCTCGTCGGTTATTAATCCTCGGATTGATCGCGCTGTCGTATCTTTTTTATCAGCTCATGGGCGACAAACTCGACATCAACCGCCTCGGTATTCTTGCCTGTGGTGCCGCCATGCAGTTTTTGCCCGGTATTCTCGGCTTGTTGTACTGGCGCGGTGCCAGCCGTACGGGCTTTGTTGCAGGTTTGAGTACCGGTCTGGCTATCTGGTTATTGGGGCTGCTGCTGCCGCTGCTGCTGGTTGGCTCCCGCTGGGAACACTGGTTCATGATTCCCGATGAAAGCAACTGGCACCGTACCGCCTTGCTCAGCGTACTGGGCAACCTGCTGCTGTTTGTCATCATCAGCTTCACCCGCAAGCCGGACGATGCCGAACTCAGCGCCGCCGACGCCTGCGTCATCGCCGCCCAACGTCCCAGCATGCAATTGCTGGAGGCTGAAAATTCCAACGATGCCATCCTTGCTCTCAGTCGCCCGTTAGGTCGCTACATGGCCGAACGCGAAGTACACCAGGCGCTGACGGATCTGGGCCTGCCCGGCTATGAAGACCGACCGCACGAACTGCGTCGCTTGCGCGTACGGTTGGAAGCCAATTTGTCCGCTTTACTCGGCCCAACCGTGGCACAAGATATTATCCGGCGCTATTTACCACTGCAGGAAGGCACCGAACTAAGCAGCGACATTTATATTATTGAACAGCGACTGGAAGGCTTTCATGACCGGCTTTCAGGCATCGCAGGAGAGCTGGATCACTTGCGCCGCTACCACCGCCAAACCCTCGAACGGCTGCCTATCGGCGCATGTTCCCTGGCGGAAGATGGTGAAATCCTGTTGTGGAATCAAGTGATGGTCGAACTGACCGGGCTGGCCGCCGAACGGGTCACCGGCACCTTGCTGCACCAGTTACCAACGCCCTGGGGCGATCTGCTTGGACGTTTTATCAAAACGCCGACATTACACGAGCACAAAAAACGGGTCGACATTGGTGCCCGCCCCCGCTGGTACACCTTACACAAATCCATTATTCAGTCAGCCAATGGCCAGCCAGGTGGGATTGTGCTGTTGCTCGAAGACCAGACCGACACCCAGCTACTGGAGCGCGAATTGATTCACAGCGAGCGTCTGGCATCGATTGGTCGCCTGGCGGCTGGCGTCGCCCATGAAATTGGCAACCCGATTACCGGCATCGACTGCCTCGCCCAGAGCATGGAATACGAAACTGACAATCCCGAGCTGCACCAGATTGCCCACCAGATTCGTGAGCAGACCCAACGCGTCAGCCGCATTCTGCAATCCATGATGAACTTCGCTCATGCGGGTAACCACGCCACCGAGAACGAGGAAGTCAACCTGCACCATTGCCTTGAAGATGCCATGCAGCTGCTGCGCCTGAACAAACGCAGCCCGGACATTGAATTCGTCAATCAAAGTGACCCTGAGCTACTGGTCATTGGCGACTCTCAACGTCTGGTACAGGTATTTATCAACCTGCTGAGTAATGCCCGTGATGCCAGTCAACCCGGTCAACAGGTCATTGCCGATACACTGGCCGATATGCATCAGGTCACCGTCAGAGTGACCGATCAGGGTCACGGCATTCCGCCTGATACATTAGAACAGGTGTTCGAACCCTTCTTCACCACCAAGGAAGTTGGCAAGGGCACTGGCCTCGGTCTGGCACTGGTGTACAGCATCATTGAAGAACATTATGGCCAGGTACAGATCGTCAGTCCGGTGACCGGGAATGCCGGTACTTGTGTTAAAGTCAGTCTCCCGCGTTACCTGCCGGAGAACAGGATGGAAACAAATCTATGAGTCGCATTCTGGTCGTCGAAGACGAAGCTATTATTCGCCAATCTGTACGCAGACTGTTGCAGCGTCACCACTACGAAGTAACAGACCTCGACAGTATTGATGCAGCCCGCGAATACGACCTGAGCGCCTTTGATCTGGTGATTACCGATCTACGCCTGCCAGGTGGCCAAGGTACCGATCTGATTGAACTGGCCGGAACGACACCAGTGCTGATCATGACCAGCTACGCCAGCCTCCGCTCTGCGGTGGACGCCATGAAAATGGGTGCGGTCGAATACATCGCCAAACCCTTTGATCATGGCGAACTGGTTGAAGCCGTCAAATCAATCCTCGAAAAGGCCCAACTGCCCCCCGAAAGCAGTGCCTCCGACCTGCCCGTCAGCAACGCCACGGATATCGCCAAGAACAACGGCATCATTGGCAGTTGCGATACCATGCAAGTGCTGTTTCGTAAAATTAGCAAGGTCGCTCCCACGGATGCAACCGTGATGATTCATGGCGAATCCGGTACCGGCAAAGAGCTGGTCGCCAAGGCACTGCATCAGCAAAGTCGCCGGGCAACCGCTCAGCTTATCTCCGTCAACTGCGCCGCCATCCCGGAAACCCTGCTCGAATCCGAACTGTTTGGCCATGAAAAAGGCGCGTTCACAGGGGCAGCTACCCAGCGTCAGGGACTGGTAGAGGCCGCCAATGGTGGCACCCTCTTCCTCGACGAAATTGGCGAACTGCCACTGGAAGCCCAGGCACGGCTGTTACGGGTGTTACAGGAAAGTGAGATTCGTCGTGTTGGCGCCGTACAAAGCATTAAGGTTGATGTGCGGCTAATTGCCGCAACTCACCGCAACCTCAAGGAAATGGCAGCCTGTGGAGAGTTTCGCGAAGACCTCTACTACCGGCTGAACGTGGTCGAACTGACGTTACCACCATTACGAGACCGAGGTGACGACGTGACAGAACTGGCCAGTTTCATGCTGACGCGAGCCTGCGAAAAAATGGGGCAATCCCCCATGCGTTTTGACAGCGGTGCCGTATTGGCGATTAAACAGTATCAATGGCCAGGCAACGTCCGCGAACTGGAAAACGCCGTTGAACGTGCGGTGATCCTTGCAGAAGACCGCTACGTCAGCGCTGAATTACTCGGCATCGATTTGTCGCCCGATCGCTACATCAGCTCAGCCATGCGTGAAAACCTGATTGAAAATAACAACAACCCAGCCATCATCGAACGCACGGAACATGGCGACCAGGGCGACTTATCACTCGACGACTACTTTGTGCATTTTGTCCTGGAGAACGAAGCCAAAATGACCGAGACCGACCTTGCCCGCAAGCTGGGCATATCGCGCAAGAGCCTGTGGGAGCGACGCCAGCGTCTGGGCATTCCGCGCAAGAAAAAATAACCCTGCACACGCTTCAACCGATCTCAATTCAGCCGCAAAACCACCGTTCGGGCATTGTTACCCGAACGGCAAACCCCTGCTTGTAACTCCCGCATCCAGTACCCATCCACCACACCGGCTACTTCCCTGGTCGTACGACTTCGAGCCGCGCATCTCGAACATCCTATTGGCCAACCTGAGTGTTACCCCACTACCCCGAGCAACCTACCGCATACGCTACCCGAGGTAACACAATAGGTAACACTCCACTAACCCAGCCAGTAACACACCCGCCTGAACCAATACCCACAGCCAGAAATAAATACTAAGCCATTGATTAATAACGATAAAAATAAACAAAAAAACAAAATCCCTACCTTGGCACGTAACTGGCTTTAACTACTGCAACAAAAAGAGCGGGTATCACGCCAAACAAAAACAACAATGTGATCATCAGCCTTACACCGAAAATAAAAACAAGTGTCGGTGCACGAGTGTCAGAACAAGAAGAAGTCATACTCTCTCGCGAACCCCGCACCTGAAAAGGTGGCGGGGTTTGTTCTTTCTGGGCATTTTTATTGTCAGAACGGACTGGCAGAGTCGGGTTGATATCGAAATCAGGTAGCAAATCCAATGTCAGCAATGTGACCGCACAATCTCATGGTCAACCACCACACATCCGCCAGCCTTGAATGACACCTCCCCGCCATTACCCTCACATGGGCCAGTTTTTCTGCGACATACAAGCTGCCCCAAATACTCCTCACTACCCAGACTGCTCCCCCCAAAGAAGTGCTACCCAAGTGTTACACCATCGCCAAAGTGTTACCCCTCACCCCGCTATCAAGGTAACAAATACCTGACATTGACGAGCCAAATTCAAACCAGAGAACACAACTCATTGATATTAAAGAGTTTTAAAAAACTGGCACAGTACTCGCTTTATTCTGCTCAAGAACAAGAGCTGAAACACACAATAAAAATAATAATGTGGACTCAGCCAATCACCGACAATAAAAATAAATACCGGTGATCGAGTGTCAAACAAGAAACAGTCCGTGCTCTCACAAACCCCGCACCTGCAAAGGTGGCGGGGTTTGTTCTTTCTGGCGTTCTGCCAACGCCTCCTTGCAGACCAGCATCCAAACGCCTGCTATCTACCAATACCTACCAATACCTATCAATACCTATCAAGCGTTAGCGCTGGGTTTCTCGTCCGCTCTGTCAGAAATGATGGATACCCGATGCATCCACACACAACATCTCAGTTCAGTTTCGTTGTCTCAAACCACTGCCTGCTCCTATCTGTGGGCTATTGGCATATTGAGCACACTCCTGGCGGTTCACTCTGTTGCATCGCCAGGTCTGCTTTGGCCGCTGGCGTCCGCAATTACCACACAGCCAGCTTCACGACAGTCTTTAGACCAAAACATTCACACAGGCAAAAAAGTCTTTTCATTCAGGTATATTTATGGCTCAAAAAATCCCCTTTGGCTCAAAGTGTTACCTCGCACACACTCTGTTACCTAAGACCTCGAAAGCGGGTAACAATCTGGGCCAGCCCCCCTCATAAAAATCCTGGAAAATTCGTAACTAATTGTTTTTAAATGACTTTAAAAAGTTGGCACAGCACCTGCTTTAGTAAGATCATGAAGCGCAGCAAACAATAAAAATAACAAGCAAGGCACTTCACGCAGATGACAATAAAAATAACTTCCATCTGCAGCGGCAACTCTCGACAACAAAAATAACAAGAGAGGCGCCCCATCGGCTGTTTCGAATGACTGGTCTCGCTGATAAAAATAACAACAGGCGATACTGAATATTCAAAAGAGCGGATACCCAGTCCGAGTGTTGAGGGACACAAGAAGAATAAAAATAAGGGCCTCCCAGTAAAAGCCGCCATTGTGCGGCTTTTTTATTGCCTGTCGGACGGATTGATTTATCAATTGTTGCGGACACTGCTAAACTCCGCCCTTCGTTGCGAGTAACCAAACTGAGCATCAGTGAAGCGCCTAACCAATTTTATCAAAAACATCCTTCAGTCCGACGACGTTGTTGCCAACGCCGCGCCTTCCGCCAACCTGCGTATTATCAGCCGCGATGATCACAGCATCAGCCGTAGCCAGATCAGCGATGCGGCACTGAAG
The DNA here is from genome assembly GCF_041222825.1 of Candidatus Thalassolituus haligoni. NCBI lineage: Bacteria > Pseudomonadati > Pseudomonadota > Gammaproteobacteria > Oceanospirillales > Oceanospirillaceae > Thalassolituus > Candidatus Thalassolituus haligoni. Next base: position 3,351,234 of record NZ_CP139482.1, read on the forward strand.
GTATTGTATCGACTGCATAACGCCGGTCACGAAGCCCTGCTGGTCGGCGGCGGTGTCCGAGACACTCTGCTCGGCCTCTCCCCCAAGGATTTTGACGTCGCGACCGACGCCACCCCGGAGCAAGTCAATCAGCTATTTCGTAATTCCCGCCTGATTGGACGCCGGTTCAAGCTGGTGCATGTGGTGTTCGGCCGGGAAGTGATCGAAGTTGCGACGTTCCGCGCACCACCGACCGATGAGCACTCCAGTAAAGTCGCCTCGACCGGCGATCAGGGCATGATTCTGCGGGATAACGTCTTCGGCAACCGTGAAGAAGACGCTTTGCGGCGCGACTTCACCGTCAATGCGCTGTATTACAACATTGCGGATTTCAGTGTCTATTCCTACGCCGGGGGCTGGGATGACTTGCAACATCGCCAGTTACGCCTGATCGGTGACCCGGAAACGCGCTACCGAGAAGATCCGGTGCGGATGCTGCGGGCGATCCGATTTATGGGGAAACTCGATTTTTCGCTGGAACCTGCCACCGCGGCACCGATCCCCATGCTGGCACCCTTGCTGGAACAAATACCGGCTGCGCGACTGTTTGATGAGTTGCTGAAACTGTTCCTGGCAGGCAAGGCACTGGTCACCCTGCAATTACTGCGTGAATACGGTTTGCTGGGGCATATTTTTCCGGCAACAGAACAGTGTCTGCAAGCCGAAGAACTGGCTCGTAACATTGCCGAAAACACCATGCGTAACACCGACTTGCGCATTCAGGCAGGTAAATCCGTCACGCCGTATTTTTTCCTTGCCGCGCTGCTTTGGCCAGCACTGGTCAGAATGCAAAAGGAATTTGAAGATTCCGGACTGGCACCACACCCGGCGTTACAAAAAGCCGCCGACCGGATTCTGTCCCAGCAAATTCGCCACACAGCTATTCCCAAGCGTTTCTCTATTCCGATGCGCGAAATCTGGGAACTGCAGTTACGTCTGCCCAAAATTCAAAGCCGCAAGGCCAAAGAACTGCTGGAACACCCGCGTTTCCGCGCAGCTTATGATTTTCTGCTGCTGCGTGAACAGTCTGGTGAAGACCTGCAAGGCGTGGGTGACTGGTGGACTGACTTGCAAAAGCGTGAAGGCGTGCCCGACTCGTCACGCCAGGCCTATCGGGATGACCCCCCACGTAAACGCCGTCGTCGCAGTAACGCTCCCCGCCGTCCATGACAGCGGTCACTTGCTATCTGGGGCTGGGTGCTAATCTTGACCAGCCCGATCAGCAACTGCGGCAGGCACTGCTTGCTCTGAACAGCACCCCTGGTATCAAACTGACCGGCTGGTCGTCATTTTACCGCAGCAAGCCAGTAGGGCCGCAAGACCAACCGGATTATGTCAATGCGGTTGCCCAAATAAGCACTACCCTCGCACCACTGGACTTGCTCGATCAGTTACAAGCCATCGAACAACATCAGGGCCGTGTACGATTACGGCGCTGGGGTGAGCGCACTCTGGATCTCGATCTTCTGCTGTACGCCAATCAGCCAATCCAACACCCACGCCTGACGGTTCCCCATGTCGAAATGTGCAACCGCCTGTTTGTTATTCAGCCGTTGGCCGAGCTGGTTCCTGATTGTCATCTTCCTGATGGCACTCCCGTCCATGCGATATTAAGTACACTGGCCGGACAAGACGAACTCATAACCATCCCCACACCAACACGTCTGGAGCTGCTGCCGCAAGCCCCTGCGGTGGACTCCTGATTATGTATTCCTGGACGACCCTTGAGTAGCCTACCCGTCAAAAAATGTGCAGCAGGATCGAGTCACCCTTGCCTGCCAACGAAAATTGTTCGGGCAATATTGACTTATGCTCACCAATCCGCACCATTAGCGACCTGAAAGTGGCTTGTCCACACGGGAGTAGCAGATGAATCCAGTAACAATTCGCTCACTACAGGCGTACAAGTCACAGCAACAGACGTTTGCTGTGATAACCGCCTACGACGCGACCCTCGCACAACTGGCCGCCGATGCAGGCATTGAAGCTCTGCTGGTCGGGGACTCCCTTGGCATGGTATTGCAAGGGCAAGACAGCACCCTGCCAGTCACTCTGGCTGATATGGTTTATCACACCCGCTGCGTGGCCAATGGCAACCGCCGGGCACAACGCCCGGCGCTGATCATGACCGACCTGCCATTTATGAGCTATGGCACCCTGGAGCAAGGACTGGCTAGCGCCCGAGAGGTGATGCAGGCCGGTGCGCATATGGTCAAAGTGGAAGGTGACCGATGGCTGGTGCCGCTGGTAACCAGCCTGGCGCAACAGGGCGTTCCAGTCTGTGCTCATTTGGGACTGACCCCACAATCGGTCAACAAGCTCGGAGGTTATCGAGTACAGGGCCGTGATCAGTCCCATGCTGACACCATGGTGGATGCAGCGGTGGCGCTGGTCGAGGCCGGTGCTGACATGATTCTGCTGGAATGCGTTCCTGCTGATCTGGGCCAACGTATCACCGCCGCCGTGACGGTACCGGTTATCGGTATTGGTGCCGGTGCCGCAACCGATTCCCAGGTTCTGGTGATGCACGACATGCTGGGGCTGAACCCCAACCATGTGCCGAAATTTGTCAAAAACTTTGCCACTTCAGGGCGTACCGTGAATGAAGCTCTGGCGGCCTACAATGACGAAGTCAAGGCACGTACTTTCCCCGGCCCGGAACACGAGTTCGCCTGATGCCCAGTACTTCAATGATCACCGTACATACCGTTACCGCCCTGCGCGAGCAGGTATGGGCCGCCAAGGCGTCAGGCCGCAAGATTGGCTTTGTGCCCACCATGGGCAACCTGCACCGGGGTCATATCAGCCTGATTGACGCCGCCCGCGACCGTGGCTGTTTTGTCGTCGCCAGCATTTTTGTCAATCCATTACAGTTCAACGACCCCGCCGATCTGGAACGTTATCCGCGCACTCTGGAAGCAGATCGTCAGCAACTGGTCGATGCCCGTTGCGATCTGCTGTTTGCTCCGAATGTGGTCGAGATGTATCCACAAGGGCAGACGCTTCACACCAGCGTGCAGGTTCCTGGCGTATCTGCCGGGTTATGCGGCGGCAGTCGTCCTGGCCACTTTGATGGTGTCGCAACGGTAGTGGCCAAACTTTTTAATATGGTCCAACCCGATCTGGCCTTTTTTGGCGAGAAAGATTTCCAGCAGGTTGCGGTGATTCGCAAGATGATCAATGACCTGAACATGCCCGTCGCACTGGTGCCCGTGCCCACCGCCAGAGCCGACGACGGCCTCGCCCTGAGTTCACGGAACGGCTACCTGAGCGATGCAGAACGACAGGCTGCGCCAGCGCTTTACCGCACCCTGACACGGATTGCACAGGGCCTGCAGGCGGGCGAAGCATTACCCACCTTGCTGGCCAATGCCGACGATGAACTGCAGCAATACGGCTTCACCAAAGACTATATCGAGATCCGTCATGCCGACACATTGGCGGAACTCGACACCACCGAGCTGACCAAAACGGCCAGAATTGTCATTCTGGCAGCAGCGCTACTCGGTAAGGCCCGACTTATCGATAATATTTTGGTGTCGTTGAATACAGATTTTGATTAGGGCATACTCTCGCCCCCTTCCGTTGGTCGTACAATTATTGTTCGATCAGACGAGGGAAATCCCCGGTATCGGCGTCTTGATGAGTACGCCGAACCGCAGTACAAACAAGGGGTTACCATGCAATCCATTATGCTGAAAGCCAAACTTCATCAGGCTCGTGTTACACACTCCGTGCTTGATTATGAAGGTTCTTGCGCCATCGACGGTTCACTGTTGGATCTCGCGGGTATGCGTGAATTTGAACAGATCCAGATCTACAACATCGACAACGGAAACCGTTTCACCACCTATATCATCCGCGCCGAAGACGGCTCTGGCATGATTTCGGTCAATGGTGCAGCGGCCCGCCTTGCCGGTGTTGGCGACCGGATCATCATCTGTGCCTTTGGCAATTACGATGAAAGTGAACTGGCAACGTTCAAACCCAAAATGGTGTACATCAACGCCGATAACACCGTCAGTCATACCAGCTTCGATATTCCTGTACAGGTTGTCTGACCTGTCCGGCCACCACCCCGTGGTGGCCGATTCTTCCCCTATCCCTATCCGCCCAGATCACTCACAAAACGGACAATCCTAACTTTTGCTGACGGTGAACCGGTTCCGTATACTGCCTGCCGACCATACGGATATTGAAGGAAGCGTTATGACCCTGGCCAGTAGCCTGACCCAGTCTGAAAGCTGGAAAACTCTGGAACGCCACTACGGCGAGATTAAAGATCAGCACATGCTCGATTGGTTTGCTACTGACCCCAATCGTTTCGAAGATTTTCATCTCAGCGCTGCAGGCCTGAGTCTCGACTTTTCCAAAAACCGCGCCACCCGCGACACCCTGCACTACCTGCTGCAACTGGCCAACGAACGCGAGCTGCCTGCCCAGATCAACGCCATGTTCGAAGGCGAAGCGATTAACCGCAGCGAAAACCGTCCGGCATTACACACCGCGTTACGGAATTTCAGCGACCGCCAGATCATGGTCGACGGCAGCGACATCATGCCGGAGATTCGCGATACCGTGCATCGGATGGAAGAGTTCTGCTGGAAGATTCGTCGTAATCAATGGCGCGGCTACAACAATGCGCCGTTCACCGATGTCGTCTCGATTGGTATTGGTGGCTCCTTTCTGGGGCCAAAGCTGGCATCCAGTGCGCTCAAGCCCTACTGGGACAGCGGCCTGAACGTGCATTACCTGGCCAACATTGATGGCACTCACATTACCGAGATTCTCAAACGCCTGAATCCGGCCACCACGCTGTTTATCATCCAGTCGAAATCCTTTGGCACCCAGGAAACCCTGAAAAACGCCCTTGCTTGCCGTCAATGGTTCCTCAGCAACGGTGGCTGCGAAGAATATCTGGCCAAACACTTTACGGCAGTCTCTTCCAACGTTGAAAAAGCCGTGGAATTCGGCATTGCCGAAGAAAATATTTTCCCGATGTGGGACTGGGTTGGCGGTCGCTACTCACTCTGGTCGGCCATTGGTCTGCCACTGGCGCTGGCCATTGGTATCGACAACTTCCGCGACATGCTGCGCGGTGCCCACCAGATGGATGAACACTTCCGCACCGCACCACTGGCGCAAAACATGCCGGTGATCATGGCCTTGCTGGGTGTCTGGTACGTCAACTTTTTTGGCGTCAATTCCCACGCCATCTTGCCGTACGACCACTATTTGCGCAGCCTGCCTGCGCATCTGCAGCAACTCGACATGGAAAGTAATGGCAAATCCGTCACCCTCGACGGTCGCCGGGTCGACTACCACACCGGCCCGGTCATCTGGGGCGGTGTAGGTACCAACGGCCAACACGCCTTCCACCAGCTGCTGCATCAAGGCACCCATTTCTCCCCTTGCGACTTCATCATGCCGATGTGCAGTCACAACCCGATCGATAACTTCCATGCGATGCTGGTCTCCAACTGTCTTAGCCAGAGCCAGGCGTTACTGCAAGGCAAAACCGAACAGCAAGCCATCGACGAACTGATCGCCGACGGCAAGAGCGAAGCAGAAGCCATGGTACTGGCACGCCAGAAAGTCATTACCGGCAACCGCCCAAGCAACACACTCTACTTCCCCAAGGCCAAACCCCAAACCGTCGGTGCCCTGATTGCACTTTACGAGCACAAGGTTGCTGCCCAGGGCATGATCTGGGGCGTTAACTCCTTTGATCAATGGGGCGTTGAACTGGGCAAAAAATTGGGTAACAAAGTGCTGGAGGCGCTGGAGTCCGATCGTATTCCAGACGCGTTTGATGGCTCCACCAATGGCCTGATTCGCGCCTTCCACGCCATGCAGTCGAAACTCTGATCGAGTGCAGCGCCATGCACTGTCATGGCGCTGCGATCCTTCCTTCCCCGATATTCAAGCAACCTCTGTGGCGACAGCCACGACGGTTAACGCTAAACTGTGCGGGTTTATGTCTTCCACGACAGCTTGCCCAAGCCAGCTGAGCGTCCATATCGGAATACCCAAAGCCTATGTCACAACACTCACAGGTGATCGCCATCGAATGGCGGCAACAAACGCTGCAGTTACTCGATCAACGTATTCTTCCCCATCAGCAGCAGATGATTGAATGCCAGACCGCCGCAGAAACGGCCAACGCCATTCGCGAGATGGTGGTTCGGGGCGCCCCGGCGATCGGCATTACGGCCGCTTATGGTATTGCGCTGGATGCCTTGGCAGGTCGCGATCTGGAAGCCGCTTACAAAGTCTTGGCCGAGTCCCGCCCAACCGCTGTTAACCTGTTCTGGGCACTGGAACGGATGGCCGCACTAGGCACCAGCGACGGCGAACAGCTGCTGGCCGAAGCCCGGCGTATTCACGCTGAAGACATTGCCCACAATCTCGCCATGGGCCAATTCGGGGCCGAGCTATTGGGCAACAATGCAACGGTATACACCCACTGCAATACCGGCGCGCTGGCGACCGGTGGTCATGGGACAGCCCTGGGCATCATTCGCAGCGCCTGGGCCGGCGGCAAGATCAAGCATGTGTACGCCGGTGAAACCCGTCCCTGGTTACAGGGGGCCAGGCTGACTGCCTGGGAGTTGATGCAAGATAATATTCCGGTGTCGCTGGTGTGTGATGGTGCTGCCGCGCAACTGTTCCGCCAAGGTACGGTTGATTGGGTCATTGTCGGTGCTGACCGGATTACCGCCAACGGCGATGTCGCCAATAAAATTGGTACTTACAGTCTGGCGGTATTGGCCAGACATCACGGTATGAAGTTTATGGTTGCTGCGCCCAGCACCACGTTTGACCTGAGCCTGAATTCCGGCAACGATATTCCGATTGAACAGCGCCCGATGAGCGAAGTAACCAGCCTGCAAGGCATTCAGATTGCCCCGCAAAAATGCCAGGCCATTAACCCGTCATTCGACGTGACGCCCGCTGAGCTGATCGACGCCATCGTCACCGAACGGGGCGTGATCCATCAGCCGTCTGTCGCCACGGTTGCCGCGCTGCTGGACAGCCACTGACGTTAACGGGAGATAGCATGGCACTCGCTTTCGATTCCACGGCTTTCGATACAGCGGCATTGCAGTCCGCCGCTGCCGATCTCTGTCGCTACGGCAAACAACTGTACGACCGCGATTGGTCTCCAGCCACCAGCTCTAACTACTCGGTTCGCCTCAACGAGCACTGCTGCGCGTTGACCAGTTCTGGCAAACACAAAGGCGAACTGACCCCGGCAGATATCCTCGTGGTGAACTGGCAAGGCGAACCACTGACACCCGGAAAACCCAGTGCCGAAACCCGGTTGCACACGCAGCTGTACGCCCGCGACCCGGCCATTGGCGCGGTGTTGCACACGCACTCCAAAGCCGCAGTGGTGTTATCGCAGATTCACCCGAACAGTGAACTGATACTTGAAGGCTGGGAGCTGTTGAAAGCCTTTGCTGGCCAAACCAGCCACGACTGCCAGATGGTCATTGCTGTTTTCGACAATGATCAGGACATCACCCGACTGGCCAACCAGGTTGAACAGCGCATGCAAACCCGCCAGCAGGGACATGCTTATCTGATTCGAGGCCACGGAGTGTATACCTGGGGCCGGGATTTGGCCGAATGCATGCGTCATCTGGAAGCACTTGAACACCTGTTCGACTACCAACTGGAACTCAAACGACTGGGGCAGCAATGAAACGTCCACCGACGCCAAGGTACATCACCCGTCAAAGTCTGACGCGCAAAGACCTCCGTACCTGGAACAAGGGCAAACCCGTACGCTCGCGCCGCAGCGGTTATATGCGTGCCGAACTGGATATGATGAAGGAGGAAGCCATGAGCATCTTGCGCATTTACCCCCAACAAGAAACCACCCAACTGCTGTTTACCACCGACACGCACGATCATATTCGTGCACGACTGCAGCAAGTCGGCGTCCGTTTTGAGCAATGGCACACCGATACCCAACTGACCCCCGGAGCCAGCCAGGAAGATGTTATCGCAGCCTACGCCGCCGATATCGACCGCCTGATCAATGAAGAAGGTTACCAGACAGTCGACGTTGTCAGCCTCAACGCAGACAATCCGAAAAAAGATGAACTGCGCCAGATTTTCCTCAGCGAACACCGTCACAGCGAAGACGAAGTGCGGTTTTTTGTTGCCGGGGAGGGCCTGTTCAGCCTGCACATAGACGACAAGGTTTACGAAGTCCTGTGCCAGCAAGGCGATTTGATCAGCGTACCGGCCAATACCCCGCACTGGTTTGATATGGGCCCGAATCCCGGATTTATCGCCATTCGACTGTTTAATAACCCGGCAGGCTGGGTTGCCAACTACACCGGCGACACCATTGCCGAGCGCTTTAATCGACTGGAAAACGGATCATGACAGTCAAAGTCATACTGACCGACATTGAAGGCACCACCTCCTCCATTGCCTTTGTAAAGGACGTGTTGTTTCCCTACGCCGCCAGTCACCTGGCCGGTTATGTACGTGCCAATCGCAACGCCCCCCTGGTGCAGCAACAACTGCAAGCAACGGCACAACTGCTGGAAGAAGAATCTCCCGGCAGTGAAGCAACCGCAGCGGATACCGATGCCCTGATCAATACACTGCTGGAATGGATTGCCGCAGACCGCAAGGCAACGCCGTTAAAAGTCCTGCAAGGACTGATCTGGGAAACAGGCTACAAAAACGGCGACTATGCCGCCCATATGTACCCGGATGCCACTGCCAAGCTGCGGCAATGGCACGCCGACGGCATACCCTTGTATGTGTATTCATCCGGTTCGGTAAAGGCCCAGCAACTGTTTTTTGGTTACAGCCAGGATGGCAACCTGTTGCCATTATTCAGTGGCCATTTCGATACCCAATCCGGGGCCAAACAGGCAGCGGATTCCTACCGCAATATAGTGCAGCAACTACAAACCCAACATGTTGGTCTGCTAGCCGCAGACGTGCTGTTCCTGTCGGATATCGAAGCCGAACTGGATGCTGCCCGTGAAGCCGGACTGCAAACCTGCTGGCTGATCAGGGATGGAAAAATTCCTCAAGCATCCGCTCACACCGCCGTGCCCTCTTTTGATTTTGTGCAGCCGCTCTGAAGGCATCAACCTGACAGGCAAGCCTCTGTAAGGCTGCCTGTCACACGGACTTCACAGACCGGTGATCAGATAACAGGGCTTGTTATTTGCCTGACACTCCGTCTGACACCATCGTCCAAATTCAGGGCTATATAAGGAAATGCTATGTTCAAGTCACTCATTACGCTAATCACTACGGCCACCATAAGCTTGATAGCAACAACAGCATCCGCCGCCGATCAGCGCGGCTGGTTTGTTGGTGGTGAATTTGGTCGTACTCATATTGAGTTGACCAATAAATTAAACAGCTCACTGACGGCAGACGACAACACCGCGTTGTTTGGTGTTTATGGTGGTTACAACTTCACCCATTGGTTTGGCCTTGAAATGCACATCAACCGGGCACCAGGATTTCAGGCTGAAGGCTCGTCCACAGAATATACACTGTCAGGCGTAGCCATAACGCCCCGTTTTCAGCTGCTGTTAACCGACAATATTGGCCTTTACGCACGCTTTGGACTTCAGCATTTCGATCTGGCGATCGACGATTCTCATTCAAATTCAGATTCCTGGGATGGCTTCGGTGCTGTATTTGGCGGCGGCGTCCAGTATCTGTTTAATAGTGGTGTTGCTGTACGCCTGGAACATAGCCGTGCTTCGATGGATCTGGATCAAACCTGGGAAGACGACGGCAGTTATTATTACTACGCCGAAGACAGTATCGAGCTGGACTACAGCGCAACGTCAGTCGGTGTTCACTACCAATTCTGATTGGCACAATGGTGTGACCAACAAAAAAGCCAACCGGGTTGTTAACCCGGTTGGCTTTTTTGTTGGTTGATCACAGCAATCAGTCACTTCGGAATGAATCAGTCACCCAGATATTCGGCATGAAACCGCAAGTGCTCTTCAATAAACGAGGCAATAAAGTAATAACTGTGGTCGTAACCAGCATGCAGCCGTAACGTCAGTGGGTAATCACTTGCTTCCGCAGCGGCTTGCAACGCTTCCGGTTTTAATTGCTCCACCAGAAAGTTATCCGCTTCGCCCTGATCCACCAGCGCCGGAATACGTACTTCAGCGCTTTTCATCAACTCACTGGCATCATGCTGTTTCCACAACTCACGATCCTTACCCAAATACGCAGTAAACGCTTGCTGACCCCAGGGACAGTTCACCGGATTACTGATCGGGCTGAACGCCGATACCGATGAAAACATCGCCGGATTTTTCAGCGCAATCGTCAACGCCCCATGGCCGCCCATCGAATGACCGGAAATAGCCCGCTTCGACGTCACCGGAAACGTTGCCTCAATCAACGCTGGCAGCTCACTGACGATGTAATCGTACATGCGATAGTGCTTGCTCCAGGGCTGCTGGGTCGCATTGACATAAAACCCGGCCCCCTGACCCAAGTCGTACTGATCCGCATTGGCCACACCGTCGCCACGGGGACTGGTATCCGCTGCCACAATGGCAATACCCAGATCCGCCGCCACTCGTTGGGCACCGGCTTTCTGCATAAAGTTTTCATCACTGCAGGTCAGTCCCGACAACCAGTACAACACCGGTACATCCTGACCCTGCACCGCCTGCGGCGGCAGATAAATCGCAAAGCGCATCTCACAGTTCAGTACCTCGGAGCGATGTCTATACTGTTTGTGCCAACCGTCGAAGCTCTTGTTCTGACTGATCATTTCCATCGTACATCTCCTGCGCCAACGCCCGGCATTGCCAACGGAGCGCCTGGCGCGATAGCTGTTGCATCACCGATTTATCGCGCCCAAGTCCGCTGCTGTATCATCGTGTCAATCAGCGTTTCGACGATGTTATATAGCTGCGGCCTTGGCCCCAAATACCGAACTTGATCAATAATGAATAACAGAACGAATGGACTTGCCTTCGTGCATCAGGTCAAACGCTTCGTTGATCTGATCCAGTGGCATGGTATGGGTGATAAAGTCGTTCAGGGCAAATTTGCCGGCCAGGTAATCTTCAACGATACCTGGCAGTTCGGAACGGCCTTTGACGCCACCAAAGGCGGAACCACGCCAGACTCGACCAGTCACCAGCTGGAACGGACGGGTAGAGATTTCCTGACCGGCACCGGCAACACCGATAATCACCGATTCGCCCCAGCCCTTGTGGCAGCATTCCAGCGCCGAACGCATCACGTTCACATTACCAATACATTCAAACGAGTAATCCACACCGCCGTCGGTCAACTCAACAATCACGTCCTGAATCGGCTTGTCGTAGTCTTTCGGGTTGATACAGTCGGTCGCGCCCAGCTTCTTCGCCAGTTCAAACTTGCTCTCGTTGAGATCAATCGCAATGATGCGGCTGGCCTTCGCCATGGTGGCACCAATAATTGCCGACAAACCAATACCACCCAGACCGAAGATAGCAACGGTGGCACCTTCTTCCACCTTGGCGGTATTCATGACGGCGCCCATACCGGTGGTCACACCACAACCGAGCAGACACACTTCTTCCAATGGCGCTTCCGGATTGACCTTGGCCAGCGAAATTTCTGGCAGCACCGTGTATTCAGAGAAGGTAGAGCAACCCATGTAATGGAAAATCGGTTCACCGTTGCAGCTGAAACGGGTAGTGCCATCCGGCATCAGGCCCTTGCCCTGAGTGGCACGCACCGCCTGGCACAGGTTGGTCTTGCCGGATTTGCAGAACTTGCACTCGCCACATTCCGCGGTGTACAGCGGAATCACATGGTCGCCGACTTTCAAGCTGGTCACGCCCTCGCCAATCGACTCAACGATACCGCCGCCTTCATGGCCCAGAATCGCCGGGAAAATACCTTCAGGATCTTCACCAGACAGCGTAAAGGCATCGGTATGACACACGCCCGTGGCGACAATCTTGACCCGCACTTCACCGGCCTGCGGTGGTGCAACCTCAACCTCTTCAATCTTTAAAGGCTCTTTCGGCCCCCAGGCAATAGCGGCGCGGCACTTGATAGGTTCAGCCATGTTGTTCTCCTGCTGGTGATTTAGCGTAAAAACACCATTCTAGTTTTTCCTCACATGGATATAATCCCCCAGATTAACAATTTATCTTTACGGTGTAGAAATAATGGTGCAGTGGGAAGGAGTCAGAGAATTTGTTGCCGTGGCAGAGACCAACAGCTTTACCGCGGCCAGCCAACGGCTGAAACTATCGGTAGCTCAGGTCAGCCGCCAGGTTGCCGCACTGGAAGCCCGACTCAACAGCGAATTGCTCCACCGCACCACCCGCAAGGTGTCGGTGACGGAAGCCGGCCGACTGTATTATCAGCATTGTCGGCCTTTGCTCGATGGCCTGGAAGAAGCCGAGCAAGCGCTTAACTCCCTCAACCACAAAGCCACCGGACTGTTACGACTGACCGCACCGTTCACCTATGGTGAAAATCATATTTCCCTGTTACTCAACGACTTCCTGCTGCTGCATCCCCAGGTGCAGCTTGAATGCCAGATGACCAACCAGAAACTCGATCTGATTGACGGCGGTTACGACCTCGCCATTCGCCTGGGCAAGCTGGAAGACTCCTCCATGAAGGCTCGCCGCCTGACCACTCGCCAGCAATATCTGTGTGCTTCGCCAGAGTACTTGAGCAAACGGGGCGAGCCCCATTCGCTCTCGGAGTTACAACACCACAACTGTTTGCTGGGCACTCTCGATTACTGGCGTTTTCGAGAGTACAACCGGGAAAAAATCCTCCGCGTCAGCGGCAACCTGCGCACCAACAGCGGCCTGGCGCTGGTCGATGCAGCCCTCAAGGGCATAGGTCTGGTTCAGCTGCCGAATTATTACGTCAAGGAACATATCGACAGTGGCGCACTGGTTGAGCTCTTGCCGCAATTCCAGCCGGAAGCCGAAGGGATCTGGGCGCTGTATCCGCACAGCCGCCACCTGTCGACCAAGGTCAGGCTGTTGGTGGATTTTCTGGCAGAGCGGTTGGGCGGCGGATAAACATCTCAAGCAATGCCCAGCGCTGCCGATAGCCTCTGGATCATTGATCGGCCCTGAGCGGTTACTGCTCAAGCCATTGTCGGAGCTGCCGTATGGTTCAGTTTACGCCCACGCCGGGATCAACACCGGGATCCATCCAGCCGCATGCCAACACTCGCCCGGCGACCAACAGCGCGGCTTCGCCTGATCATTCAGTCGCCGCCGCAAAAACGTCCAACCCGATTACAAAGACGGTCTCTGTTAATAACGTCTCGTTGCAGAATACCGAGCGGCAAGATCCACTCACCACGGCCAACAAAATTCTCGATTTTGTCAACACTGGTATCGAACAGCTGCGCTCATCCGGCGCGTCGGATGAGCGCATGGAGGCTCGTCTGGAAGCCGCACGCCAAGGCATCGAGAAAGGCTATCAGCAGGCAACCGGTATGCTGTCGTCGATGGGCTTGCTGGACGATCAACTGAAAGGCGATATTGCCGCTTCACGATCATTGGTGGATGGGCGTTTGTCGAGCCTCGATCATCTGGCCGACACTTTTATCCACCCGTCCACCAGCCCATCCACCAGCACGCCCAAAAACCAGCAGCGGTCTTCTTTCAGCCAAAGCAATCGCCTGGCGCTGGAAGTACAAACCCGCGACGGCGACAAGGTAACGGTATTTTTGGCACAGCACACCGCGATCAATGAATCGTCATCAGCCGGTCGCTATGGGGTTTCCGCATCTCAGGATCAGCAGTTCAATTTCAGCGTTGATGGTCAGTTGGACGATGGCGAGATGGCCGCATTAAGCGGCTTGCTCGAACAGGTCGGCAGCCTGAGTCAGCAGTTTTTTGCCGGTGATCTGGGTACAGCATTGAAAGAAGCAATGGCGCTGGGCTACAACCAGCAGGAGCTGGCATCGTTTAGCCTCGACCTGAGGCAAGGTTTCACGCTGCAAACGACATTGACCCAACGCACCCAGCAGTACCAGCCAGCCGCTGCCGAAGCCCCTACCACCGCCATAGAGCAGCTGAAAGCCCCGCTGGCCAACTATGTTGACCACTATTTGGCCACACTCGACGCCGCCAACCCCATAGCCTCTGCCGCGCAGTTGCTCGATACCCTGGTAGCAAACCTGGTCGCAAATCGGCTCGCTGCAGACGATAGCCGCATCACGGCCTTCAGGGATTTTAACCAGGGCATTCGCGATGTGTTAGCCGCCAGAATGACGTGATCAGCCTTATTATCAGCCAACCTGTGGCCTGCGGCGGGAGTACCGCTGATAGTACACACCATTCCAGTCACCGTTGCGGTTCGTGACGGGATCTTCACAAAATCCCCATATAACTGTGGTTAACTCAATCCTAGTTTCAGCGACATAGACTGATCAACCACGATGACACCCAATTTCTCCCGACCACGGCACTGGCTGACGCTGGCCACCGTGGTGCTGGTTTGCAGTGGCTGCACCAGCGTGCGTTTTAACGAACGCGAAACCCTGGCCCGGCCGGATATGCAGTTTGATGGCACGCCACTGCAGGCCGAACTGGAAAACCATATCTATTCATCCCGCGAAGGCGCTTCGGGCACTTTTTCGACCGGTGGCGGAGGTGGCTGCGGGTGTTACTGATAAAAACAGTCATCAGCTGGTTGCTGGTTTTACCCTGTTTTGCGGCTGCTCCATCCAGTGGTGAACTGGATGATCTGTTTGCCTTTCGTGGCATTGTGTTGCAGCAAGACGATAACAACGGTGGTAATCCCTACGTCAGCGAAGATGCCTCTATTTACGAGGGACTCTTTCTCTACCGCAGCAGCCTCGGCGCTGAGGATGCATTACAAGGCAAGTTCACCGGCGACGTAGTGTCTGCTGCCTCCTATGACGATGCGCGGGAAAAAGCCGAAACCGTCTCCGGTGCTACTGGCTACAATCCGGGTCGGTTCAATATTGATATTGCCTGGCTGCACCAAAGTCTGGACTGGGGCTTCTCCATCGGCACCAGTTATGGCCAGGAATACGCCTACCGTTCACAAGGTTACAACCTGTCGGGCAATCTTGATCTGGCGGAAGGAGCCACGCAACTGAGTGCCAGCTTGCAGGTGTTTAACGATCAGGTACGGGTGATTCGCTTCGATGGCAGCAAGGAGCACGATCAGGTGCGTAATACCGACACCCTGAATCTGGGTTGGACGCAAAGCCTGACGCCAACCCGCGTGCTGAATCTGGGCTGGTCGAACAGCCAGCAACGCGGAATGCTCGCCACATCCTTTAATGCCGTCAAGGTAGACGACCACTTTGAGTTTGAACAACTCCCCGAACACCGTATTCGCAACGCCGGTTCCATCCGTTACAAACAGGCAAACGGAGAAGACTCCTGGCAGCTCGGTTTCAGCCGCTATCAGGACAACTGGGATGTCAAAGGCAATACCCTGGAGCTGCGATATTATGCCCATTTCAATCGTGGCCAACTGGTGCTGGAGCCGGTCTACCGCTATTACCAGCAACAACAGTCCCGTTATTTTGCCTGGCAGTTTGATGGCTTGCCGCCCTTTCGCAGCTCGGATTCTGACCTCGGCGATTTCGACGGCCATACCCTGGGGCTGAATGTTTCCTGGCTCGGTTCTGCCCCCTGGCTGCAGCGACAGGCCTGGTATGATATGGGTTTTCAGGTCTACGATCGCAGCGACAACATCCGCTTTTACTGGCTGACCGTCGGCTGGCGCTATCCCCAATAACGTCTGCGTCTGGCGCTATTTATAACCCTTCAAGACTGGAGCCACCATGCTAAAACTTTTACTGATGTTGATGTTAACGCTGGCCTCAGCAACACACGCCCTGCAATCACCTGCCCATGCCCCCGAATTCAGTGGCACCAGTTTGGTTGGCACAGCGATCCGTTATCAGCCAGGCGCACCGACCCTGCTGGTATTCTGGGCTTCCTGGTGCCCGACCTGTATGAAAGAACTGCCAGATATGATCACCCTCACCAATAGCAATCCCTGGCTAACGGTCGTCGGTGTCAACCTCGACCGCACTGCCGCCAATGGTCTGGCGGTGGTCGAACAACGCGGTATTCCCTACGCCTCGGTCAAGGATGGCGAGTTGACCATCGCCGACCAGTATCAGGTTCGGGGCACCCCCACGCTGGTGGTGATTAACGCCAGTGGCAACATTATCCAGATTACCCATCATTTGAATGATGAGTTGCGTGCTGCCCTGGCGGCTATTCAGCCAGCCGCGCAGCCAGCTATTCCAACACCAGCAAACGCCCAGCAAACCGTGCAACCAACCTCAAAATGATACCGATAGCGCCACAACACCCGCACCGGCGTATCTGCCGACGGTTAGCCATATTACTGACCGCATCGCTAGCAATAACACAACTAGCAATAACACAGATAGCGGCCGCACAGACCCCGGCAACCGTCGGCAACAACACATCACAACGCTGGCCAACCCAGCATCTTCTGCCGGATCAACCCACCGCTGCGGAGTCACGCCAGAGCAGCAGAGTCAGCCGCACCGTCACACTGATGACCACGCCGGTGGAATTTGTGATTCAGTTAGCGCTTGAATCCGCGCCTGAATTAATCGAGCAGACCGCCACTGCCAATCAGGCAATTGACGAGTCCATCGGAGAAATCCAGCGCATTGAACAGGTGATGTCGGAATGGCAACCACACAGTGAGGTGTCTCAGATTAACAGCGCGGCGGGCACAGGGCCGGTGGCGATCAGCGAGGAACTGTATCGGCTGTTGCAAATGGCATTACAGGTGTCTGAACTCAGTGGTGGACGGTTCGATATCACCTTCCGCAGTGCGGGCAAGTTATGGGATTTTCGTCACCAGATCATCCCCACCCAGGCGCAAATAGAGGCCGCCATAACTGCGATTGATTACCACAAAGTGCGGCTGCAACAATCCACCACCAGCCCTACCGGTTATCTGGCAGAAATTACCTCAGCCAACACCAGCATGGGATTGGGTGCCATTGCCAAGGGTTATGCCATCGACCGCGCCGTACAAGTCATTCGACGCGCCGGATTCCAGCAATTTGTTGTCAATGCCGGAGGTGATCTGTACGCCAGCAGTGTGCCAGGACAACCGCTGTGGCAAGTCGGCATTCAGCACCCTCGACAGCGTGAGCAACTGATTGCGCGCCTGCCTGTCGCCAATATGGCGGTGGCTACCTCAGGCGACTACGAACGCTATTTCATTCACAACGGCCAGCGCTATAGTCACCTGATCAACCCGGCAACAGGCTACCCCGCGAATGGCTGCCAGAGTGTCACCATCATGGCCAGCCGTGGCTTCTGGGCCGATGCCCTGGCCACCGCAGTGTTTGTTATGGGGCCGCAAGAAGGTATGGCACTGGTTGAACAGCTGGACGATGTTGAAGCCATGGTGATCGATGCCGCTGGCATCGAACACCTGTCCAGTGGGTTTACCCTGTAACACTCTCCATGGCTGTCCACCGGCGCTACCGACCCGCCCCTTCCGATTGCACTGCTACCCAGCCATTGACGCTGGCAGCGCCAACGGCGCGGATTTGGTCTTTCATTTTTTCCTTCATGTTCCAGGCCATTTCGTGGAAGTAAAAGGCCACGGTATTAATGGCAGGTTCAACAATGGCCACCAGACCTCCGACCAACAAATCCCCCGTCAGAGTGTAGGCAACGGTAAACGCCACACAAAAGTGCATCACAGCAAAGGTCAGTGTCTTGATCATTTTAAGCTCCTCGCCAGCTGCCTTGCTGGCGCTGTCTGGCATTGATTGGAATACACCAACAGAGTAACGCCACCCTTTAAATAGTTTAAATAAAATAAAACTAGAATTCTGATAGCTTTTTAAATTATAACAAATGGAAATTATCCCCATTTTTAGACAGTCAGACAGAAGTTCGCTACAGTTCTGCTCTTCGTTTTCACCGCAGATCACCATGAGCCAGATCGAACGTCCCTCCCGCCTGCTCACTGCCTGTGCCGCTGTACTGCGCCCACTGGTACGTCTGCTACTGAGAAATCAGGTGACCTACACCGCCTTGCTACCCTTGTTGAAACAACTTTATGTTGAAGTGGCTGATCAGGAACTGACGCTGGATGGCAAACGCCAGACCGAGAGCCGCCTCAGCCTGCTGACCGGCATTCACCGCAAGGAGGTCAAACGCCTGCGAGAAGACGTGATTCCGACGCAGCAGGTGCCGGTAAACCTGTCATTGGGAGGGCAACTGGTTGCCAGCTGGCTGGCGACCGCAGGTTATCACCAGGATGGCCAGCCACAACCGATTCCACGCCAGAGCCGCCAGCCCGGAGATGTCAGTTTTGAAACCCTGGTCGAAACCGTCGGCCATCAGGATATTCGCCCACGGGCCGTATTAGACGAATGGCAGCGGCTGGGCATTGCCAGTGTTAATGGTAAAGACGAAGTGGTATTGCAAACCGACGCTTACGTGCCACGCGGCAACGAAGAAGAAAAACTCTACTACTGGCAGCGTAATCTGGCCGACCATATCCAGACAGCATCGCAAAACCTTGATGACACCAACCCGCCACGGCTGGAGCGCAGTGTGTATTATGGCCAGTTGTCACCCGCCGCTGTCGACGAATTACACCACCTGTATCGGGAAAGGAGCATGGCGTTGCTGAAGCAGATAAACGCACGGGCACGCCAGCTGAAAACCCGCTCACCCGGGAATTTACGCATGAATGCCGGGGTGTACTTCGCCTGCGGTGAACAACCAGCGTCGTCCACCAACCCGAATCCAGCCCCCGCCACGCACCCGCAGGAAACCGATGTATGAACGGACTCACACCCCGGCTGCTCATTCTGCTACTGATGGCCAGCAGCCTGCCCGCCAAGAGCGGCATTGAGAACGACGGCATTGGCGGCACCGGCCAGCAACCGCAACTCCCCGGTGACGAGGAAGGTATTGGCGGCACCGGTCGCAGTATCAATACGCCAGAGCGGCCGGAAGTATTTGAGCGACCAGATATTTTTGAACGCCCGGATGTTGATCTCTATGGCGCAGATAACAGCAGTGACAGTGTTGATCTGGATACCGGCACAGAAGATACCGGCACAGAAGATACCGCAACCCCGCCATAAAACGCGGCTCCTGAAGATCACTAACAGGCTGTTGAAATTCTTATTCGCTTCGCAGACAGAAGCTTTTCAACCCGATAATTCACGCTTATCTGGTTGTTTTCTGAGTGATTTTTCCGCTGGAAGCAGGATTATCCACCCTGTTTCCGGTCTTCAGACGGATTGACCCTGTAACTTTGCCATTCGCACCAGGTTGTAGGCCATCATGGTCATCTCAAGAACGCTGTTGACCTTCGCCAGTCCTTTCACTTTTAACTGCCGTCTTGCCCCAGCCGAAGGGTTCTTCGACCCGTTTACGCACAATCTGACTGGCGACATAACCCGCTTTATGACTGGTTCGACCATCGATAGCTGAGCCGCCGGGCCGTTTGTCATTGCGGGCGGAACGTGTCAACGTCATTTGAGCCAGTTTTTTAAACATTACATTGCTTTTGTAATCGCCCCCGGCAGTGCTTTTAAAAGCGTCAGGGCAACTTCTCTTTCCGCTGTTCCGGTCGCCAGACTGGCTTGGGTCGCCACGATCAAACCATGCCGGTTTTCCATGACAGTGTGGCCCATGAAAGATAATCGGGCCTCTTGCCCTTTGGATTTTTTGAACAGCCTCGCATCTGGGTCAGTGGTCGATTCATGCGTGTCATTGCTGCGTTTGGTGCCACGAAAATTCTCTCCCCGATTGCGTCCGGAAGGCCCTTCGCCCTGATCACGGTCGTCATCAGATTGCTTTGGCCGAAAACTCTTTTGGGAAGCCCAGGCCTGCATCAAAGTACCATCGACACTGAAATGATCGTTCGACAAACCAGCGATAGAGCATGTTGTACTGAATCTGCTCGACCAGTTGCCGTTCGCTGCGAATACTGAAGAGGATTTGCAGCAGCAAGGCTCTCAATAAACGCTCCGGAGGAATGGATTCCCGCCCACGCTCGGAATAGATCAGGCTGAGCTTCCAATCGATGTGGGTGAGCGCCTGATCGAACAGGATTTTGATGGATCTCAAAGGGTGATCCTGTGGAACCCGTTTATCAGCGTAGCGTAGGCAGTCCAGTGGAAGCGTGGCTTTTTGCGCTGGAACGATGTTTGAACTTCTTGTTATGTTTTTGATTCAACGGTAAAGCCTGCATATACATTATCCATTCTTTTGGCAAGATTTGAGCAGAACCCAAAATATTTTATTACTTCCGGCTTGCTCATATTCGCCGTTCCTGGGTAACACAGAGATATATAGTACACCTTAGTTTCAGGGAGAATTGCCACACGAGAAACGAATTTTTTTGCGACTTGATCTGCCCGATGCTTATCAAGTTCAATGGCTATCACCGAATATTCATCACTTCCAAATATATCGACAGAATCTCTGCTTGATTTACTTGGGCGATATTCCAATTCCCATTTTGTAGATGGAATATTAGCGGCTAACGCATCACATATAGCGCTCTGAAATCCCGCAACAATGACCTTTTGATCAGATTGACTTTTACCAAGGTGATTTGAAAAGTATTCTTTACAATCCACACTTTCAATTACACTAATGATACTTTCAAGAAAGGCATCATTATTTGTAGATTTAACCTGTAAATGTGGATGCATACTTCTCACTTAGAAAACATAACGCCTTGCTAAGCGGCAGACAAATTGTTGGGTTTTTTGTGCGATAATTTGCGAAGCAAATGCACAAAAAGACCAGCAGTTTGACTGTCCAGTGGAGGCGCGTGTTTTTGCGCCGGAACGATGCTTGAGCAACTTGTTATACCTTACTCCACACTTGGTATGTTAACCAATAAATCAGTGACCCCAATATCTATGCCATGTTGATACAATAAGGTTGATACCTGACCACGATGATGTGTTTGATGATTGAAAAAATGTTGTAATACGTGACCAAAGTTTTTAATGAACGCTTGGCCTTTTGTATTTTTATACGAAAACGGTTCAGAAATAACATTATCAGTAAGTTCTTTAGTAAAAAACTTAATTATTTCATCCATTTCACCCCGCTTTTCTTTTAACTCACTAAAGTCTGAATACAAAACAGTATCAAGTGATTTTGGTGTTTCTAGTACTCGAACATAATCAAGTGCTGGAAAATTTTCTAGATGATTGGCAAAGCGCTGAAGCCAAATAGTATCACCAACAAGAATATGATTTAGAGTATTAATAATTGAACCAAAAAATGCACCTTTGTCTTCAGCCAAATCAGTTTCACTTAACTTAGAAGCAGCTTGATAAATACTTTCATTCATCCCTTGATTATACTCTGCCATCAACTCGAAATAAGATTTAAGTGACATAACTCTCCTTGGGTATAACGCCTTACTAATGGGCGCATAAACGCTTGGCTAAAATTGGCGACGAAGGAGCACAAGCCAAGCGTTTTGCGTCCTTTTGAGTAACTTGTTAGTTGCCGACTTAGATTATCGCCCAAGGATTAAACCCCATTGATTCAATGGCTGGGGCGATTACATCAGCTAAAAACTCTTTTTCCTCGGTGTCAAAATCATCCCAAGGCAATTGGTCAACAAGCTTTTGAACACTCTTCAATTTTGACGGCTTATCCAATCCCGAGTTTTCGTTAATTGCTTTTAGACTCTTAAGAAAATTAACAGTAACGTTCTCAAGTTGTTTGATTACTGGTGCTGGTGATGGCATTAACCCGCGTTTTTCCCAAAGTGGCAAAGCATAGTTATCGTTTACGATTAATTCTTCAATTTTCACGCTACTTCCTTGAGCAAAGCAATTAATGGTTAACATTGATATAAATACGAAACTTAAAAATTTCTTCATAGGCCACTAACGCTCGCAACACCGGACAATTTGAAGCGAAGCGTAAAATTGTTCCGTGTACTTGCGTTTGTTATACGCAATCTGCGCCATCAACACTATTCCTACATTTTGTAAAAAGCGGGCATACAATTCATTCGACTTTTTATGATATTCCCACTTTTAAAATTTCATATTTTACCTTCACAGGGTCTAGCTAGGTGCTTGATTACTATCAATTACACCTAAGTACATTGGCTGTTCAAAGCCAGAAAATTCCGGTTTCCACTCTATGTCTCCTTCCGCTGCGTTGTAGTGGTACTCTGTAGTAGAGAAGACAATCTGAGCTCGATTACCTTTGCAGATGCTTTTTAACCTGGTGATAAATGCTGCAAAATCTTTAGTTTCAATATCATGCTGCCGTGGCGTATCAAATATCAGAAACTCTATGGAAGTGCATCCCGTGGAAATGAACAGTTCAAAGAAGGCAGCTCTGAGAGCAAGGACTGCTCGCAAAAGTGTACTACCACTGAATTGGGATAATTTTTCCGCCCCAAACAAAACATTAAAATCAGAATCGACAGCAATGTCCCTCGATACGTTCTTAGTACTGAGAACATCAAGCCATTCGACAATCTTCTTACGATAAGAATTTCTGAATTCGAGAATTCTGATATCACCCGAACCCGATCCGCCTTCAAAAGAAGATATATCGCCCTGAAGACCCTTACGCTTATTCAATAGCTGAACATAATCATGTTTCTCGGATTCGATCCTTTCCAATACGTCCTTTTTGCCTTGGCGATCAATAATTGATCGCGTTAATGCACTTATTGCAGCAATCAAAGACGTTGTTTGGGAATTCTCCTCTTCCTTCGTCAAATTGGATTCAAGGGAGGAAATTTCCTCATCGAGCTTTCTTAATCTCGATATATATTTATCCAACCTTATTTCTTGAAATTTTGTGTTTCTGCCTAAGTCTTTGATTTGATCACGAAGATAAAGCAAATTTTTTCCGTACGAATCCGAACTTGAGGTAAAAAGACCACAACCTGGTGCTGCACAAATTTCTTTAAAAGAACTGAACAGCCGTCTAGACTCTTCGTTAAGAGACAAGGTACTAATTTCGATCTCTATTTCATTCTTTATCTTATTGAACCCTGATATCCGGCTTTCTAGGTTCTTGATCGAAGCCGCAAGATTAAGCCGTTCATTCTGCTTCTCGCGAATCAGTCTTTGTAGCACATAATCGGCATCGTTCGTCGCATCAAAACTATTACGGAGCTCTTCCAGCTCGCCTCTAAATTGCTCCAACTCTCCCTCAATCTCCGAAACGGAAATATTACCAATATCGGACTGCTCTTCGAGTTTGCGTATGAATTCCTCAGTATTGACGATCTGAATATTTACTAAATCAAGCTCCCTTTTCTTTTCTATGAGAAAACGCTTAGCCTCGAACGAATGCTTTGGAGCAATTCCAAGCCCCAACCTGACCATCTCCGCGTATTGATCTTTTATGAAACTACCTGGAGGCCTGTAAGCACTCGTGTAACCGGCATCTTGGTCAATATAAAAGAGCGGCAGGAATGTTGAGATATACGGATAAGTAGGCTCATTATTATTGGTCGTCAACGCGAGTGATGATAGCCCTAGCCTCGAGAATAGGTACTCAGAAATCTCTTGTTCGTTGTAGAAGATACGTGCTTCCTTGGAGCCTTTTTCCGAAACTTCTATGTGAAACTTATCAGAAAATGACCTCGCGAAAGTGAAGAATTCCTCTTCATGCTCCACAGTCAGGCTGACTGAAGAACATTTCGCCATAATATCGTCCCTGTATCTAACAGGGTAACCAAGCGCGAAGGCAATAGAATGAATAACAGGCGTTTTCCCTGCTCCGTTCGGCCCATATAGTTGGGTGATATCGCTAGCAAACACAAGATCCTTCGAACCCCAACCGGTCTTCCCTGAAGGATGAATTTTTAATTTAACAAGTTTCATTCCAAATCCATTGCAATTTGCTTTTCTATTTGTATATCAAAATAATTTCGTTCAATTAGCTGGAGCGTGTAACCGAGGTCTGACTGTACATCTATTGCTTTTGATACGATCTTTTTCCCAAACTCGGTGGCTTTAATGCGAGAATCATGGCGGTCGACCTCAACAAGGCTTACTGTTTCAAGAAAGGTTAGCGCCTTAACTGTCCGCATTCTAAGGTTTGCCGACCATCCCAAGTGTTGGGATGAACCTTTAAAGCCTGAAAATGTTCTCTCAAAACACTCGCCAATCAACTGACCTAGTTCGTCTGACTTAGGCTTACGGCGTGTTTTAGACAACAAGAGAATAGTCATCGCAAGCAAGGGAAGATGAAAAAGCGCTTCATTGCTAAGCCGATGAGGTGCCGAACCACTGAAATGATCTAGAGGCAATACAATTTCTCTTTCAGACGCTTCTTGAAAGAATTCTTCGTAATCCATCACGCATTTCCTCTAACTAAAAATGAAAAAACAGCGCCTAGAAGGAGTTCACGATTAAGAGTGGCAGACAAATCTTCAGTATCCAAGGCAGACAGTACTATATTGATTCGACTTTGAAGCAATGGAAGACTTTCTCCCAATTTCACCCACTCAGCAGCATTTCTCTCTATTTCTTCTAACATGAAATTCAGATCAAACTCTGGAATAGTATGACGTTTGTCCCTAAACCATATATCCCATCGAACCTTACAGTCAGACACGAACTCTATCATTCGCTCTGACGCCCCAGCCTTACTCATCAATCTGTGAATAATAGAAACATTCTTGATGGCTTGTGAGTCGCCACTATCTTTTAAGCTCTGATATGCCACTTTGGAGATACTCAGAATATCGAGCATTTCTGAAAGACTAACACCTGCTATATCATCGAGGTCGCTTTCTCCTATTTCCTCTAAAAGTTTGCCAAACGACTTCCGTTCGACAAGAGATATAAGACTGTTAAGGATTTCCTCACACTCTGAACGATGCAGATCTATTTCACTGTATTGATAAATGGTCTCTCTTGCCTCAGAGAAAAATTTATCATCGTGTGGATTTAAATAGGAAATATTCGACTTAAGCTGAAGCTTTTTTATGCGCTCTATAATACCCTGATCTTCTATGGGCGCTTCTGGGCACAAAGCTTCATTAAAATTCCCAAGCAATAATTTGTAATAGTTGTTATCACTATCGTCATGTATGGCATCACGTAATCCCTCCAAATCATCATTTAGATGCACGTTGGTGAGAAAAACGACGTTACCACAGGAGTTATTGAACCTGATAGTATGGATAAGGAGTTTTCCAACGTAGCTATCAGTAATCTTGGCTGGCTCGCATGTTTTGGCGCTTTTCCTTATTCCCAAGACATCGTTCACAGACCATTGGTAATTCAATTTTCCCTTGGTTTTGACCTGAAAAAAATTATAGACATAATTCCCCTCGACATTGAGGCGAGTCACGAAATCGTCTTGGTAATCACAATAGACACGGTCTAGCGTCTCATCCTCCAATAGTGCCAAACACTCGAAAGCCGCTCCGCGAAACTGGGCTTGATAGCGGGCAATGGTTTCCCTTCCAACATTCTCCCGTGGCTCGACTTCATGAAGCTTTGGACTGCCGATATTTGTATCTGCCACGGTTATCTTCCTTCAGGAAATATTCTTCGATTTATGATGCGCACTTCCTGATCCTATTATTGATTCTTGAGAGTAACTCAGTGTCACCCACCGTATAACAGTTTATTAGTGCGCATGCGCGGTTTCTGGGAAATCACCGTAACTACTTGAATAATAGGAAGTAAAATCCATTTCCAGATCAGTCCATTCTGTGAAAGCGAGCATGCGCATTAACTCCTTTGTGCCTTGCGCATTAATCTGTAAACCTGCGCAACAAATTTCCGTGTATCAATGCAACGATAACAACGTCCGGGAAAGCGCGCAAGGCTTCTGAAAAAGCGCGCATTGATTTGGGCAAACTTTCAATCATACTGGATATGCATACACATCAGATCAAGGAATGATCAATGACTTCCAGCCCCTTTCTCAATAACATTCCAATGACATTCGCCGCTTTATGCGCACCCGCGGCTACAGCCTGCGAACCGAGAAAACCTATGTTTACTGGATTCGGTTCTTTATCGTTACCAAAAGCGGAGACATCCCAAAGAGATGGGGGCTGCTGAGGTGGTGCAGTTTCTGGGGTTTCTGGCGAATGATCGTCATGTCTCGGTCAATACTCAGAAGCTGGCCTTGAATGCGTTGGCGTTTCTCTATAACACGTATCTGGAATTGCCTCTGGGCGACCTGGGCTTTCAACATGCCAACAAACCTGCCAAATTGCCTGTGGTGATCTCATCGCAGGAGGTCGGACGAATTCTTGCCGTGATGAACAATCGGGATCGGCTGATATTTTCGCTGCTATTTGGCTCCGGTTTGCGCCTTTCTGAATATTTACGGCTGAGAATCAAGGATTTCGATTTTTCTCGGCGAGCACTGACCGTACACAGCGGCAAAGGAAACAAGGACCGGGTGACAATTCTCTTCTTATCGCTTCAGACTGAAATTGAAGCAGCGATGGCCAGTGCCATAGAAATTCAGAAAATTGATAATACTCAGGGTGTTGGCCCCTCGTTGCCAGATGCCCTGGGGAGAAAGTATCCGAATGCCTTCCGTCAACCGGCCTGGATGTTCTTGTTTCCTTCCAGCGGTTTGTGTTTGCACCCGGATACCGGAGTGATCTGTCGGCATCATCTGCATCAGGCTGTTGAAATTCTTATTCACTTCGCAGACAGAAGCTTTTCAACCCGATAATTCACGCTTATCTGGTTGTTTTCTGAGTGATTTTTCCGCTGGAAGCAGGATTCTCCACCCTGTTTCCGGTCTTCAAACGGATTGACCCTGTAACTTTGCCATTCGCACCAGGTTGTAGGCCATCATGGTCATCTCAAGAGCGCTGTTGACCTTCGCCAGCCCCTTCACTTTTAACTGCCGTAAGTGGCCAACGGTCTTGCCCCAGCCGAAGGGTTCTTCGACCCGTTTACGCACAATCTGACTGGCAGCATAACCCGCTTTATGACTGGTTCGACCATCGATCGCTGAGCCGCCGGGCCGTTTGTTATTTCGGGCAACATGGGGCGTGATACGGTGCTTCCTGCATTCCTTCACAAACCCCTTGGTATCGTAGTTTTTATCCGCGCCCACGGTTTTATGATGAGCCCCCGGCAGTGCTTTTAAAACCCGGACCGGATCATCAATGCTCAGGCCGATAACCAGCGTGTACTGAATCTGCTCGACCAGTTGCCGTTCGCTGCGAATACTGAAGAGGATTTGCAGCAGCAAGGCTCTCAATAAACGCTCCGGAGGAATGGATTCCCGCCCACGCTCGGAATAGATCAGGCTGAGTTTCCAATCGATGTGGATGAGCGCCTGATCGAACAGGGTTTTGATGGATCGTAAAGGGTGATCGTGTGGAACCCGTTCATCCAGTTTGATGGTGGTGAACAGAGGCTCTTGAGTAATGTCAGCGCCACGCATGGGAGTCCGGGAATCCATTGAAAAAGAGCATTTTACCGAAGCCAGTAGACATCAGGAATAAAATCAACAGCCTGCTAAATAGCCACATCCATCCCGTCAGAAAACAGCGCTGAGGCCCGTCCCCCAGCGCGAGGTACGACCGACATTCAGGCTGAGATAGGGCGACCAGCGCCGCCCAAACAGCGTCATGCCATGTCCGACACTCATCACGTGACGACTCGGGTCTTGTCTGCGGCTACCCGTGCGCCCCTGATAGCTCAGGTTCCAGCCAGCATGACCCAGCCCCGCTCCCCAGGTCAGACCATCCTGCAAATCATAGTAATCACTAGCGCCGCGCCAGCGATAACCCAAAGCGTACCAGGGCACCCAATCTCCCCACTGAGCCAGCGCCCGAAGGCCAATCTCTTCGTCCACGCTGCCGGTGCCCAGACCAGCAGCTGCATCGGCGGTGGGCAACTTCACCTTGGCCCGAACATCCCACCAGTGCTGCCAATGCCGTCGTTGCCCCAGCCGGGTCATCGAGACCCAGGTATCCGCCAGACCACTGGCACTATCGGATTGTAATACCCCCAGAGTGGCACGAATACGTACCAGCGGCGCTTCGACCGGCAGCGTTTTTCCCAGTGTCAGCGTCCAGGACTGCCAGCGTTGATCCGTCTCCGGCACATCGGCCAGGCCGGTGTGATAACCCAGCGTTGCCTGCAAGGGGGCTGACTGGGCCTCAACCGTGCTGGTGCTGACAATACCGACAAGCAATCCACACAGGTACAAGCCAGCCTGTTTCACCGGCTTGGCTGTGCTGAATATGCCGACTCGACTCACCGAACCGTTGATAACTCTACCCATATCGTTGTCCCGTATCGCTGTCCCTGACCATTCACATCACACCAGTGCACCAAAAATACACATCCCGAAAACACACCAAAAAACACACCAAAAAACACACCAAAAAACAGACTCAAAAAATAACAGAGCAAGGACGCCAGTCTACCAGTCCGCTATGTAACACTTTTATGAAATTTATCTTGCCGGATTGAAATGGGAAATTTTCCCATATAACCTGAACAATAATCGAACCAACGATCCCGCAGAGGCATCCGATCATGGACAGAGACGTCATAACCCATTTCCGCACCATCGCAACGACGGTGCTGATCAGCGCTATCCTCACTGCCTGCCAGAGCGATAGTGACAGCAAGGGTGTGAATCTGGATACCGAACTGAAAAACGCCACCACATTGGAAAACTACCTCAAACGCGGTTATATCAATCAATATTCAGAGTCGACCAATGCCAGCACCGAAGTCGACACCGCGGCACCAGCAACCGACACAGATACCAGCGCCGATGACTCAACCGGTGGGAATTACTCCGTAACCAACACCCAGGAAAGCGGCGTCGACGAAGCCGATCTGGTCAAACAGAACGGCAGCTACCTCTATGCCGTCCAGCAGCCGCTGCCTGCCTGGCTCGACCCCAGCGGCACAACAGCACCCAAAATTCTCAGTTGGGCCACCCACACCAACCCGGTCAGTAGCAGCCTGCAAGGCAGCGTCACGCTGGCGGGAGCTTATGACGTAGAAGGTTTGTATTTGCAGGACAACCGGCTGATTGCACTGACCCGCTCAGGGCTCGACCCCAGCCGCAACGATCTCGCCACAACACGGGCATCAGACAGCTACTACAACCCCTGGTACTGGCAGTCGTACAGCACCGATGTCCGCGTACTCGACCTCAGTACACCCGCTCAGCCAAACCAGAATTATCAACTGAGTATCGAAGGCTATCTGATCAGCAGCCGTGTGATAAATGGCCAGCTGTATATGGCAACCAAGTTCACCCCGACGATCAGTCCCCCCGACAACAGCAATGAGTATGGCGATAACGTCTCGATTGCCAGCTGGCAACACACCGTGCTCGACACCCCTCTGAGCGAGCTGTTACCACGGATCTGGATCAACGGTGAACAAACCGGACACCTGTTCGAAGATGGCAACTGTCACGTACCCGATCTGGCTCAGGGAGGCTATCCCAGCATCGTCGCACTGGTGCGAATCAACCTGAATAACCCGACCGACTGGGAGGCCAGCTGCAACAGCGGTCGTATCACCGGAGTCTACGCCTCAACCGACGCGTTTATTATGACGGGTTACGACAATAGCCACTGGGATAGCACCCGCCTCGACTGGTACACGCTCGATGGTCTGACGCTGAAAGCCAGTGGCACAGTACCTGGCACACTGGACGGCAGCATGCCCGGCTTCCGCCTTAGCGAACAAGACGGCAACCTGCGTATTCTGACTTCCAGCTGGAACTGGTGGTTCTGGGAAGACGTGCTCATCGACGACGTTGCCACCCTGGAGTCCAGCTCCAGCACCACGGCTGTCGCCGCCAACAGCACCGATCTGATGGAAAGCAGCGACTGGCAACACCGCCTGTTTATCGTCACCCCCGCCAGCGATGGCACTCTGGATCTGATCTCACAGCTACCCAACGCCAGCCGCACCACCGTGATTGGCAAACCGGGAGAAGACGTCAAAGCGGTGCGTTATCGCGGTGACCGCGCTTATGTGGTGACTTTTCAGCAAACCGACCCGCTGTACGTGCTGAATCTCAGTGATGCCAGTGATCCCTTCGTGGAAGGCGAACTGGAGATCACCGGGTTCTCGGCCTACCTGCATCCGCTGTCCGACTCACTGCTACTGGGCATTGGCCAGGACGCCGACAGCAGCGGTCGCACAGCAGGCCTGAAACTCACCTTGTTTAATACCTCGGATGCTGCCAACCCGACGGCGATCAGTAGCACCCGACTGGGTGGGCGCGGCTCCAGCGCCGACATTCTCCAGGATCACCACGCCGCCAGCTTTCTGGCGACCGACAGTGGGGTGCGCTTGGCGTTTACCTGGTCTCATTACGACGAAAACAACGGCTATCAATGGCTAGGCGACAAGATCTATATCGCCGACATCAACACCAGCACCCAAACCCTCACCGAAATACTCAACACCAACTACCTCGAACCCAACGACGAAAGCTACGCCAACTACTGGTACAGCTATCAATACACCCGAGTGCCATTACAAGCCGATGGCCTGCATCTGGTTAACAACGGCGAGGTAACCTCCGGCTCAGTCACGGATTGGACTGCACAATAAGCCGCCAGACTAAACCAGCGACCGCAAGCACATCAACGGCAGACCCAGGTTGCTGACGGAGTCTGCCGTCCTCTTTCTAACAAGACTCTTTTACGGCTCTTTACCACAAAAGGACTTTCGCCATGATCCATAACCACCAGACCCGAGCTCGCCACCAGACTCCAGTACACCACTGGAGAGCATTGTTATTAACAAGCCTGCTACTGGCCGCTTGCGGTAGCGACGAACAGAGTGACAGTTCATTAACCTCGTCCCCGCAAATTGGCAGCGCTACCGAAGACAGTTTGGCAGAAACCTCTTTGCCCGATGAACCAACCTCCGAAATCGACACCACGGATCTGAGTTACTTCTATTTTTCTTATGACGACTCCGCCAGCACCGCTTCCCGTGATCTGACGCTCTTTTACCTCGACCAGGGCCAGACACCGCTGGCCAACTGGGGTCGGGCTTACGAATACCTCAATGCAGAAACCTTTGGTGCCTTCAACAGCCAGACGGTGGGACCATTTGAGGTCTCTATCGGTGCCTACAACACCACTGCCAGCGAGTTGATGGTCAACTCGGAGCACGCGTATTTCACCGCCCTCGGTATTGATATACAAGGCCCAAGCCTGACCAAAGACGCGCGTGACAATCTGGTGTTAACCCTCCTGGTCGACACCTCCGGCTCCATGGACAGCCCTTTCTACAACGGTACATATGAAACCATTGATGGCCTCGATACCCGTATCGAGCTGGTGAAATACGGCCTCGATAAACTGCGTTTCAGCCTCAAGGCCGGCGATGTCGTGAATCTGGTCGAATTCAATACCGCTGCCAGCACCCTGCTCGAAGGCTGGCACTACGACCTGGACTCAGGCTCAGATACTGTCAATACCGCAGCACTCGCCAACTACTTCGACCAACTGGTGGCCAATGGCAGCACCAATCTGGATGCCGGTATTCAACAAGCCTACCGCGTTGCCTTACGAACCTTCGATGCCAGCAAGGACAACCGCGTCATCATGCTGACCGACGCCTACGCCAATACCGGTGAAACCAATGTCGATGTCATTGCTAACAACCTGACCCTCAATGATCAGGAAGGCATCTATTTTTCCGGCATTGGGATTGGCGCGGACTTCGACTCCGATTTTCTGGATGAACTGACCGACGCCGGTAAAGGCACCTACTCCGCCATGGTGACACCGGCAGACGCCAGCCGCCTGTTTGGCGACGGTTTTATGCGCTTTGTCGATGTCGCCGTACGAGACGTGCTGTTTATGCTCGACTACCCACAAAACTGGGAGCACAGGGTATCGGCAGCTGAAGAATCTTCCACCGACGCCGACGCCATCCAGACCATCAACTACTCCTACAACAGCGAACAGTTTTTCTTTGAAGCCTTCTCCGCCGATACAGAATTTGCCAGCAGCGATGAAATTACCCTGCAGATTCGCTGGAAAGATAACGACGGCGTGACCCAACAAGACAGCCTGACCGTCACCATGGGCGACATACTCGACACCGGAACCAGCCAGATTCAGGCCGCTGCCGCAGTGACTGCACTCGCAGAACTGGTTTCTACCAACACCCACTGCAGCGATATAGCAGCATCAGGGTTACTGACGTTAAATAACGAGCATGACACCTATCTCCGTTACAAAACCGCCATCGAAGATTACTGCTCAATCACCAGCGACGTTCACTACGCTGACTGATAGGTCATTTTAATCTCACTATCACTATCACTATCACTAACCCGGAGCGCGGGCAGCTTGCCCGCAATTCAAGACAACCGCAGCCTGCGGTGATTATTCTTTAAGCAATGACCGTGCAAGACAAAAAAAAAATAGCTAAGATTATGGAACTTTGTTGCTAGCCCAGAAACACCAGCCCCACGCGATGGCCACACCCCTGCAATGCACCTGGTGCAACCACCGGTCGCCTTGAGCGCAAAGGCAGTGCAGACCTGTCCAGGGAATGGTGCCAATACGACCAATCAGATCAACAACATGGATTCAGGATCAGGACTATGACAAAACGTTCACTGCTTGCCGTAACGATTGCCACACTGGGGGCCGCCAGTGTCCAGGCGACTCCTTTTTTGCCGATGGATGCCCGCGGCCTGGCGATGGGTAACACCGGTGTTGCCAGCGCCCAGCGCGCCCATGCGCCATCCTACAACCCGTCGCTGCTGTCGCAGGCAGAACACGATGATGATTTTGCCATTCTGATTCCACAGTTTGGTATTTCAGTAGCCGATGAAGCGGAAATGTACGACACCTTTGTCGATATGAACGATGATTTGATACCGGAATTTGAAGCCCTGTTTGATAACGCGGAAAGCGACAACTTCGACAAGCACATCGAAGCGCTGGATCAGGCTTCCCAGGCTTTATATGACGCTCTGAACGGCCTGTCGGCTACGGACGTTAACAATGTCGATGCCACCATCGCCAATCTGCGCGCCAAAAATGCCGATTTGCAAACCGCCCTGACCACAGTGACTGCGGATATCAACGACGTCGACAACCTGACGGATCAACTGACCAGCGACCTGAACTCGGTTTCAGGCAACCCGCTCAGCGGTCGCCTGGGTGCTTCAGCGGCAATCGCCTTTCCGGGCAAACGCTTTGCCGCCGCCATCAGTCTTTCTGGTAACGTTACCTTTTCTGGCCGGGCCTACTTCAGTCCGGAAGATAACAACCTGATCAATGGGTACGCTGATGCCGCCAACGGTTACGCCAGCGATGCCCAAACGCTGACGACCGACTTTGATACCTTGCTGGATGGCGCAGAAAACGGTGATGTGACCGAAGCCCAGTTAACAGCCATTACCGATCAGGCTCAGTCCACCAGCAACTATACGTCGGACACCATCACTACCGCATCGGGTGACATCAGCATTATCGAAGATGGGCAACTGAGCTCTGAAGCTGAAGACGCCGACTTGAACTCCCGTCTGGAGCTGGTTGGTGTTGCGGTCTCTGATCTCGGTGTTTCCTTTTCCCGTGAATTCAGCTTCTGGGAGAAAAAAATCGCCATTGGTATTACGCCAAAATTGCAACGCGTCATCACTCTCCACTACGTCACTGAAGCCGACTACGATGGTGATATTGATGAGCAGGATCTCGAAGATTCCTCCGAAACCTTTAACCAGTTTAACGTCGACCTTGGCGCTTCGTTCCGCTTTGGCTCCACCAACAAATGGGTATTTGGTCTGGTCGGTAAAAACCTGATCAGCAAAACCTACGAAACCAAACCCGCCGAAGTTCGTGGTGCGGTTGTGACCACCTATCAGGACGGCCCGGAAATTTCACTGAAGCCGCAATACCGCGCGGGTCTGGCCTTTAATGGCGACTGGACAACCGTCGCCATCGACGTTGACCTCACGGAAAACGACCCGATTGCCTGGGAAAACCCGACCCAATACGCCGCCATTGGTGCAGAATTTGATGTCTTTGATACCCTGCAGCTACGTGCCGGTTACCGCACCAATCTGAGTGTATCTGATGCTGAAGTCGCCTCAATCGGTTTCGGCTTCTCGCCATTTGGATTACATATCGACATCGCCGCCATGGCTAACCCTAACGATGTCGAAAAAGAAGCCGGTGTCGCACTGGAAACCGGTTTTTACTTCTGATACACGCCCTGGCGTTTCCAGCAGGAAACCTCAGGTGCACGATTAAAACGCCAGCGGGTGACAAGCCCGCTGGCGTTTTTTATGCTTCCGATCTGGCAAATCAGGCTTCCGCACGCTTTCAGGATAACAATCACCATGCAATCTTATCTGGTCGGCGGTGCCGTCCGCGACGCACTGTTGGGTATTCCGGTCAAGGATCGGGACTGGGTCGTGACAGGCGCAACACCACAGCAGTTAGTTGATCTCGGCTACGAACAGGTTGGCGCAGACTTCCCGGTCTTCCTGCACCCTCAAACTCACGAGGAATACGCCCTGGCGCGTACCGAACGCAAGTCTGGCAAAGGCTATCAAGGCTTCGAGTGCCGCTTCAGCCCCGACATTACGCTGGAACAAGACCTGCTACGCCGTGACCTCACCATCAACGCCATGGCGCAACGGGATGACGGCAGTCTGGTCGATCCCTACGGTGGTCAACAGGATCTGTACAACCGCCTGCTGCGCCACGTATCACCGGCCTTTATGGAAGACCCGCTGCGGGTATTACGCGTAGCCCGCTTTGCTGCTCGTCTGGCCCCGCTTGGTTTCACGGTGGCGGACGAAACACAAACATTGATGCGCGATATGGTGAATGCCGGAGAGCTTGATCACCTGGTACCAGAACGGGTCTGGCAAGAAACCCAGCGTGCCCTGCAGGAAAAGCAGCCTGCCACCTACTTCCAGGTACTGCGCGACTGCGGCGCGCTGAAAGTCTGGTTCGCAGAAATTGACGCCCTGTTCGGTGTTCCTCAGCCGCCACAACACCATCCAGAAATCGACTGCGGCGTACATGCCCTGATGTCGTTAAGCGCCAGCGTCCCGCTGTCTGACCAGGTAGCAGTCCGCTGGGCAGCACTGACTCACGATCTCGGCAAGGCACTCACGCCGCCGGAAGAATGGCCCCGCCATATCGCTCATGAAGCACGGGGTGTCCAGCCTGCCAAACAACTCGCCAAGCGCCTGAAAGCACCCAAAGACGCTGCCGAACTGTCGGTACTGGCCAGCCAGTGGCACACCCATGTACATCGGGCACAGGAGCTGCGGCCGGAAACCTTATTGAAGTTATTGGATGGCGTGGACGTGTGGCGCAGGCCGGAACGGTTTGAACAGCTCCTGCTGGTCGCCAAAGCGGATTCCAGAGGCAGAACCGGGTTTGAACAATGTGACTACCCGCAAGTGGAATACCTGCAGCAAGCGCTCCAACAAGCCCTGACCATCACGGCGAAAGACGTAATGGTCAATGGCATAACCGGCGCCGAGATTCGTCCGGCATTGGCAGAGGCCAGAAAGGCCTGCCTGGGAAGCTGGAAAGCAGCTCAGGTCTGCTGACCGGAGATTCAAGCAGGTTGCTGTTTGCAATACGCCACTTGAAAATCAGCGGGAGGGACTATCTGCTCAAGTGGCTGTGAGGCCAGGGCTGGCCAGAAACTGTCAAAGCGCTGGAGACTCGATGGGCAACTCAGTTCAGGTTCAATATCCAGCAATGGCCGCAACACAAACGCACAACGCCGGATATCCCCCCGTGGCAGGGAATGTCCTTCGTACTGACCGACCAGATCGTCATACAGCAACACATCGACATCCAGCGTGCGCGATGAAAACTTCACCGCATCCGGTGCCCGGCCAAAATCCAGCTCCAGCTGTTTCAGTACGCGGCCCAACTGCGGCAAGGATAAATCGGTCGAGACCTTGACCACCAGGTTGATAAACGCCGGACCATCGAATCCCATCGCCGGAGAACGATACCAGGGAGAAATTTTCTCCAGCTGCAGCTTGGCGCTCAAGACTCGAAGGCCATCGGTGATATTACGCTCGGCTTGCTGATTGGAGCCAACCCCCAAATAGACAATGGCCAACTAGAATACCCCACGTTCGATTTTAAGCCCCACCGCCCGCGCTTGCGGAACAACGGCCGGTTTTTCCACCCGAATAGACAACCAGGGCATACCGAATTCCTGCAATAGCCCAGCAGACAAGCGTTCCAGCAGCGATTCCAGCAACTGAAAATGCTGCTGCTGCACAAAACGCTCAATGTATTCCGTCACCGCCTGATAGTTCAACGCGAAAGTCAGATCATCGGTTGCGGCCGCCTGGCGAATATCCCAGGCCATCTCCAGATCAAACACCAGCGGTTGGCGCACCTGTTTTTCCCATTCATACACACCAATGACCGCATCCACCTTGAGACCATCAATAAAGACCTTATCCATCCACCGCCTCCGCACCAACGGAATGTGCGACCGCAGGCAAATCCACCAATGGCCAGCGCGGCACCACCGCCACTGCCAGATCCGAACATTGACCAGCGGCCAACCGCTGTGCTCCGGCGTAAGCAATCATGGCACCGTTATCGGTGCAAAATTCTGGCCGGGGATAATACACCGCCCCGCCCATCGCTTCCGCAGTCACTCGCAGCTGTTCACGCAAACGTACATTCGCCCCAACACCACCGGCTATAATCAGGCGTTTGATACCGGTTTGTTGCATCGCTCGCTTGCACTTCAGCGACAAGGTATCCACCACTGCCGCCTGAAACCCGGCAGCAATATCGGCCTTGTCGGTATCGGCCAGCACGCCATCCACCGCCAATGCCAGAATTTTGGTACGAGTAAAGGTTTTCAGACCGCTAAAGCTGAAATCCAGCCCCGGACGGTCTGTCATCGGTCGCGGAAACGCAAATCGCTTGTCGTCTCCGGTTGTTGCCAGTTTGCTCAGTGCCGGGCCGCCAGGGTATGACAAACCCATCATTTTTGCGGCCTTGTCAAAGGCTTCACCAGCAGCATCATCGAGTGATTCACCCAACAAGGTATACCGACCAATGCCATCGACCTGTACCAGCTGGGTATGACCACCCGACACCAGCAGAGCAACAAATGGAAACGGCGGCGGGTTGTCTTCCAGCATTGGAGCCAACAAATGGCCTTCCATATGATGTACACCAATCGCAGGTTTACCCAAGGCCCAGGCCAGACTGCGCCCAAAACAGGCACCGACCAGCAGAGCACCAACCAGACCTGGCCCGGAGGTATAAGCAATGCCGTCGAGATCGCTCACCGTGATGCCAGCTTCTGCCAGTGCTTCGTGAATC
This sequence comes from Candidatus Thalassolituus haligoni, assembly GCF_041222825.1. Taxonomy (NCBI): domain Bacteria; kingdom Pseudomonadati; phylum Pseudomonadota; class Gammaproteobacteria; order Oceanospirillales; family Oceanospirillaceae; genus Thalassolituus; species Candidatus Thalassolituus haligoni. The sequence goes on from NZ_CP139482.1 coordinate 3,388,620, forward strand.
AGCGGCATGGTCTTGCGGACATGGTCACGCGACGCCAGTTCCGGCACCACACCACCATATTCGGCATGTACTGCTATCTGGGAATACAGTCGATGCGCCATCAACCCGTGCCGGGTATCATAGACGGCGATACCGGTTTCATCGCAAGACGTCTCCAGACCCAATACAATCACGCCAAACCCTTCAACACATTCATTTACCTGCTCCTGATTTTGATCGACCAGCCTCAAGAACACCTTGCAGCGGCCAACAAGCCGCCCATAATACGGCCCAGTCGATCGAAAGCCAACCAAACAGACCGTCAAGGCTTTGCATTCCACTGTAAAAAACATTAGAATGCCCGCCCTCTAACTGGGGTCCATGCAGGAATATCCTGAATCATCGGCCTCGACCAAAGAATTCAGCTAAAACGTAGGTGATTGGATGCCAGCTGTAAAAGTTAAAGAAAACGAGCCATTCGACGTAGCACTGCGTCGCTTCAAGCGTGCCTGTGAAAAGGCCGGTGTACTGTCTGAAGTACGTCGTCGCGAACACTACGAAAAGCCAACCTGGATCCGCAAGCGCCAGGCAGCTGCAGCAGTCAAGCGTCATTTGAAGAAAGTACAGCGCGAATCACGTAAGCTGGTTCGTCTCTACTGATTTTGTTCTGAATAACCATAGGAGCCACCATGAGTACTCTGGTTGAACAGGTAAAAGCGGCAGTAAAAGATGCCATGCGCGCCAAGCAAAAAGATCGTCTGGGTGCGTTACGCATGCTGACCGCCGAGTTCAAACGGGTCGAGGTGGACGAGCGTATTGATGTTGATGACGCCCGTGTTCTGGTTATTCTCGACAAAATGACCAAACAACGTCGTGACTCTCTTGCCCAATATACGGCAGCAGGTCGCGATGAGTTGGCAGCAGTTGAGCAATTCGAAATTGACGTGCTCAGCGAATTTCTGCCAACGGCTCTGAGCGAAGATGAGCTGAGCCAGCTCGTTGCTGATGCCATTGCACAATCCGGTGCTGCCTCTGTGCAGGACATGGGTAACGTTATGGGCATCCTCAAACCACAGGTGCAAGGCCGCGCAGATATGGCGCAAGTCAGCCGAATGGTGAAATCCCAACTCGGTTAAGCGGCTGGACAGACACCAACGCCAGAGTCAAAACGCCACTTTTTCACAGTGGCGTTTTTTATTTTCTGCTACCTTCATTTACTCTATACCGCAGGTGTAGTTATCTACGGGCTGAAAAATCGATGGCGGGCCGAATTCCACAGGCATTTATTGATGAACTGCTCTCACGCACCGACGTTGTCGATGTGGTGGACAGCCGCGTCAAACTCAAGAAGGCAGGGAAAAACTACTCTGCTTGCTGCCCGTTTCACAACGAAAACACGCCATCCTTCACCGTCAGCCGTGAAAAGCAGTTCTACTATTGCTTTGGCTGCGGCGCATCCGGTACGGCATTAAAGTTCGTGATGGAATTTGACGGCCTGAGCTTTCCTGATGCCGTTGAAAAACTGGCCAGCAGTGTCGGACTGGATGTCCCTCGCGACCAGCAAAGCCAGGATATGGAACGTCAGCAGCAAGAGCAGCAACCACTCTATCGACAACTGTCCCTTGCCGCCGATTTTTTTACCCGCCAACTGCGCCAGCATGACCAACGCCAGCGGGCGGTCGACTACCTTAAAGGCCGGGGGCTGTCGGGCAAGGCGGCAAAATTTTTTGCCATCGGCTACGCACCACCCGGCTGGGACAACCTGATCGGCAGCCTCGGTACCACACCTGCTGATGTCAAACAACTGGTTACCTCTGGCATGCTGATCGAAAAAGACGATGGCCGTCACTATGACCGCTTTCGCGATCGCATCATGTTTCCGATACGGGATATTCGTGGCCGGATCATTGCCTTTGGTGGTCGGGTACTGGGCGACGACAAACCCAAATACCTGAACTCACCGGAAACTCCGGTATTCCAGAAAAACAAGGAACTTTACGGCCTGTATGAAGCGCGCAAGATTCGCCAGAAGCTGAACCGCATCATGATCGTAGAAGGCTATATGGATGTAGTGGCACTGGCCGAATACGGTATTCACTATGCGGTTGCGACCCTGGGCACAGCCACCAGCGAACACCATCTGCGCCGCTTGTTCAAACTGGTACCTGAACTGATTTTTTGCTTCGATGGCGATCAGGCCGGTCGAACCGCAGCTGCCAGAGCCATGGAAACCGTACTACCCATCCTCGAAGATGGTCTGCAAGCACGCTTCCTGTTTTTACCTGATGGCGAAGATCCAGACACCCTGGTACGCAAGGAAGGCAAGGAAGCCTTTGAAAAACGCCTGAATCAATCCCGGCACCTGCCGGAATTCCTGTTTGATTACCTCAAGCAACAGGTCGATTTCGACAGCCTCGATGGCAAGGCACGACTGGATCAGCTGGCGGCCCCGCTGATCAGCAAAATCCCGCGCGGCACACTGCGCGATCTGATGATTGCGGAACTGGAAAAACAACTGGGTGTTCACAGCCGGGCAATGGACAAAATCAACGCCGCCGATACAAGCGGTGCCAACCAGATCCATCCCCAGCAGCCAGCCACTGAACCGCTCCCTGAAGCTGACTATTATGCGCCAGACAACACCCCCAGCTGGCTGACCGAACTCGACAGTGACAACCTCGACAACCGCAGCGGCAACAGTGACAACAAAAATAGCCAGCGTCTGATACCCGTAGTCGAGCGCGCCCTATCTGCTCTGGTACGCAACCCGGTTCTCGCCAGTCAGCTTGATACTGTCGAATTTGAACCCTTCACCGACCGGGAGCGACTTTTATTGGAAGTCGTAAAGAAGCTGCACCAGTCACCACAATCCAGCAGCATAGGCTTGCTGATCCAGTGGATTGGTACGCCCTTCCATGCCGAACTGACGCGTATTGCCAACCACAATGAAACGCCAGTCAAACCCGTTATCGCCGAAGTCAGCAATGCCATCAAACGCCTCTCAACCCGCCAGACAGAGAGTGAATACCAGTCACTCCTGGCCCGCTACCACAGCAAAGAGAGCCGCCGACAAATGAGTTCCGACGAGATACAACAGCTCAAAACCTACCAACGCCAACGCCGCGAACTCACAGCCGGGCGTGGTGAGATTTACCTGAATAATCCACATCAGCGCTAGACCAGGTCTATGCTGCTTGAAAAAACAACCATTCATCCCCATATGGATAAGCCGTTCCAGAAATGCCCCGACTCAACCAACCGAGTCATTGTTGTATATTTTATTCACAGCCCGGATGGAACCCATCCCGTTGGCTCTGGCCTAAAACCGGTCAAAAAGATATACTTCGGCGCTTTTCTTGCCACGCCTGATACCAACGGATCACAGGGCCCCTATGTCAGCGAATACCCAACAGTCCCGATTGAAAGAACTCATTGCCAAAGGTAAAGAGCAAGGCTACCTCACCTATGCTCAGGTGAACGACCATCTGCCAGATGACATTGCCAACCCTGATCAGGTTGAAGACATCATCCGTATGATTAACGACATCGGTATTCCGGTATCGGAAGTGGCTCCCGATGGTGAAACCCTGTTCATGAACGATGCCGCCGATGATGCCGCTGCCGAAGAAGCTGCGGCAGCACTGGCATCGGTCGAAAGCGACGTTGGCCGCACCACAGACCCTGTCCGTATGTATATGCGTGAAATGGGCACCGTTGAGCTGCTGACCCGCGAAGGCGAGATTGTGATCGCCAAGCGTATCGAAGAAGGCATCCGTGAAGTGATGTCGGCGCTGTCTTACTACCCAGGTGCAGTGCAGACCATCCTCAAGGCATTTGCAGATGCCGATCAGGATCCGAACCGCATTGGCGATATCTTTAATGGCTTTATCGACCCATCCGATGAAGACCCGGAACCAGGCCCGCAAAGCGGCCCTGATGCCGTTGTTGAAGAAACAGACGACGCAGCGACAACAGACGATGACGACGATTCCGAAGCGGAATCCGGTATCGACCTGACCGAGGTCAACCGTCGCTTTGAAGAAATCTACGACGCCCACGAAGCCGTGCTCGCCTCGATTGAAAAACATGGTCGCGCCAGCAAGGAATCCGAAGCGGCACTGTTAGCGTTGGCTTCCGTGTTTGCACCGATCAAGCTGTCGCCCAAACACTTCGAAAACCTGGTGACCAATGCCCGCGAAGCACTAAACGCCATCCGTACCCAGGAACGTCAAATCATGATGATGATGACGCGCAAGTGCGGTATGGATCGCAAGGACTTCATCAAGTTCTTCCAGGGCAACGAAGTCGACAATGACTGGATTGAAGGCCTGATCGCCTCCAACAAGCCCTACTCGAAAAAACTCGACACCTACAAACTCGATATTTTCCGCGCCCAGCGTAAAATACATGCCGTCGAATCCCGAGTTGGTCTGAGCATTCCTGAAATCAAGGAAGTCAACCGTCGTGTCTCCATCGGTGAAGCTCGTGCCCGTCGCGCCAAAAAAGAAATGGTCGAAGCTAACCTGCGTCTGGTTATCTCGATTGCCAAGAAATACACCAACCGTGGCCTGCAATTCCTTGATCTGATCCAGGAAGGCAACATCGGCCTGATGAAAGCCGTCGACAAGTTCGAATACCGTCGTGGTTACAAGTTTTCTACCTATGCAACCTGGTGGATTCGTCAGGCCATTACCCGTTCGATCGCCGACCAGGCACGCACCATCCGTATTCCGGTGCACATGATTGAAACCATCAACAAGCTGAACCGTATCAGCCGCCAGATGCTGCAGGAAATGGGACGGGAACCAACGCCGGAAGAATTGGCTGAACGCATGGAAATGCCGGAAGACAAGATCCGCAAGGTACTGAAAATCGCCAAAGAGCCCATCTCCATGGAAACGCCGATTGGCGACGATGAAGATTCGCACCTGGGAGATTTTATCGAGGATGCGCACTCCGAATCACCGATGGACACAGCCACCAACGACGGCCTGACCGAAGCAACCCGCTCCGTTCTGTCCGGCCTGACGGCTCGTGAAGCCAAGGTACTGCGAATGCGCTTCGGTATCGACATGAACACCGACCACACTCTGGAAGAAGTCGGCAAACAGTTCGATGTCACCCGCGAGCGTATTCGACAAATCGAAGCCAAGGCACTGCGCAAACTGCGCCACCCCAGCCGCTCTGATCATCTGCGCAGCTTTATCGACGAATAGTCCTATAACGACAATCGTCACCCAGAAAAACCGGCCACGCGCCGGTTTTTTTATAGTGGGTCTTTGCATAGTCAGCGGCACGCCTCTATAATCAGCGCCCTGTTTTCGCAGTAATCATTCTGGCCGTTCAGCCAGAAGCAGAAGGGCCTTTAGCTCAGTTGGTTAGAGCATCCGACTCATAATCGGCAGGTCCCCAGTTCAAGTCTGGGAAGGCCCACCACTATATTATTAAAATCAGTCAGTTATATTTGAATCACAACAAGCAGCAGCCCTGTTGCAGATGTTCTGCTGGTGTCAAATCCAGTCATGGGGCCAGCTCTCCCGGCTTCTACCGAATACAAATAATCACTCTTCAGAACAGCAAAGATTACCAAGCGCTCCAGACAGCCTCATGGATTCCAGCGCTTGCTCTCACTCATTAACACCCTCCTGATGACGGACAGCTCCCCCATCTACTTATCCCATTCATGTCACATACCTGATTGCCACCTCAGACCTCCCAGCCGATTTACTCGCTGAGAAAAGCTACAAACCAGGCAGAGGTGGTTATACATTTACCGCTTACCCTCTCTGTAGTAGGGTTTAGCCACTTGAATCAGGGACGTCACTGTATGTCTGCACCTGGCATCGTATTGGTGGCCAACAAGGCGGGTTGTCTCGACGATTTCTCTGCCAGCTTGATGCCGCTACCTGAATTTGAAGCAGCGCTGCGTCCTGCCATGGACAGCGAACTCCCCTTGTTTGTCGTGTTATCTGCCAGCAATCGCTTGTGGGAATCGCGACTGGACGAGCTGGATATTGCCTGGGGAGTATGTCCTGATGCCCAACAGGGGGTTGATCATTGTGTTGCCTTTGGCGTTCACAGTAATCAGGATTGGAATGGCTGGCTGATTGACCTGGCACGCTCACCGGGTGCGAGTACTTGCGTTTATAAGGCCTTGGCTGGATCCATCAGCCAATTTCCGATCGCCAGTGCTCAGGGAACGGCAGGCAATCGCGATTACCCGATTGCTTTTCAAAGCCGGTTTGGCTTCAGTCTGATGAATCCGGGTAACAATTTTCTGACACGGGCGTTGGCAACCCAGGAAAACAAGTCTCAGCTATTGTGGCTGAACCTGTCACTGGCGCAAACAGTGGACGATATTTAATGGACAGGCACGCGAGCACAAGAAACGCTTGCCAGATTTTACTGTAGAGACTGGATACTTATCTATTGAACACCAATGAACAACCGGCCTGTATCTGGGTTGACGCTGACGCAGCACCTAAAGCCATTCGCGAGATTCTGTGCAAAGCCGCCGTACGGACGCAAGTCCATATCTGGTTTGTCGCCAACCATGCCTTGCCACTGCCCAAGTCCGAATGGATTCACAGTCGTATCGTGGCGGCGGGGTTTGATGTTGCGGATAACTCAATTGTCCAAAGCGCCCGCCCCGGTGACCTGCTGATCACCCAGGATATCCCCCTTGCCGCCGAAATTCTTGATCTCGGCGTCGATGCTATCAATCCACGCGGCGAGCCATACAACCGGGAAACCATTCGCCAACGTCTGAATATGCGGGACTTTATGGAAACCCTGCGTTCAAGTGGCATCCAAAGCGGCGGACCAGCCGCTTTTGATCAGCGCGACAAGCAATCATTTGCCAACAGCCTTGATCGCTGGCTGGCAAAACAGGTAAAGGCAAAGCGCTAACCACCGTCAAACAACGATCTCATTAAGTCTTTTTCGTCTTGAGTGACATGACTGGTTACCGCCGTATCCACCTCATAGCAGACCCGGTTACGGCCGGCTTGTTTGGCCCGGTAAAGCTGGATATCGGCTTTTTCAATCAACTTTCCGGGAGTCTGTAATGCGCCTGCCGCCATCGCCGTGACTCCAATGCTGGCACTCACTGTCAGGTACTGGCCATCGATATTCAGTGCCTGCGCCGCAATATTTACCCGTAATCTTTCTGCCACCGCGCGCGCCGCCAAAAGCGATGACCCCGGTAATACAATGGCAAACTCCTCGCCGCCATACCGGCACGAAATATCCAGTCGGCGCGTTGTCTCCAAAATCACATGAGAGGTACTTTGCAGCACTCGGTTACCCACCTCATGACCCCAGCAGTCATTAACCCGTTTGAAGAAATCCAGATCCAGCATCATCAATGATGTCGACAAACCGGTACGTTCCGTACGCTCAATTTCTGTTGCCAACGCTTTCAACAAATAACGGAGGTTGTACAAACCCGTCAGAGGGTCTGTCACGGCTTGCTGACGCAGAGTAACCAGCTCGGTTTGAAACCGGCAAATACCTGATGACTGGCATTGCCAGGGATTTTCTACCGCCGCCACAAGGGCAGCAGCACCCGTTTGTTCCGCTGCTGAATCATTCATACAATCGCAATCCTGAATTTGACCCATTCAGTGTAGAAGGCGAAGCGGCTCACGTCGAAAAAACCCGGTCTCCCCACTTAACAATCACACCGAACCCCGCCAACACCGATTTGTAACCGTCACCAACCCATATCAATTGCCACTGCAGAGATGTCATCCTTTGCGACATAGCGCTAGACTCGCCCAAACCATGGCATACGATACAGTAATGAGCACACAACGCCCGATTGATAGCGGCAACCAGATTCCCGACCGTAATTTCGACGATATCGCCGCCCGATTTAGCAAGACGATTTACGATACTCCCAAAGGCCAGCTGCGTCTGGCCGCCCTGCGACAGGATTTTGCCGATCTGGATATTCCCCTGCAGCAATGCGAGGTTCTGGATCTTGGCGGCGGACAAGGGCAATTTGCGCTGGAACTGGCCCGGCAAGGTGCCAACATTCATCTTTGCGATATTTCAGCAGCCATGCTGTCCTTAGCGCAGCACAGCTTTGCCACAGCAAACCTGCCACTCAAAAGTGCCTGCTGCCCCCTGCAAACCGCTGCCGCTGTATTTCCCGGCCAGTTTGATGTGGTAGTGAACCATGCAGTGCTTGAGTGGCTGGAGCAGCCTTACGACGCCCTGGAAACGATTTGCCATTTTGTTAAGGAAGACGGCTGGTTGTCACTGATGTTCTACAACCTCCACGGCCATCAATGGCGCCAACTGATGAATGGCCGAACCCATGCGCCAGAAGGTTCTAACGATCGTCTGCGCCGGGAAGGTAATGCTCCTCAACACCCTCTCGACCCCATAAAAATTATGGATGAGCTGAGAGCAAACGGCTTTGAAATATTACGCTGGCGCGGTATTCGCTGCATTCATGATCATATGCATCAGAAAATTCGTGAACGTATTGGTCAACCTTCGGTTAACCAAGCAGACCTGGAGTTTGGCCTGCAAGACCCCTACCGCTTGCTGGGCCGCTATATTCACGTGGTGGCAAAACGAGCAATCCCATGAAAATTCTGGTATCGGCCTGCCTGCTGGGTCAACGCGTCCGCTATGACGGTGCCGATAACGCTGCAAAGCTGGCGCACCAGCAGACTGTTCTTGAGCAATGGCATCAGCAAGGCTGGCTGATCCCGGTATGCCCGGAAGTCGCTGGCGGTTTGCCAGTACCCAGACCTGCGGCTGAAATCGCCGGCGGCAATGGTGCCGAGGTATTGGCAGGCCAGCGTCGGGTACTGACACAAACCGGTGACGATGTTACCGAATTTTTCCTCGCCGGTGCCAGGCACACACTGATATACGCCCAGACCCACAACGCCAAAGCGGCACTGCTGGCAGCACGGTCGCCGTCCTGTGGGCCAGACAGCACCTATGACGGTAGTTTCAGCAAACAACTGACCGCCTATAGCGGCATCACAGCTACCCTGCTGAAGCAACACGGCATCGCCTGCTTTTCTCCAGACAGTTTTGAGCAATTGCTGGAATGGGTGCAACAACAGCAAGACTGGGTTGACTCAGGCATTGAAAATAAAAAATTCGGATATTGGGAAATATTTTGAAGCGAATGCGTCGAAAAGACATTGCTGAAATGGTGCGCTCGGGAGGATGACGAATGCCTTGCAGGCCGTCGTCGCAAGCTCCGACGTTTTCTCGCTGCGCTCGAATCGAACCGGATGAGGCACGAATCTCCGGCGCTTGGACGGTAATACTTACAGAATTTTTTAATTGCCGAAGCGAATGCTTCGAAAAGACATTTCTGAAATGGTGCGCTCGGGAGGATTCGAACCTCCGACCACCTGGTTCGTAGCCAGGTACTCTATCCAGCTGAGCTACGAGCGCACATCAGAAAAGCAAAACACGATTGGATTCATTCAGTAGAATGGTGCGCTCGGGAGGATTCGAACCTCCGACCGCCTGGTTCGTAGCCAGGTACTCTATCCAGCTGAGCTACGAGCGCACATCGTGGGGCGCGTATTATATTAAGGAAACTTTAATAGTCAACTGTATATAAACGCTCTGCAGAAGCAGAAAACGTGGCGGAGAGAGAGGGATTCGAACCCTCGATAGGGTATAAACCTATACACCCTTAGCAGGGGTGCGCCTTCAGCCACTCGGCCATCTCTCCAGATCACGGCGCGCATGATACCACGTTATTTAGAAACTTAAAGAAAAAAATGCTATTAAATTGAGGCCTTAGTAGTTACCGGCCGATTCATCACCATCTTTTTCACGCTGAATGCGCTGATAAATCTCTTCGCGATGAACTGCGACTTCTTTGGGTGCATTCACACCAATACGTACCTGGTTTCCTTTTACTCCAAGGACAGTGACGGTCACTTCGTCACCTACCATTAACGTCTCGCCTACGCGACGGGTCAAAATAAGCATAGGGTTACTCCTGAAAATCCTGTTTATTGGTCTAGGGTGCTGTGGCGCTGAGCCCATTCTCTTCATCTAACAGTATTGACCATATATTCCATTATGATCAGAAAAAACCTGGGATGTTGAGAACGTTTGGTTATTAGGGCACCTTCCATGAAGGAAGGTTCCCTAAACAGACAGGAGCAGAACAAGCTCAGGTGCTAACCTGGGTTTCTTCTTCGGCATCCAGTCCGAACGCGGTGTGCAGCGAACGAACAGCCAACTCCAAATACTTTTCTGCAATCACAACCGAGATTTTGATCTCCGATGTTGTAATGACAAGAATGTTAATATTCTCATCGGCCAGTGTTTTGAACATTTTGCTGGCAACACCCGCATGAGAGCGCATTCCGACACCCACCATGGATACCTTGCAGATATCATCGGTACCAATCACATGGCGGGCTTTCAATTCTTTGGCCGTTTCTTTAAGAATCGCCATCGCCTTACTGTAATCATTGCGATGAACCGTGAATGTAAAATCCGTTGTACCATCATCCGATACGTTTTGAACAATCATATCGACTTCAATATTGGCATCGCTGATCGGCACCAGTATGCGGGAAGCAACACCGGGAATATCAGGTACCCCCTTTACAGTTACTTTTGCTTCGTCACGATTAAATGCAATGCCTGAAATAACGGGATTTTCCACGGAGCCATTCTCCTCCATTGTAATCAGTGTGCCGTTACCTTCCTTAAAGGAGGAAAGCACACGCAGCGGAACCTTGTATTTACCTGCAAATTCGACCGATCGAATTTGCAATACCTTTGAACCAAGACTGGCCATTTCGAGCATTTCCTCGAAGGTCACCTGCTCCATTCGACGCGCTGCCGGTACGACACGAGGGTCGGTTGTATAAACGCCATCAACATCGGTGTAGATCTGGCATTCATCCGCTCCCAGCGCTGCAGCCAGAGCAACCCCGGTGGTGTCGGAACCGCCACGACCCAGCGTGGTAATGTTGTTGTCGTCGTCAATCCCCTGAAAACCGGCCACAATCACGATCCCACCCGCATCAAGCTGGTTGCGCATGGATGTGGTATCAATATCTTCAATCCGGGCTTTCATGAATGAGCTGTCGGTTTTAATACCCACCTGCCAGCCAGTGTAGGAACGTGCACTGACACCGCGCTCTTCAAGCGCCATGGCGAGCAGGGCTATGGTTACCTGCTCCCCGGTTGAGACCAGTACATCCATCTCTCGAGGTGATGGATTATCAGAAATAGAGTTGGCCAGGCCAATCAGGCGGTTGGTTTCGCCACTCATGGCAGACACCGCCACCACAACCTGATGACCGGCATCGTGGAAGGACTTTACCTTGTCGGCGACCATTTCGATCCGCTCGACTGTACCGACCGACGTGCCTCCATATTTCTGTACGTATAGCGCCATGATGTAACAACCGGGGTTGACTAAACTAAAAAGGGCGCCAATTAAACAACAATTGTCATAAACAAGAAAGATACAGAGTGTATGGAAAACGTTACTGATTTCAGGACTGACTGATCTACTCAAGTACCCATACACAAACAGTGGATATAAAACGAGTGACGATGGCCATCCCGACACAGCCCAGAATGATAAAACGGGCATTAAAGCCCGTTTTATCATTCTTTGCAGTAATCGATTCCCAGAAAATCAGGCTACCGATTCAGCCCAGCGCTCAAACGCCGCAAGCGCATCGGCAATCCCTTCTGGCTTCTGCCCACCCGCCTGCGCCATTTCAGGCTTGCCACCCCCGCGACCGTCGACATATTCCGCACAGGCCTTGACCGCATCCCCGGCTTTGGCAGACTTGATCAGGTCTTTGGTCACACCGGCAAGCAGGGTGACCTTGCCGTCGTTTTCAGCGGCCAGCATGATCAACGCACTGCCCAGCTTGTTTTTCAGCTGATCCATGATAGTACGCAGAGCATTGACATCTGCACCATCCAGACGAGCGGCCAGAACCTTGATGCCCTTTATGTCTTTAGCCTGACCAGCAAGATCTGAACCGGCATTGCTGGCCAGCTTGGATTTCAACGCCTCCAGCTCTTTTTCCAGGGTCTTGTTGCGACTCAGTAATTGGTCAACTTTCTCACCAACGTTGTCGGTAGAGCCTTTTAATACCGCAGCAATTCCCTTCAGCGCCTGTTCCTGCTGGCCAACAAAGTCCAGTGCTGCCTGGCCAACAACCGCTTCTATACGACGGATACCTGCGGCGATACCGCTCTCGGAGCTGATTTTCAACAATCCGATATCGCCGGTACGCGCGGCGTGAATACCACCACACAGCTCAACAGAAAAATCATTGATGCCCATCGACAATACACGCACCTCGTCATCGTACTTTTCGCCAAACAGCGCCATGGCACCGGTTTCACGAGCAGCGTCGATATCCATCAAACGTGTCGTTACCGGTGTATTGGCACGGATCTGACGGTTAACCAGAGTTTCGATTTGCAGCAGCTCTTCTGGCTTGATCGCTTCGAGGTGGGAAAAGTCGAAGCGCAATTTGTCATAGGTAACCAACGAGCCTTTCTGCGCCACGTGTGACCCCAATACTGTACGTAACGCAGCATGCAGCAAATGTGTAGCGGAGTGATGCAAAGCTGTTGCCTGGCGTTTTTCGGCATCGACCGTTGCCGTCAGTATATCGCCCGCGACCACACGGCCTTCCACCAGTACACCTTGATGCAGGTGATTTTTACCTTCTTTGGTGGTGTCTTTTACCTGAAAAACCACACCCTTTGCGGTCAGAAAGCCGGTATCTCCAGCCTGACCACCGCTTTCGGCATAAAATGCGGTTTCGTCCAGTACCAGCGTGGCTTCATCACCGGCAAGCAGTTCGACTACGGCTTCACCGTTCTTGAACAGGGCTTTCACCGTACCGGTATTTTCCAGTGCGTCGTAACCACGGAAGGCAGTTTCACCGTCAATGGCCAGACCCGCGCCATAGTGAGCACCAAAGTTGCCAGCAGCACGGGCTTTTTCGCGCTGTTTGTTCATTTCTACGTCAAACCCGGCTTCGTCGACCTTGAGGTCGCGTTCACGGGCAACGTCAGCGGTCAAATCCAGCGGGAAGCCGTAGGTGTCGTATAACTTGAATGCCGTTTCACCCGGAATGGTATCGCTCTCGAGTGTTTCAATCGTTGCATTAAGAATCGCCATTCCCTTGTCCAGTGTCTTGGCAAATTGCTCTTCTTCCAGACGCAGTACTTTTTGTACATGCTCCGACAGCTCCGACAACTCTGGATAGGCCTCACCCATTTGCTCAACCAGCGCAGGAACCAGCGTATGGAAAAAGCCAACCGCTGCACCCAGCATATGACCATGACGCACAGCGCGGCGAATAATGCGGCGCAGGACGTAACCGCGGCCTTCGTTAGAGGGCAAAACTCCGTCGATAATCAGGAAGCTGGTAGAACGGATATGGTCGGCAATCACACGCAGTGACTTGTTCTCGGTATCCTGGCAACCGGTGGCATTCGCGGCGGCGGCCAACAATGCCTGGAACAGATCAATTTCGTAATTACTGTGAACCCCCTGCATGATGGCGGAGATACGCTCAAGGCCCATACCGGTATCAACCGATGGCTTCGGCAGTGGCACCATCTCACCATCAGGCTGGCGGTCGAACTGCATAAAGACGTTGTTCCAGATCTCGATAAAGCGGTCGCCGTCTTCTTCAGGTGACCCTGGAGGCCCACCCCAGATGTGCTCACCATGATCGTAGAAAATTTCGGTGCAAGGGCCACATGGCCCAGTGTCACCCATCTGCCAAAAGTTATCCGACGCAAAACGGCTGCCTTTATTGTCTCCGATGCGGACAATTTTCTCAGCCGGAATACCGACTTGTCGGTGCCAGATATCAAAGGCTTCATCGTCATCGGCATAAACGGTGACCATCAGTTTCTCGACTGGCAGGTTCAACCATTCTTTTGACGTCAGCAGCTCCCAGGCAAACTTGATGGCGTCTTCCTTGAAATAGTCACCAAAACTGAAGTTACCCAGCATTTCAAAGAAGGTGTGGTGACGGGCGGTATAACCCACGTTTTCCAGATCATTATGCTTGCCACCCGCACGGACACAGCGTTGCGATGAGGTGGCTCTGGTGTAACTGCGCTGGTCTTTTCCGAGAAATACGTCCTTGAACTGCACCATACCGGCGTTGGTAAACAACAAGGTCGGGTCATTGGCAGGAATTAAAGGACTGGATGGCACCACCTCGTGCCCCTTGGAGGCAAAGAAATCGAGGAATGCCTGGCGAATATCTGCGCTTTTCATACGAGGGCGTAATTCCGAAGGTTGGTTGCATCAAAAGCGGCAGTATAGCGGGTTGCTCCGCTTTGTCCGAGTCCCGCACACACTCCAAACCATCACCAGGGTATAAAACCCGGTAGAAAACACTTGACCTGACACTCAAACAATATAACCATAAAGGAATATTTGAATGACTTGCCAATGACCGAAAGCGCTTATTATGGACAGGCAAGTTCGTACTACACCCACAGACTTGAGGTTGTTGCCATGAATGTTGATCGTATGGTGTTTGCGTTTGCCGGATGCTTTATTTTATTGAGTCTGGCGCTGTCGCAGCTGCACAGTGTGTACTGGCTGTGGTTTACCGCATTTGTCGGCGTCAATATGCTGCAGGCAGCATTTACCGGTTTCTGCCCCTTGGCGATGATTCTGAAAAAGGTCGGTCTTAAAGCAGGTTGCGCGTTTTCCTGACACCGGTTTATTGACGCTGAGCATTATTCGCCCTGATCCTCGCTGTCTTCACAACAGGCATCCAGTGCGTATTGAATCTGATCGGTGTTAAATCCGCGATAGCTCAGAAAACGGTAAACTCGCGCCTTTTCTTTCTGATCCGCAAGGCGAACTCTGGCAAGTTCGCCACTCACTCCAAGTTTTTTAGCCGCTCCGGCTCGGGCCAATTCAAACCAGTCCAGCTCACAGCCTTCAAATGCCGTGCGCACGATGACGTCTGCTACGCGTCTCTGGCGTAGCTCCTGCTGAATGCGTAATGGCCCCTGCCCTCGTTGAAATCGGGTGCGCAAAAAAGACCCGGTAAAGCGTTCGTCGCTTTGCCAGCCACTCTGGGTAAAGTCATCAAGAATATCATTCAGTAATAATTCGAAGCGCACCCGCTCATCGCTGTCAATACGGTCATAAAAACGACGGGTCAGCTTGCTGTGCAATTCGTCGCGGCTGTGCTCGCGGCGGGACAATAAATCGATACCAGCCTGGCGCAGCTGCGGTCGCAGTTCAGCCAGGCTGATGGCAGGTAATAAATCAGTCAGCTTCGACTTCTTCGACATTGTCGTTGCCAGCACTTTGATTCAGGTTGGGAACAACGATCAGCTGGGCACGAATGCCGGCTTCAATTTCTTCGGCGATTTCTGGATGCTCTTCCAGATAGGCCGCCGCATTGGCTTTACCCTGACCAATCTTGTTGTTCTGATAGCTGTACCAGGCACCGGCTTTCTGCACCAGCTCACACTTCACACCCAGATCAATAATCTCGCCCATGTGGTAGATGCCAGAGCCGTACATGATCTGGAATTCGGCCTGTCTGAACGGTGGCGCAACCTTGTTCTTGACGACTTTGACTCGGGTCTCGTTACCGATGGCCTCGTCACCTTGCTTGACCGAACCGATACGGCGAATATCGAGGCGAACGGACGAATAGAATTTCAGCGCATTACCACCGGTCGTGGTTTCCGGGCTACCAAACATCACGCCGATCTTCATGCGAATCTGGTTAATAAAAATCACCAGACAGTTGGCATTTTTGACATTGCCGGTGATTTTACGTAACGCCTGAGACATCAAACGCGCCTGCAGACCCACGTGGCTGTCACCCATCTCACCTTCAATTTCAGCCTTCGGTGTCAATGCTGCCACGGAGTCAATCACGATGACATCGACAGCACCAGAACGTACCAGGCTGTCACAAATTTCCAGCGCCTGTTCGCCGGTATCAGGCTGGGATACCAGCAAACTGTCCAGATCAATACCCAGCTTTTCAGCGTACAAGGGATCCAGGGCATGCTCGGCATCAATGATAGCAACCGTCTTGCCCTGCTTTTGTGCCTGGGCCATGGTCGACAAACAGAGGGTGGTTTTACCTGAGCTTTCCGGGCCATAGATTTCAACAATACGGCCCATGGGCAGACCACCAATACCAAGTGCAATATCGAGTCCGAGCGAGCCGGTAGAAACAGCCGGAATTGCTTCACGAGGCTGCTCGCCCATCTTCATGATGGCGCCTTTGCCAAACTGGCGTTCGATCTGACTCAGAGCAGCGTCAAGGGCTTTTTGTTTGTTCGCGTCCATTGAATGTCCTCTCATCGCCAGCGTATGAAATCCACTGGCTGATCCGGAAAGTTTTACTGTAAATTTGACCAGTAGTTAAACACAATTTCCGGACAGCGCCAAGCCAGCAAATTATTTTTTACTGGATGTATTCACAGTTTTTATGCTTGCTCCAGCCAACGGGTCAAGCCCCTGATGGCATGTATAACCGCTTGCTGGCGTACGGCTGCACGGTCACCGTCAAAATGGCAACACTCGGCACTAATACGCCGATGGTTACCCCAGGCAAACCAGACAGTGCCCACAGGCTTGCCCGGAACCGAACCACCCGGCCCGGCGATGCCGCTGATAGACACCGCAACATCGGCACGGCTATGACTCACCGCACCGGCGACCATTTCCCGCACCGTCGCTTCACTGACTGCACCATCCACCACCAGCGTTTCTTTCGACACCCCCAGCAGCTGCATTTTGGCTTCGTTCGAATACGTCACAAACCCGCAGTCAAACCAGGCAGATGAACCTGGCAAGTCGGTACAAGCAGCCGCAACCCCACCCCCGGTACAGGACTCCGCAGTCGCCAGCCGCCAGTGGCGCAGCACAAGTTGATTGGCAAGGTCTTCCGTCAGGCTGTACAGGTTCATAGTTTTCTCCAGATGTCCCCTCCAGTGTAACGCTTTGCAAGATGCCTGGTTAGAGGTGATGAATCTGACGCTTTTGACGTCACTGGATGCCAGCGACAGGACGTTTGTGGCGACAATGCCAGAGTCTGTTGGAGTCTTGTTATTTTCACAACTCTGCCCTATCAATCAATGGTCTATCAATCAATGGCCTATCAAAGAGAGCCTGCTGTACGGTAAAAAAATAGCATAGGATCTTTGTATGTCGGATCCTTGTATGAGGTATGGCGGAAGACTCAGCTCCGGAGAGCTGATGTCTGGCTGTTAGCCGCTGCCGCAGAATTCCGCCGCAGGGTTTCCGAAGGCAGTTCGCCAATGTGCTGACGATAATAATGGGCAAAGCGGCCGGGGTTGGAGAAGCCGTATTTCATGGCTACCTCCGTGACATTACGCACGATACGGGGATTGGCATTCAAATCCTGGAATACGCATTCAATCTTGAGCTGGCGAATAAATTCACCGAGGGTACAACCCAGTGTCGCCTTTAGACGGTTATACAGAGTCCGGACACTGACCTGGCAGTACGCCGCCAGCTCAGAGACCTCCGGTTCATCAAGAATCGTTTCCAGTACGCGCTGGCGCAATTGATGTACCACACGATCTCCGATAGGCGTGTTAGCGATAAAACAATGACCCGGCTCCTGCCAGAGTTGCAGCACCAGGGCATAACACACCCGCAGCTGATAATAATGAATATGCTCGTGGAAATATCCGGGGCTGTACTGCGGCTTCGCCATATCCCGAACCAGGCGCTCAAGCTCTGGTGACCGACAAACGGGAATATCCTTGTGGCGGCCACTCCATAACCACCCCATCCCCATTGCCGCCTGTTTTAACTCCGCCACGGGTAGCATCAAAATACTGACAAAGCCGTCGCCGTCTGGTGCCAGCTGAATACGAGACCCCTCTGACACCACCAGAATGTCACCGGCTTGTAATTGGTACGACTTGCCAGAGCAAGACAACTGATGATTACCCGCATGGCTGACCAACAGCTGCACAACGCCCGAGGGGACGTGCCAGTGACAGGCCATACTGACCTGTTCAAGGGCAATCTGAACATGCTCCCCCAGCCGCTCAACCCGCACCGGTCGACGCACTTCCGCCACACTGTCTGGCAGTAGCCGACGTTGCTGCCCGCTCAAGACCCGACACGCTGCCCGTAGCCGCGATTCATCGCTGGGGGTATACCCCACCTCAACCGGATGGGCGGTAGCGTCCGCTATAAATGCCGTCATCAGTTCGCCCTACAGCGGCACAACCAGTACCGGACGTTTGCTGTTGTGCATTACCTTACTGGACGTATTCCCCAGCAAACTTTTCTGGTGACGAACCCCCATAACAATGACACTTGCGTCCATTTCATCAGCCACTGCCAGAATCGTTTTCCAGGGCGTTCCTTCCTCAATACGCACATCCAGCTGCCCCTGTTCCAGCATGGTCTCCGCTTCCAACTCCTCGCGGCAAAAACGCTCGACCCGATCCCGTACCTGCTGACGGATTTTCCCCAGACTGTCGTCGTGTAATGCCTGCAGTGAGGCATCTTCATGCATCATCGACTTCACCAAGCGCTCGGCATTACCACGCACCGGTTCCACCACATGAAGGAAGGTAATGTGGGAATGGTAACGCCCACACAAACTGACGGCGGTACGAAATGCCGGACGAGCGCCTTGCTGAATATCAGAGGCGTACAGAATTCGGGTGACTTCAGGCAACATAACAATCCCTCTCCGGTTAGCGGTACAAGAGTTCAGGCAGAATCAGCGAGATCGCCGGAATAAAGACAATCAGCGCCAGACGCACAATATCGGCACACCAGAAGGGTGTTACCCCTTTGAAAATGGTCGCCGGGTTCACATCGCGCAGTACCGCACTGAGTACAAACACATTCATCCCCACCGGCGGCGTAATAAGACTGATTTCCGTGACCACCACCACTACGATGCCAAACCACACCAGATCAAAGCCCAGGCTCTGTACCAGCGGATAAAAAATCGGCACCGTCAGCAACATCATCGACAAGCTCTCGAACACCATTCCAAGCACGATATAAATCGCCAGAATCACCAGAATCACCCCCATAGGGCCAATATCCAGCGAGGTCACCAGTGTCAGTAATTCATCCGGCAAACCGGCACGGTTGATAAAATCAGAGAAGATCAGCGCCCCAATCAGTACCGTAAACAGCATCGCACTGGTACGACCGGTGTCTGTCAGGGCATTAAACAAATCACCGAAACTGAGCGAGCGACGTGCCAGCGCAATCACAAAAGCACCGCCTGCACCCACACCTGCGGCTTCGGTTGGGGTGAACACTCCCAGATAAATCCCACCCATCACTACCGTAAACAGAATCAGTACACCCCAGACACCCCGCAAGGCATCCCAGCGTTCAGACCAGCTCATTTTCTCGCCACGCGGGCCTGACGACGGGTCACGCCAGACCACAAAACGCACCGCGCCCAAATACAACAGAATACCCAACAAGCCCGGCAAGAATCCGGCCGCAAACAACTCGCGAATACTCGACTCGGTCAACAGACCGTAAATCACCAGAATGACACTGGGAGGGATCAGAATCCCCAGCGTGCCACCAGCGGCAATCGACGCTGTTGCCAGTGAATCGGAATAGCCGAATTTACGCATCGGCGGCATCGCCACCTTGGCCATGGTGGCAGAGGTCGCCAGTGATGAACCACAAATCGCGGAAAAGCCGCCACAGGCCACCACCGTTGCCATGGACAGACCACCACGACGGTGCCCGAGAAAGGCATTGGAAGCCTGATACAACTCTTGCGACAACCCGGATTTGGTCACCAGATTGCCCATTAAAATAAACAGCGGAATGACCGACAGGCCATATTCCTGAGCGGTATCAATCACCCGGTTCGACGCCATCGACAAAGGCCCGGTCCAGCGAAAATCCATAAAATTATCAAAACCCAGGCCTTGCAATACGGCAAAACCGAAGAAACCTGTCAGGCCCATGGCAAACGCAATAGGCACTCGAATAAGAATGATCAATGCCAACAGGATGGCAAAGCCGATAAGAGCTTCAGTCATAAAACAATCCAGAAAAAGCGGAGAAATGGGTGGTCAGAGTGATCATCCAGAGTAATCAGGAAGGCTCTCTGGATTCAGTAAAGATCCGATACATACCGTAGGTCAGCATCAGCGCGGCGGTGATATAACTCATTACCGCGATATACTGGACAATGTAACCCACGGGCATTCCCAGATACTCGGTCACAACTTCGCGTCGAATCGAGCGCTCAGCCAGATCCATCATCCGACCCGCGAGGAAATACAGCGCACCGGACATCGCCAGCGCCGACAACATACCCAAGGCACAAATCAGCTTGCTACCCAGATAACGATCCAGAATATCCACCACCACATGACCACCGCGCCAGGTGATAATAGGCATCTCGGCGAACACCAACAGCGCAATACCCAGCTCCGTCAACTCAACCGCACCATCAACCGCGTTATTAAAAAAATAGCGACCAATCACATCAGCACAGGTCAGGCACATCAGGGCGAACAGCACCACAGCCGCAAAGGCTTCAAGAGCCAGGGCCAGCCAGGCGGCTGGTCCCTTTTCTTCGTAGTGCTCCGCCATAAAATCAGCGAAAGACATACTGTTACCTCACTGTGCAGGCTGATAGCTGCGGGCGATTTTGCGCAGTTCACGCAACGCTTCCGCAGCATTCACATCACGATCCTTCACCGACTCAATCCACTCCTGATCCATACCCTGTATCAGCTTTTCAAACTGGCGTGACATCAGATCCTTGGCAGAAACATGGACAATTTTCACCCCTGCCGCTTTGGCAGCCTGATACCCTTCGGCATCACCGGCATCCCAGGCACGACCGGCCATGGCCGACAGTTTTTCACCCGATACCGCCAGAATCGCTTTGCGGTCACGAGGCTCCAGGTCTTCCATAAATTCAGGGTTAACAAAAATCGAGAAGCTGCCCATGTACATGCCTTCTGGCAACACAGTGACATAGTTGGTGACTTCGTTCAGACGCAGCACCTTTTGCTCCATCATCGGCAGGAACACCCCGTCGATCACACCCTGCTGCAGCATCTCATAAACTTTGGGGGCCGGAGCACCTACCGCCGTGACATGCATACGCTCCGCCAGCACGCTCTGGACACCACCACCAACACGGATCTTCATGCCTTCCAGATCAGAAAAAGAATCGATCGGCTTCTTGGTATGAATATGGCCAGGGCCGTGGGTGAACATGCCGATCACTTCCAGACCGTCGAACTCATTCGCATCCTTCAGATATTTTTCATATACCCGCCACAAGGCCACCGACGCTGCTTCGGCACCCACACCCAAACCTGGTTGCTCGACAATCTGGGGCAGTTTGAACCGACCAGGAACATAACCGTGATAGCTGAAACTGGCATCGTAAACACCGTCTTCAACCAGTTGAAACAGCGTTTTTGGATGACCCGAGCTGTTCTCGATCTTGACCTTGACGCGGCCTTCCGTGGCTTCTTCCACCCACTTGGCCCAGGTTGGCCACACCACCGCGTTCTGGGCGTTGGTCGGCGGCAACCAGGTGCCCACACGTAAAATGGTTTCAGAATATGCCGGTGCGGTCATTGCTGCACCAGCAGCAAGAATCAGTACCGACATGGCAGATTTCAGACGATGTTTCATTGTTATCATTTTTCGGCCTCTTGAGATGTTCACTCCCCAAACACGTAAAGCGTCAAGCGCACGCCTTACTATCTCGTTGCAGGGGTATTTTTATTGTCATCTACCGCCCGTTTTAGACGGCAGGTTGGATATTTGCTGCGGCTCGACGCTGCAAATAACACGGGAAAACCACCTACTCATCTGCCCGGCAAAGCGCTCAGACAAACAGTGGATGGATGTTATTTTTATTAAACTTGAGCACTGGATCCAGTTCCGTCATTTCGAACGAAATCTGAACATAATGCGCGTCGGTCACCGGTTTCATCCAATCGCATAATATTTCGAACACCCGTTTGGCAACCGCCTGTTTGAGTTCCATATCACGGCCATGGCCGATCTTCAGACTCAGGTTCAGGTAGCCGAAATCCTCACGACCATCGGCCACCCGATAGTCGTAACAACGAATGGCACGACTGCGCACACCACCTATCGGGAACGCACCGGTCGATACCACGTATTCATGCAACGCCTTGAACAGCAGCTGAAAATCCAGCAACTCGTGCAAGTTGTCGGAATAGTCGACGACGAAATGCGGCATGGTTTACACGCCCCACTTCGGAATGTGATGAGAACCCATGCTGATACACACATTTTTGGGCTCACAGAATACTTCGAAGCTGTAGTCACCACCTTCACGACCGGTACCGGAACCTTTCACACCACCAAATGGCGTACGCAGGTCGCGGACGTTCTGGCTGTTCACAAACATCATCCCGGCTTCCACTGAACGGGCAATGCGATGCACCTTGCCCACATCCTGAGTCCACAGATACGAGGCCAGGCCGTAATCGTTGTCGTTGGCCATCGCCACAACATCGGCTTCGTCCCTGAACGGAATCAATACCGCCACTGGGCCAAAGATTTCTTCACGGGCAATACGCATGTTGTTCGTAACATCGCGGAACACGGTCGGGCGCACGAAATGACCGCCTTTCAGCTGATCCGGCAACTCATTCACCGGCTTTTCAGGGCCACCAGCAATCAGCGTGGCACCTTCTTCGATACCGATCTTGATATAGCCGGTGACCTTGTCCCAATGCCCCTGGCTGATCAGTGAACCGACTTTGGTGTCCATATCCATCGGGTCGCCCACTTTGATCTTGCTGGCACGGGCAGCAAAATCGTCACAGAAACGGTCGTAAATGCCTTCTTGTACAAAGATGCGCGAACCGGCGGTGCAGCGCTCACCGTTGATCGAGAAGATGCCAAACACCGCCGCATCTAACGCCCGCTCATAGTCGCAATCGTCAAACACCATCACCGGCGATTTGCCACCCAGCTCCATCGAAAACTTCTTCAGGCCAGCGTTGGCAATAATGTGCTTGCCGGTCGATGTACCACCCGTGAACGAAATCGCATTGACGTTAGGATCCGTAATCAACGCGTTGCCCGTGGTGCTGCCAAAACCATGCACCACATTAAACACACCCGCTGGTATACCGGCTTCAAGTGCCAGCTTTGCAAGGAAATCCGTGGTCAGCGGCGACAGCTCGGACTGCTTCATCACGGCCGTGTTGCCCAATGCCAGAGCGGGAGCAGTCTTCCAGGTGCCAGTCATAAACGGCACGTTCCATGGCGAAATCAACGCACACACACCGGTTGGCTGGTACAGGGTGTAATTCAGCATCTGGTCATCCATCGGGTAAGTATGACCATTCATTTGTTTGGCTTTTTCAGCAAAAAAATAGAAATTACTGGAAGCCCGTGGAATCAAGGCATTACGCGTCTGATACAGTGGCAAACCAGTGTCGGCAGTTTCCATCGCCGACAGTTCATCAACGTTGTCGGCAATCAGGTCACCCAGCTTCTCGATGATTTTTGAACGCTTCGCCACCGCCATATTGGCCCAGGCCGGAAAGGCATTTTTTGCCGCCTGGCACGCCGCTGCCACTTGCTCCGGCGTGGCATGAGCCACTTCTGCCAGCACTTCACCCGTGGCCGGATTCACAGTTTCAAACGTTTCCTTGCTCTCAACCCACTTGCCGTTAATCAGGTTCTTGATCATCTGTGTCTGCCTTTTCTTGTTTGCAACGAGCCGCTGACGACTCTGGTGTTCTACCGGTCAGCCAACCCAAGGTGAGCCGCAAACCAATTAATATATTAACCAATCTATTTAACATGTTAATCATTGTCAACAGACAGATGCCATCCAAATGTGTTTCAGGCACAAGTCGGTGCATGATTTTGCTGGTGTTCCTGTTGGTGTTCCTGTTGGTGTTCCTGTTGGTGTTGCTGGTGGTGTTGCTGGTGCTGTTGCTGGTGGTGTTGATGTTGCTGGTGGTGTTGATGTCGAGTGCCAGGCTCAAAATACACATCGTTTTTTTGCCATTCACCTCTTCCCCCTTTTATACCGGCACACTCCCAATCATCCCATTTTCCATACACAGCATACTAATTAACATATTAACTTATTGACATTTAGCGACCTGCTCGCAAAACTAGTTAACATGTAAACAAAAATAATGATCGACTGGCTTTTGGGCTTAGCGATCAAGCAGCCAGGCATGATTCGGCCTCGCCGCTATCTTTCAATTTATCTGGAGAACCCACCATGAGGCACAGCCGCATCCTGAAGGATGGCGTTGCAACCGACCTGGTCAGCGCTGTCAACAGCGATCAAGACATGACTTCCACCGAGTGGCTGGCAGCCACCACCGGCACCGTGTTCGGCATCGCACTGAACGACAAGGCGCTGTACGCCAAGCTGGAGCCATCGTTCCATGAAAAGCCTCATGTGAATCCGCCAACACGCCCGGTTCTGCACATTAAAACCGCCAACACCCACATTGGCTACGGCGCTGCCATCCCGGCTCCAGCTGATGGTGCACCCCTGTATGCAGGCCCGTCCCTTGGCATTGTGATTGGCAAGCAAGCCACTCGCGTGAGCGAAACAAACGCGCTGGAATTTGTCGGTGGCTACACCGTGGTTAACGAAGTGTCGCTGGCCGAAACCTCGTTCTACCGCCCGGCCGTCAAAGCCAAGTGCCGTGATGGCTTCTGCCCGATTGGCCCATGGGTTGTGGATGCTGCTGACGTTGCCACCCCCGCCGCACTGGCGATTCACACCTATATCAACGGTGAGCTGACGCATACCACTAGCACCGACCAGTTGCGGGCCGGTGTTGCTGAACTGGTGAGCTACCTGAGCAGCTTCATGACGCTGGAAGCCGGTGACCTGATCATTGCCGGAACCCCCGAACGCACGGAGCAGCTGGCATTAAAAGCCGGTGATACCGTCGCGATTGACATCGACACCATTGGCCGCCTGGAAAACTCAGTTGTTATTGAAAGCGTCAGTAAATCAAACAGCCAAGCGGAACGGGTTTAAGGGAGCAACGATATGAAACGCGCACGCATTCTGTTCAACGGCCAGGTCACGGCAGTTACCGTTAATGACAATAATGACGCTCTGCTGGCGGATGGCACGGTTATCACTGAAGCCGATGCCAACTGGCTGCCACCTTGCGACGGCAAGATGTTTGTTCTGGGTCTGAACTACGCAGACCACGCGGCCGAGCTGGCGTTCAAGGCACCAGAAGAGCCTCTGGTGTTCCTGAAAGGTCCCAACGCGCTGC
This sequence comes from Candidatus Thalassolituus haligoni, assembly GCF_041222825.1. NCBI lineage: Bacteria > Pseudomonadati > Pseudomonadota > Gammaproteobacteria > Oceanospirillales > Oceanospirillaceae > Thalassolituus > Candidatus Thalassolituus haligoni. Next base: position 3,413,895 of record NZ_CP139482.1, read on the forward strand.
TGGGCCACCGTAAAAACACCTATCGTCCAGACAACGTTGACTACATGCACTACGAGTGTGAGCTGGTTGCGGTGATTGGCAAAACCGCCAAAAACGTTTCCCGCGCAGACGCCATGGACTACATCGGTGGTTATACCGTCGGCAACGATTACGCCATCCGTGACTATCTGGAAAACTACTACCGCCCGAACCTGCGCGTTAAGAGCCGCGATACTTGCACGCCGCTTGGCCCTTACATCATTGATGCCGCTGAAGTTGCCGACCCGCACAATCTGGCCCTGCGCACCTATATTAACGGTGAGCTGAAGCAGGAAGGTTCAACCAAGGACATGGTATTCAATATCCCGTTCCTGGTGGAATACCTGAGCGCCATCATGACACTGGAAGAAGGCGACATGATCTTCACCGGCACTCCCGAAGGTCTGGCTGACGTGCAACCCGGCGACGAAATTGTGACCGAGGTCGAAGGCGTTGGCCGTCTGGTGAATCACATCATCAGCGAAAGTCAGTACCTGGAATCACTGTAAACCGATTGCCAAAAACATCGGCCGCAAGCGACCGCCGACCGGTTCGGACACGCCCCATCATAGAAGGGGCTGCCCCGAAGAACACGGCCCCCTCCCATTGCAGAGGGGGCTTGCCCCTGAATCACACGGCACACCGCCTTTAACAGGAGTAAGAAGCAGCCCTAAGCCGCTTCGATAAGAAAAATATGCTCTCAGACGACATCATCAAAGACTGCGCAGCCCAATTGCACCAGGCCGAAAAAGAGCGCCAGCAAATCCGCCAGCTGTCGCTTCAACACCCGGACATCACCATCCCGGATGCCTACAAAGTACAAAGCGAATGGCTGAAGCTGAAGCTGGCCGAAGGTCGCAAAATCATTGGCCATAAAATTGGCCTGACCTCGCGGGCCATGCAAATGTCCTCGCAAATTGACGAACCGGATTACGGTACTCTGCTCGACGACATGCTGTTTCAGGACGCCGCAGAGATCCCCACCGATCGCTTCATTGTGCCTCGCATCGAAGTCGAACTGGCCTTCATCCTGAAGGCCCCGCTGAGCGGCCCGAACTGCACCATCTTCGACGTTTACAACGCCACAGACTACGTGATTCCAGCACTGGAACTGATCGATGCCCGCTCGCAGTCCATTGACCCCGACTCCGGCCGTCCGCGTAAAGTATTCGACACCATTTCCGACAACGCCGCCAATGCCGGGATCATCCTCGGTGGTCGACCGATCAAACCGATGGATGTGGATCTGCGCCGAATCGGTGCCATCATGTACCGCAATGGCGTGATTGAAGAAACCGGTGTCGCCGCTGGCGTTTTGAACCACCCGGCCAACGGCGTCGCCTGGCTGGCCAACCGCTTGCATCCGTACGGCATCACACTGGAACCCGGCCAGATCATTCTGGGAGGTTCATTCACCCGTCCAGTGGCGGCGCGCCAGGGCGACACGTTTCAAGTGGATTACGGCGAACTGGGTTCGATTACTTGTTTCTTCAAATAACCGCCCCACATTCGACATGCGTTAGACTCAGGAGACAAGATGTCCGCTCCCATTAATACATTCAAACAGGCAATTCAGTCCGGTAACCAAGCCCAGATTGGCTTGTGGCTCGGGCTCGCCAACGCCTATACCGCCCAACTCTGCGCCGGGGCCGGTTTCGACTGGTTGTTAATAGACGCCGAACACGCCCCCAACGACCTGCAAACCATTTTGGGTCAACTGCAAGGCATGTCGGCCTTTCCGGTAACCCCCATCGTACGACCGGCCTGGCCGGATGCCGTGCGCATCAAACAGATCCTTGACCTCGGTGCCCAAACCGTACTGGCCCCCATGGTGGAATCCGGTGCACAAGCAGCCGAGGTGGTCGCCGCAACGCGCTACCCGCCTGCCGGTATTCGCGGAGTCGGCAGTGCCCTCGCTCGCGCCTCCGAGTTCAACCGTACTGCCGACTACCTGAAAACCGCCAACGACCAGATGTGCGTGCTGATCCAGATTGAAACCCCGCAAGGTGTGGCAGCGCTGGATGATATTCTGGCTGTCGAAGGGGTTGATGGCGTGTTTATTGGCCCGTCTGATCTGAGTGCCTCCATGGGCCACATCGGCAACCCGGCTCACCCGGATGTACAGGCGGTGATTGAAGCATCGCTGGCCAAAATCGTTGCCGCAGGCAAAGCACCCGGTATTCTTATTGCCGACAAAACCCTCGCCAAGCGCTACATTGAACAGGGAGCCTTGTTTGTCGGAGTCGGCACCGACACCGGTTTGTTAATGAAAGCCACCACCGACCTGGCAGCTGAATTCAAAAGCAGTGTTAACGCCATCAAGCAGGAAAAAGGCTCGGTGTATTAACCGCCGCGTCAGACCTCCGGCCTCAGAGCCGGATGTTCCCACGTAGAACGTGGGAACAAGAGGACACAATAAAAAAATCAACCAGAAGCAACTATGCCCGTTAATCACCTGAACGAATGGATTCCCAATATCGTTATCGGTCAGGACTACGACCGCCATTACGAAAATGCCAGTCTTCATTTCGATGTACTGGGCCGCATGGCAGATTTTTTTGGCCGTGATATGCCGGTGCACCTGCATGCCCGTTATTTGCAAATTCATTTTATTGAGGGGGGTGAAAGCCATTTTTACATCGACGACCAGGTCTACCACTGCCAGGGAGCCTGCTGTTTTTTAACCCCGCCGTCGGTACCCCACTCCTTTATGACCGAACCTGGCGTTACCGGTTACGTGCTGACGCTGCACGAGTCCCTGCTGTGGCAGCTGTTACACGATAGCCAGCACACACATCTGGAAGCGGAACGCGTGGTTCCCATCGGCATTGAACAACGCCAGCTTGACGCAGACGGTCAGCGTCAGTGGCAACGCCTGGCGCTCACACTGGAGTCAGTGCAAGATGAATGGAATCAACACAATAGCGATAAACGTTTTGCGCTCGAAACCTTGGTCAGGCTGTTGCTATTACAACTGCTGCGGCTCGCCCCTGCCGCCTCCCCGTCGCAAATAGTCAACAGCGAAGAGCTACGCCAGTTCCGCCGCTTTTCCGAGCTGATTGAACGGGAGTTTCGCCAACGCTGGCCGCTGATCAAATACTGCGATGCCATCGGCGTCTCTGAAAGCCATTTGAATCATATTTGCCAACGCGTCGCCAACTGCCCACCCAAACGCTTGATCCACGACCGCATGCTGCAAGAAAGCAAACGCCTGCTGCGCTATTCCAGCCATACCATCAACGATATTGGCTATCAGCTGGGCTTTACCGATCCATCCTATTTCTCACGTTTTTTCCGCAAACAGGCCGGAATCACCCCAAAAGGATTTCGCGAACAGGAACGTGACCTTGCATAAATGCCATTATTGACCGCCCGATATCGATCAACGCCTTCATTTTCATGCACTAACTTCATCATTCCTGCTGGCCAGTGTAGGATAGCCATTATTTATTTAACATCTTAAGAGACTCTCTTGAACCTCTCCCTGCCACCCTTTTGGCCGCCGGTTGCTGTTTCCGGTGTGTTGCTACTGCTGACCTGGGCGCTAACTCTGGCCGATACCCTGAACCTGATCGAAGCCACCAACCTGGCCACCCTGCTGGCGTGGGCATTTCTGGTGATTGAATTGCCACGGCTCAATCGCAAACAGCGGCTCCCCATTCTGATTCTGATCGCCGCCGGATTCGGATTTGCGCTCTGGGCCTGGAGTCGTGGCGGGGGTTTTGATCTGCTGCACATGATGCGAGAGCATCTGAAATTAGTCATGCTGCTGGCCGCCGTGAATTTTATTCGCCTCGCCACTCGCCTCTATCCCGGCGGTAAAAGCAGCGGCATACGCAGCTTTGGTCTGACGCTGGGTGGTATGCACCTGTTTTCGTCCGTTGCGAACTTCTCGTCGCTGGTGCTGATTGGTGACCAGATCCAGCGGGATGGCCGAATCAGCCCGCTGTCTTACATCTTATTGTCACGGGGGTTTTCGCTGGCGATTTTCTGGTCGCCATTTCTCAGCATGATCCCGCTGATTCTGGAACAAGTACCCGGCGTACAAATGCCGCAGGTCTACCCATGGGCCTTAACTCTGGTCGTTTTGGGTATGGCCGTCACCCTGATCGAAGCGAAACTGCGCTACGGTGACGAACTGGCAACGTATCAGGGTTATCCAATTCGGCCAGCCAGCCTGTTTCTTCCCGGTATTCTGATCGGCACCCTGTTAATCAGCCACCGGCTGTTCCCGAACACCCCCATGGTCGCCATTGTCTCTGCTGTCGCCGTGCTGATTCCCACCACACTGATGGGGTGGCGAAATGGCCTTGCCGGTGGCCTCGATACGCTGAAAAAACACATCACCACCCAGCTGCCTAACGGTCGTCCGGAAGTGTCTTTGTTTCTTGCTGCCGGTTTTCTCGCAGCCGGAGTCAAAGCCTGCATCAGCTCCGGGCTGATCAGCTTTCCGTTTGAACAAACCAGCGCCATGGTGGCTATTATCACTATGCTGGCCATCGTTATTATTGCCAGCCTCGGTGTCCACCAGTTTGCCCTGTTCGCCATCTTTGCCGGTCTGATGCACAACGTCACCGCTACCCCGACACTGATGGCCATTGCTTATATCATGGGGGTATCCCTGTCGATGTCGGGTAGTGTATTCAGCGGCCTGAACTTTATCGTGCAGGGCCAGTACCAGGTTGGTAATCGCGAGATCCTGCGTCACAACCTGCCCTACACCCTGCTGATGCTGCTACTCACCAGCCTGATATTGCTGGTGATGGAAGCAGCCGGTATACAATAAATACGGGCAGACACCGCCCGCCCAGACGATTCAGACAAGCACAACGGAAGCCCTTTTAATGCGCAAGTTCGACGACTCCATTCCACTCAAATTGCTCAAGTCACGCGAGTCCACCATGGCTTTTTTCAGGCCTATCCTGCAAGAAATCGGCCTCACAGAACAGCAATGGCGAGTGATTCGAGCCCTCAACGAATACGAGGAGCTGGAGTCCAAGCAGCTGGCTGAACTGTGCTGTATTCTCAGCCCCAGTCTCACTGGCATCATCAACCGACTCGAAGCACAAGATTATCTCCGCCGCCGCAAGTCCACCGAAGACCAGCGCCGGATCCTGATCAGCCTGACCGAAAAAGCCAAAACCATGTTTGCCAACGCCAGCCCACGAATGGAAGGACTCTATGCTGAAATGACCAGCCAGCTGTCACCACAAAAGATGGATTTGCTGAAAGAGCTGCTGGATGAAATCATCAAACTTGAACCTTGAATCTCTCCCGGCATGCCGTTGTCGTCCCTCCCCGACAGCTCGGGGCCCTGGCACGCAAACACTCTTCGCGGCTAACAACGCCTCAGCCAGCAAAAGCTGACCTGCCTCAAGCCCTGGACTGATTTACCTCAAGGCTCGTTCACTCCAGCCAGGATGCTCCATTGACATTAGATAACATGTTAATTATATTTTTACTTAACATGTTAATATTTAGTGATCACTTAGCCGCATGGATAACCATACCCTCCATGCTCCCGACCAAAAGCCGGTCTGCCGTCGGGACAAGCCAATTCTGTCTAACAACGATAAAAAGGTGACGACCATGGGCGAAATGACCCTTGCTGCAAAAGTGACTCATGTACCTACCATGCTGCTGTCGGAGCAGCCTGGCAAACTGGAAGGCTGCCGCCAGCCCGCCATTGATGGCCACCGTGAGCTGGGGCGTCGTGCCCGTGCTGCCGGTGTCGATACCGTGGTGATTCTGGACACCCACTGGCTGGTCAACGCCGGGTTCCACATTAACAGCAACAAACATTTTGAAGGCGTGTACACCAGCCACGAGTTTCCGCACTTTATCCAGAACCTTGAATACAGCCATCCTGGTGCACCGGCGCTGGGGGATGCAATTGCCGCCAAGGCGACGGAAAAAGGGGTGCATACTCTGTCGCACCAGGTGCCAACGCTGGATCTGGAATACGGCACGCTGGTGCCACTGAAATTTATGGATCCGGATTCGCAATTCAAGGTGGTGTCGGTAGCAGCCTGGTGCACCGTTCATAATCTCAACGACTCCCGCGTACTGGGCGAAGCCATCGCCGCAGCAATCAAGGAGTACGACGGCAAGGTCATGGTGGTTGCCTCTGGTTCGCTGTCGCACCAGATCTGGGAAAACGAACTGTACGAAGCCAACAACGGCACCTTCACCATCTCCCGCGAGTTTCACAAGCAGGTTGACCTGCGGGTACTGCAACTGTGGGAGCAAGGCAAGTACGCCACGTTCCTGAAGATGCTGCCGGAATACGCCAAATTCTGTTCTGGCGAAGGCGGTATGCACGACACTGCCATGCTGTTTGGTGCCCTGGGTTGGGACAAGTACCAGGGCAAGGCCGAAGTACTGACCCCCTATTTCGAAAGCTCCGGCACCGGTCAGACCAACGTCCAGTTCCATGTATAGACACGACGCTTTATGAGCGTGACCCACTCGCTCGACGAGCGGAGCCGCGACTCCGCTCTGGCCATGTTACAGGCTGCCCGGCTCAAGGCCGGAGAGCTTGGCGTGGCCGTTTGTATTTGTATTGTCAGCCCCCAAGGAGTGCCATTGGCGAGTTACCATCCGGGACTCGGGTGGTGGGTGTTGTCGGCATATCGGGGGCAACCGTAGAACACGATATTCAATGTGCAGAAGCGGCCATCTCAGCGCTGGGCCAGGCCGCCCTGAAAGACCAATAAACTCAACACAGAAGGTTTACCATGCTGCAGGCATCCTACCCCTATTACCTGGCCAACGAGCCAATGGCTCCGAACCAGGATCTGGAAGTAAAAAACAAATACACCGGCGAAGTAGCCACCCGCGTCGCCATGGCTGACGTTGACGCCATCGATAAAGCCATTGCGGCGGCGGTTGAAGCCACCGAACCCATGCGCAAGATGCCAGCCTACAAGCGCCAGGAAATCATTTACCACTGCGTCCGTCGTTTTGAACAACGCTTTGAAGAAATCGCCCAGGCCCTGTGCCTGGAAGCAGGCAAGCCAATCAAGGATGCTCGCGGTGAAGTGACCCGTTTGATCGACACCTTCAAGATCGCCGCCGAAGAAGCCACCCGTATTTACGGTGAAGTAATCCCGATGGACATAACCCCGCGCGCCAAAGGCTACAGCGGTCAATGGAAACGCGTGCCGATTGGCCCCTGTTCGTTTATTTCGCCGTTCAACTTCCCGCTGAACCTGGCGGCCCACAAAGTGGCCCCGGCACTGGCAGCGGGTTGTCCGTTTGTACTCAAACCCGCCTCCCTGACCCCTGTTGGCGCACTGATTATCGGTGAAATTCTGGCCGAGACCGACCTGCCCAAAGGCGCGTTCTCGATTCTGCCGTGTCACCGCGATGGCGCTGACCTGTTCACCACCGACGAGCGCCTCAAGCTACTGAGTTTCACCGGTTCGCCGGAAGTTGGCTGGGCATTGAAAGCCAAAGCCGGCAAAAAACCCGTAGTACTGGAACTGGGTGGCAACGCCGCCTGTATCGTTGACGAAGGCACCGACCTTGACGATGCCGTGACGCGTATTGTGTTTGGTGCTTATTACCAGTCTGGCCAGAGCTGTATTTCGGTGCAGCGCATCATGGTGCACGACAGCCTGTACGACGATACCAAAGCCCGTCTGGCCAAGGCCGTTGGCGCACTGGTACACGGCGACCCCGCCGATGAAAACACCTTTATCGGCCCGATGATTTCCGAGAAAGAAGCCATCCGACTGCACACCTGGGTAGAAGAAGCCAAAGAAGGCGGCGCCACCGTACTCTGTGGCGGCGAGCGCGACGGTGCCATGTTGCAAGCCACACTGCTGTGTGACGTCACAGCCGAGATGAACGTCAACACCCAAGAAGCCTTCGGCCCGGTCGCCATCCTGAGCAAATTCAGCAACTTCGATGACGCGCTGAAAGAAGTCAATAACTCCGACTTCGGCCTGCAAGCGGGCATTTTCACCAAAGACATCTACAAAGCACAGAAAGCCTGGGACGAACTGGACGTCGGCGGTGTCGTCATTGGTGATGTCCCGAGCTGGCGAGTCGACCACATGCCTTACGGCGGTGTGAAAGACTCCGGCATTGGCCGTGAAGGCGTGCGGTATGCCATCGAAGACATGACCGAAATCCGCTTGATGGTACTGCGCAACCCGAACACGTAAGCGTCGGTTGCACCGCCGTTCCCACACTCAGCGTGGGAACGGCTTTTGGGTCACCAAACCATACGAGGAACACGTTTGAACAAACCCCACGTCCCCATGCCGCTGCTCTCTACCGTGGCGCTGGCAAGCCCGCTGGCACTGAACCTGTTCGTGCCCGCCATGCCAGATGCAGCGCGGGATCTGGGTGTGGACATCAACACCATTCAGCTGACGTTTACCGCCTACCTGCTGACCCTGGCCATTGGCCAGCTGATCTCCGGGCCGCTGGCGGATTACTTCGGCCGCAAACCGGTGTTGTTATGGGGCTTGGCATTACATGTGGCTGGCAGTGTCTTAGCCGCGAGCGCCAACGATATCACCCTGCTGATTGCCGGACGGATGTTACAGGCACTGGGCGGCAGTACCGCCATGTCGCTGGCGCGCACTATCATTGTCGATGTACACGGCCGTCAGGGCGCAGCCGGAAAAATGGGGTATATGGTGATGTCGATTGCCATCGCCCAGTCCATCGCCCCCACGCTGGGTGGCTTTCTCAACCTCTGGTTTGGCTGGAGCAGCACCTTCTTACTGCCGTTGGTGATTGGCACCGGCGTAGCACTGGCTGCCGTAAAATGGTTACCAGAAACCTGCCAGCAAAAAAGTGATGGTCTGCGCATAGGACGAGTGTTAGTTCAGTATCGACAGGTACTGAGCTCTTCGGAATACCTCGGCTACGCCCTCTCCACCACGTTTATCGCTACAGTGTTTTACATGTTTATGGGCAGTTCGCCCTACATCGTCGTGGATCAACTGGGTGGCAACTCGGCCCAGTTTGGCAGCTGGTTTTTAGCTGTATCACTGGCCTTTATGACGGGCAGCTTGCTGTCGACCCGGCTGGCGCAAACGCTCAACATCGATCGTATGGTCATGCTCGGTAACAGCCTGTCGTTACTGGGCACGTTATTACTGCTGTGGTTCGCCCTGCAACACCAACTCAGCCTCTGGACGCTGTTTGCGCCAATGTCGGTAGTCACTCTCGGCCGTGGCCTCAGCCAGCCCAACGCTCAATCGGGCGCCATAGCCTGCGCCCTGAGCTTTCCCAATACCGCCGCCGGAACCGCGTCAGGGCTCATGGGTTTTATACAACTACTTACCGGTGCCGTGATGGCCCAAATCACCCCTTGGCTCATGCATCAGGGACTGATCGTATTAATGGGCTGCATGGTCGCTGCTCCCGTTCTGGCAATGGCCTGCCACAGCTATTCCTGGCTCAAGCGACAACGACCGGCTGTCGCTGAAGCCAATTTATAACAACACAGACTCCGCCAATGCCATACTGATGGCGTGGCTGTCACACCACGAGGATAACAACAATGGGCACACTCGCACTCGCAGCAAAAATCACCCACGTCCCCTCCATGTACCTGTCGGAACTGGATGGCCCGCGTAAAGGTTGTCGCCAGGCCGCCATCGACGGCCATATCGAAATCGACCGCCGCTGCCGTGAGCTGGGGGTCGATACCATCGTCGTATTCGACACCCACTGGCTGGTCAACGCCGGTTACCACATTAACTGCGCACCGCACTGGTCAGGCACCTATACCAGCAACGAACTGCCGCACTTTATCAGCAACATGGAATACGATCTGTACGGCAACCCGGAGCTGGGCAACCTGCTGGCCAAGGTCTGCAACGAGCACGGCATAGACGCACTGGCGCACGACAACACCACCCTGGCACCGGAATACGGCACCCTGGTACCGATGCGCTATATGAACAAAGACAACCACTACAAGGTCATCTGTATTTCAGCTCTGTGCCAGGTTCACTACCTCAACGACAGTGCCCGTCTCGGCTGGGCATTGCGGGAAGCGATTGAAAAATATTACGACGGCACCGTCGCCATTCTGGCCTCCGGCTCGCTGTCGCACCGCTTCGCCCAGAACGGCCAGGCACCGGATTTCTCCAATAAAACATGGAGCCCGCTGCTGGAAACCATCGACCACGATGTGGTAAAAATGTGGCAAAACGGCGACTGGAAAACCTTCTGCGACATGCTGCCAGAATACGCTGCCAAAGGTCATGGTGAAGGCTTTATGCACGACACTGCCATGCTGCTCGGCGCGCTGGGCTGGTCGGACTACGACGGCAAGGTCGAAGTCATCACTCCCTACTTCGGCAGCTCCGGCACAGGCCAGATCAATGCCATCTTCCCGGTTACTCCACAAACAGGTGAAGCAGTACCTGGGCCACAGGCTTCGAAGATGGAAGAACTGGTATACGGCGAAAGCCGCTTGTAATTGAGCCGGTAATAGCGCACCTGACGTCGGGAAACACCGGCGTCGGGTGGGAGTCTGGGATCTTGGAGCCAGAACAGCCCTGCAAGGGCTGCCCAGTATCCTGACAATCAGCTTCCTGCTTTCGGGGTTATCGCCCGGTCATGAATCCATTTTCGCACAATATTGATCGCCGCATTGGCATCCGCGTGCATCACATGACCACATCCCACCATCACACAGTGATAACGGCTTTGCGTCGTATCCCGAGACCTCAACGAATCCGGCGCACGGCGTAACTGGAATTTCACCTGTTTAAATGCCTCATCACGATTCAGCTTTTTGTTAGCCAAAGGCTGGTCAAACGGAGCACGAATATTCTGGCGACGATAGTGTTTCGGGTTAGCTTGCTTACGAGTCATTAGTTGAAGTTGGTGCGCACCCAAATCAAGAATACCCTCGCCATCCGTCCTCAGCGTTCTGTGTTCTTTATAAGCCACTTCCAGTAACTGATATGGATTATAACCGCACTCGGAACACACCTGACTGCCAGGATACAACAGCAAATCCCGTATTTTGTATTTGGGTTCACCGGAGCGCATTTTTTTATCCCCCTCCCGCACTGTTTCGGTCACTCCTGGATCCACCCATTGCTCGGCACCACACCAAAAGTGTTTACGAGCCGTCTTATGAGCATCCGTACCCGAGTAGGTGTACAAATTCAGCACCTTGTCATACACCAACTGCAACTGCTTGGCGCCACTGGCCAGGTTTCGCACTGAACTCTCCAGAATCGGAACACCATGAAACCGGTGCATCAAAGAATTAATAACATGTGCGGTATCACCCACTACGTTTTCACGTAATTGCATCAGCGATGCATCAAAACGCTGGGTAAATTTTTGCCGGGGCTGAACCAGTTTACGATGCTGCTTAACACGAGAGAGCAGTCGTACCGGATAGCTCTGTCAGTGTTTATCAATGAAGTGGTATTTCACTTCATTTCTTTCGCGAAGAAAGCAGAAGCCTTTTTTAAAATCTCTTTCTCCATACGCAAGATTTTGACTTCCTGACGAAGCCGTTTCTGCTCTTCCAATTCAGTTTCCGCAGGCTTCGATTCACTGGCTGATTGCGCCTGTTTTTCCTTCCACCGGTAGAGCAAATTGGTGGCTATCCCCAGAGACTTGGCGGCCTCTGGAACGGAGTAACCTTGTTCGGTCACGAGAGCAACGGCTTCTTCCTTAAATTCTTGCGGGTACTGCTTGTAACTGCGTTTCTGGCTCATGGTTGGCACCTCTGTTGGCGAAGAGTTTATCTCTTCTTGAGGTGTCCGGAATATTCAACCAGAACAGTCACGCCAATAGGGTAACCAGGACATATCCAGGACATATATAGACGCTCCCCACTTCTTGATATGTATGATTGATATATATGACGTAGTACGGCAACGTACTACAAACTGAAGCCATCATGCCAGCATCATTCAACAAACTGCTGATGGTGATAAAAGCTCGGCAGGGCTGGTGGGCGGGGCTTGCGTCCCGCACGCTCAGACATCAATGTCGGCACCCTCCATCGTCAAACCGATGGTAATACTTGCAGTATCTGCTGATGCAATTCTGGCAGGTCACGCTGAAGCGTATTCCAGACAATCTCAAGGTCCACCTTATGGTATCCGTGAGAGACCCGATTGCGCATGGTGTACATCACCTGCCAGGGGATATCGGCGTGTACCTCTGCAAACTCAGAAGATACACGTAAAATGTTATTGGATGCTTCGCCGATAACTTCAATATTGCGAATAACCGCATCCTGCACCAGTTCATTATTCAGAAAGGCCACTTCATCCATATCGGCAGTGTAACGGTCGATACGTTCAATGGCCTTGAGAATGTGCCCAAGGTAATCAGGCACCCTCAGTTCCTTATTCATACCGGCATGGCCTCAGAGAGAACCTGACTCCGAAACGCATCCGGCAGGGATCGTGGCGTCAGCACATCCACCGATACCCCCAACAGGTTTTGCAACTCCAGCTGGATGGCAGCTACATCCATCAGCGTTGTGTCGGGTGTCGGATCAATGAGAATATCGAGGTCGCTGTTATCGGTGTCCTGACCGCTCAGCACAGAGCCGAACACTCGCGCATTGCTCGCGTGATAAGCCTCCACTACCCGCCGAATCACGGCCCGATTCAATTCCAATGCTTCAGAGGGTTTCATATCTTCTTCTCTTCATAGCAAATCTGCTGTGGATTATGATGCCAACGGAGGGTGCTGGCCAGCATAGACCCGATTCGATTCCACAACAGGAACCGAACCTGCCCACATCCATTGAACTTACTGGAGTATCCGAACGGATACCCCAAAAATCGCCCCCGGTCTTCAACCCCTGCCCGCTTTCTCAATCGCCGGAATCACTTTGCCCGTAAGCTGCTATCGGCAGACTTTTGCACGACAACCCGGATCACCCAAATCAGCATTTCGCCTGATTTTATTTCATCCCGACAGAGCCATACTGATCGGAATCCCCGGAAGGAACCGATCATGCCGAAGCCTCGCAAGCAACGTGTGTCACTGGATGCAACGCCCTGGTATCACTGCGTTTCCCTCTGTGTGCGTCGGGCGTTGTTGTGCGGCACCGATCAGGCGTCGAGCAACGGCTACGAGCCCCGGCGTTGCTGGCAGGAGGAGCGTATTCTGGCGCTGCCAGAGATCTTTGCAGAGCGTAGATGTAATAACGTATTACATTAATCAAGTGATGTATTACCCCGGCCTGTCGGCCTTGGCTAATACATCCTGCGCTGAATGCCGACCCCTTTGTCCAGGCCCCGGCCAACAGCCAGTCGTTTAATCGTTACAGCTATGTAATGAACAACCCGGTCAGTCTGGTTGACCCGAGTGGTTATCTCTGGAATCCGGTTAAACCCCTGACCAAGGCAGTCAGTAAACTGGGCAGTTATATTGGCAGCCAGGGTGCCAAACTGGACGACTGGCAACGACAATATACCGATCAGTTTGGTGCCTGGTTCCGCGAAAAAGCGGCCAGTAATCCCCGAATGTTTGCGTTATTGCAGGTGCCCGCTCTGTCACCCTAGTTGTCCAGTAGGCGTTTTCGCCTAAATTCATCTCAGAGTGGGTCAAAAGGATTGCTATGCCGCCAGAAAATCAGTGATAGGGATGCGAGCCGTTTTTCATTTTTGTTGTTTGCATTGCTTTGAGCGGCAACCAAACCGGCCAGAGTATCACGTACTTTTATCGCTACTTCATCTGCCAGATCACTGGGTTTGGTTCGTCGATCATAGCGGTAGTCTTTTACTTCGATCAGCCAGGTGTGATTGCTGTCGATCGAAATAAAATCAATCGCCTTGGTTCCACCAAAGGCACTATTAAACTGGTTTCGATAAAACGACCAGTTGTCGTATTGGCTGGAGTCATCACTTTCGAATTTGAAAGTCAGCTTTCCTTCGGTAAAACATTTCATCCTTGCGACTCCATAAAGCGATCTGACTGGGTTAATTCTTCATCAAGTAAAACCAGAGTCTGTAAATCGTCAAGATGATTACCTTGTTCCACTTCCATACCGCCGTCAGTTTGGCAAAGAGCAAAATAGCGATTCTGTAATTTTGCATAGTCCCGGTGCCCGGAAAGAATTTCCAGTTCGCGTAACAGGAACAAGGAGTGCGTGGCGACAATCACCTGAATTCCATGCAGACTCAGATTCAGCAACAAGGCAGCCACTACCTTGATCAGTTTCGGGTTCAGGTTTGCTTCCGGTTCATCCCATAACAGGTAACCCTTGTCGAGCAGGGAGCCGGTGCTGATTAGCCGGGCCACCATTGCCAGTTTGCGCAAGCCTTCCGCTACTAATGGCATTTCCATTTTGCCACTACCAGGAATGCTTAAATAAAAGCGGCCATTCGGCTCCAGAATCACCTTGCCACCCATTGCCTGTTCGAGAGGCGAAACCAACTCGGCAACTTTCTTTTCCCCTGGACCTTTGACGGACAGGGCTCCCAACAGATCACACAGGTCGATCAGGTTTTCTTCAATATCAACATGTGATGTCCGGTACAGGCTGCTGAGCCAGTGGTAGGTGCTGAGTACTTCACGCGTAGGGATAAATACCGGTGCCTTGTCTTGCCAATTAATGGGTAGTTGATCTACCTGTACATCCGATTTGCTGTTTGTCGCAAAGCTGATATGGATATCAAGGTTCGATTCCACAAACTGTAACGAAAGTTCACAGCGTTCTCTGCCCTGTTTCCTCCGCGCCAGTCGTCCCAAATATTCAGGTCTGAGTACATTCATCAACTTGTCAGCGTAAGCTTTCTGCAACAGAGTTTTGGTGGGCGCTTCGGATTGGGGCTTCAAGCCCTCTTGGGCACTGGTGGCAATCAGGGCATATATCGCCTTGAGCAAATGAGATTTACCGCTGCCGTTTTCCCCTACGACAACGTTCAAACCTGGAGAAAACGCCAGGTCTGCTTGTTTGAATACCGTCAGGTTGCGCAGTGTTGCCTGCTTCAGCATAGGGTTACCTTATCGATCCATTCCAGTTTGCTCACCAGTGCCGCCGGTTTCGCGTGATACCAAAGTGATCGGCCAAGTGTTGTTTTGCTTGTTGCTGGGTGGCTTTATCGGCCTGTTTTTACGTTCGGATAAAGTGTACAGGCGATAGGTCAGCAGGCGAATCACTTTGCCTGATTTCGGTATACGCACGCGTAGATAGACGACGGTAGAGGTGCAATCTGGTTTGTCACCAAGCGATTATATTGAGCCATCCTGTGTTTGGGATCACTTTTGGTTGTGCACCTTGGTTGTGCACCTTGCTGATAAACCTCCGCGTCATGTCTGACACAGAGGTCGTGATTCCTCAGTCCGTTGATTAGTACAGATCAAGCGCTGGCTGTTCGCTGTCGGCAACCACCCGGTTACGACCAGCTTTTTTGGCACAATAAAGCGCGTTGTCGGCCTTGAGTACCAGTTGTCGTGCGGTTTCGCCAGGAATGCTGCTGTCGACCAGCCCGATGCTGGCGGTGACGTGGTCGACGTCTTCAAACTGTTCTGCAGCAATGGCGGTGCGTAATTTTTCTGCCAGGCGGTAAGCGAGAGCAGCGGAGGTATTGGGCAGAATAATCATGAATTCTTCCCCGCCCCAGCGGCCAATTCTGTCGGTGTCACGGGTGTTGTTTTCCAGAATACGGGCGATGCTTTTCAGCACTTCGTCTCCCAACAGGTGGCCGTACTGGTCGTTAATCTGTTTGAAGTGGTCGATGTCCAGCAGCATCACCGAGAAAGGATTTCGTTCGCTTTGCTGGCTTTCCAGTACGGTGTCCAGCTGGCTTTCGATATAACGGCGGTTCGCCAGGCCTGTCAGCTTGTCGGTAGTCGACAGTACCGACAGTTCATTGTTTTTACGGCTGAGCTCGTTATTGGCGTTTTGCAACTGCTGTTCGACTTTATGGCGTAGTCCCATCTCGGTTTTAAGACGATGGTTCAAGCGCGCCAGTTTCCAGTTCCACAAGACGATGGCCAGCATAATCGCCAGCACCGCAGCCACCAGTTTCCAGACCAGGTGGTAATCCACTTGTTGTTCAAACTTCACGGCGACCCAACGCTGGAAAACTTTGGATCGTTCTTCTTCGGTAATGTAATCGGTCGCCTTGTTGAACATGGAGAGCAACTCCGGCGTATCGTTGCGCACGGCAATGGCCAGTTTCCAGTCTTCATCCAGTCGCCCGCCAATTTTGAGGTCGATAAAGCGGTCTTTGCGAATAGCGTGGCCAATCGGTGCAATGGCACCAATCATGCCGAAGATCCGGCCTTCCTCAACTTGCCGGAGACCATCGGTAATACTGGGCACTTCAATCACCTGCAAACGCGGATAATCCCGTTGCAATTTTTTCAGCAAGCCATAGCCACTGGGCACCGCGATGGTTTGCTGGTCGAGGGATTTCAGGCCATCCACAAATAACGAGTCTTCCTGGATGGCAATCACCAACGGCAGTCTCAGGTAAGGTTTGGTGAAGTTAAGTTGGCGTGCCGCCTCAGGGGTTTCAAACGCGGCCGACATGATGTCACAGCGGCGGCTCTTGGCGTATTCCAGCGACTGGGCGGTGCTGTCGGTCTGTACCAGTGTCAGGCTGATACCAATCCGATCTGCCATCAGGCCGAGGTAATCAGCCACCATACCTTCGTGTTTGCCCCCTTCACCGATTTTTTCCAGCGGCATCCAGTCGGGGTTGGCACAGAAGGTGATGTTGGGCTGTTTTTCCAGATAGGCTTTTTCAGCATTGGTCAGCGCCAGGCCACTGCCAGGACGGGCGATGTAGTTTTCGTTACCCATCCAGTGCTGGGAGATAGTTGCCAGTTCATCACGGGTGAGCGAGTCGACCGCACGATCCATGATGCCTTGCAGAATCGGCCAGTCGGAACGTACGCCAATACGCAGGTTGGCCAGATCTGGCTGACCGACGTCCACTTCGCCAGAGATGGTGAGGTCGTTGAGCATATTGCGGGCAATCAGATGGTTAAAGACGGCGGCTTCGCCCAGTGCGGCATCGGCCTTGCCGATCGAGACGGCCTTGAGACTTTCAACTGCATTTTTCACCAGGTGCAGTTTGATCTCAGGGTGTTCCTTGCTGAGTACTTCTTCATAAAAGAAGCCTTTGGGTATTGCTACGGTTTTGCCTTTCAGACTTTCGATGCTCTCGTATTTGGCACTTTTTTTACTAGCAATAATATTCGGGTTCACCGCATAAGGACGGGTAAAACGAATATATTCACGTCGCTCCGGGGTGTTAACGATATTGAGCATCATATCCAGCTGGCGCTCGTGCATCATGTGGAGAAAATCGCTCCAGCCAGGGCCACTGATGTACTCAATACGAAAACCGGTTTTTTTGGCAATCAGGTTCATCACATCAATAGAAAAACCTTTGGGCTTGCCCTGTTCATTAAAGTTGAACGGTGGCCAGGCCATTTCGTTGTGAACCCGCAAAACCGGATGAGTCGTCAAAAAGTCCTTTTCGTCTTTATCCAGCTGCAACACCTGAGTGCTCTGCAGGCCACTGCTGAGCCAGCGGCGGCCGAGGCTGTTGCGTTCCTGTTCGGTCACAGATTCCAGCGTTTTTTGCAGAATATTACGCAAGATTCCCCAGTCGGGTCGCACACCGATACGCAGGTTATTGTCAAAACGCGGATCGTCGATACCGCCAATCACCTTGGTGTTGTTGATCAAATGGTTACGCATCAGGTAATTTTGAATGGCGATGCCACCGATGGTGGCGTCTGCGTGACCAAACGACACCGCCTTGAGGCTTTCCAACTGGTCGGTCAACAGCAACAGCTGTATGCCCGGGAAGTGGCGCTCAATGATTTCCTGGTAGAAGAACCCCTTCGGAATCGCCAGCACCCGGCCATTCAGATCGCGCAGATCGCGGATATCGTTATTATCATCTCGTACCACGATACCAGGCGGGTTGTTGACATAGGGGTCGGTAAACAGAATGTGTTTGCTGCGGTTTTCGGTCTTGATGATGTTGAGCATCACATCCAGCTCTTGGTTGCCCAGCATCGCCATAAACTCGCCCCAGCTCGGCCCGGTGATGTACTCAACCTGGATGCCCAGCTTTTCCGCCAGCAGACCCATAAACTCGATGGAATAACCTTTCGGACGCCCGAATTCGTAGTAGTTGAACGGTCCCCAGTTGGTCTCGTTGTGCACCCGTATAGTGTGATGGTTCAGCAACCAGGTGCGCTCTTCTTCGGTGAGATTAAGATTCGCCGCTGGCCCGGCTTCTAACCCGGTTGCCAGACCATCAGCTTCCGCCGCCTGTAGCGGATTCAGCATGAGCGCAAACAAGAGCGTCATCGCGAAAAGTGAATACAGCCACTGAGCAGGGTATTGCGGGGGAAAACGAGTAATGATCACAGAATGCCTTCGATGCCGATGAATGCCCAAAATGCTGGAAACACTCTGGCCGGTCTAACTGACTCATTCTATAGTACTAGCGATAGTTTAAAAAATGACAAAGTGGGAATAGCAGGCGGCAACTCCTGACTTATTCCCCGGCACTCCAGATGCTCGACAAAAATTTCCTGCCCGCCTTAACGTTTAAAGCCGTTCGATGCCCTTGCGGTCAATCCGGCGCTTTGCAGGTTTTTATACCCAGTACGACGTACAGCGGGCACCAGCCCATTGCTGCCGTTACCAATGGCACCAAACCAACAGCGCCCCACCAGGAGTGAAAAAACACACCCGCCAGTATCATTGCCAAGCCTGCGACGATACGAAAAATCCGATCACTCTTACCGACATTACATTGCATGTTCACGACCTCCTGCGGTGGTTATTCAAGCAACTGCCTATTCGTCTGTTGCCACAGTAGGCTTCCCGCCTGGCCGGAGCAACTCCGCCAGGATGATATATATCATCTTATGGCTATATATCTAAGTAGTCGTTACAGCCCGTTGTGGTCATCCATCAACCAAGCCGCATAGACGCCATAGGCCATAGATAAATAGACAGACCAGCACCCTCTTTCACATTGCCTTCAACTGGCACTACTGCGTTGAGATTTACCCTTCCTCAGCCTCTCGACAGCGGCCAATCCAGACGTCAGAATCAGCCTTCCTTCTTGATGATGGCCACCCACGACACCTTATGAACTACTGGCTGTTTAAAACAGAACCGGATGCCTTTGGCATTGATGATCTGGCATCCCGCCCGGAGCAAACCGAGCCATGGGATGGCGTGCGTAATTATCAGGCGCGCAATTTCCTCCGTGACGAGGTGAAATCGGGCGATCTGGTGTTTATTTATCACTCCAGCTGTAAAGAAATAGGGATTGCCGGGCTGGCGGAGGTGGTGCAGGAAGGCTATGTCGATCACAGCCAGTTTGATCCACAATCAAAATACTATGATCCCAAAGCCACGCTGGAAAAGCCGCGCTGGTATCGGGTGGACGTCAAGTTGAAACAGACATTCCCCCGCGTATTGCCACTCAAGACCATCAAGGCCATGCCAGAGATCACCGAACTGGGCTTGGTAAAGAAGGGCCATCGGCTGTCGATCATGCCGGTGAATAAACAGGAATTTGATATTTTGCTCCAGCGAGCCAGCTGATTAACCAGCGGGACACCTGCCCGCCACACACCCATGCAAGGAGAGCGTATGAAAATCTACGGCGATAGCCAGTCCGGCAACTGTTACAAAATCCAGCTGGTGTGCGCCATGCTGAATATCCCACATCAGTGGATTACGGTGGATATTCTGGCTGGCGAAACCCGCAGCGCGGCGTTTTTACGCAAAAACCCCAATGGCAAGATTCCGACACTGGAGCTGGACGATGGCCGCACACTGAGCGAATCCAACGCCATCATCAACTATCTGGCGGCGGATTCCGACTTGCTCCCCAAAGACACGTTCACACTGGCAAAAATGCAGCAGTGGCAGTGTTTTGAGCAATACAGCCACGAACCCTACATTGCTGTTGCCCGTTTTATTGCCAAATACCAGGGTATGCCCGCATCACGTCAGGCTGAATACAAGGCAAAACAATCTGGCGGTTACCTGGCGCTAGGGGTCATGGAACAACAACTGGCAGCAACGCCCTATCTTTGCGGTGACCAGCTCACCAATGCCGACATCAGCCTTTATGCCTATACCCATGTTGCCCATGAAGGCGGTTTTGAGCTTGAGCGCTATCCCGCTATCCAGGCCTGGCTTGACCGTGTTGAAGCGACGCCCGGATTTATTGCCATGGCGTGAACCAGGAACATCTGCGACCATCCAAGGCAGACTATTCCGGGAGATTTCCATGTCAGGCTTTCCAAACCAGCCATCACCCCACCAGCCAGCAACCAAACCACCAAGACCACCGTTGTCGCCGCAAGACGACAATGCCAAAACCCAGGCACTGATTGCTTACTGTCTGTTGGGTGCTGGCTACTTTACCGGCTTGTTCTGGGTCATTGGCGGGGTGTGGGCGATGGTCAAAATTGATGATTTCCGCGGATCGCTGTTTGAGGATCACTTTGTCAATATCATCAAAGTGTTCTGGTGGGGGATGGGCATGACGGTGATTGGCATTGTGACTACCTTTATTTTTATTGGCTGGCTGATTTTGCTGGGGACGTTTATCTGGACGGTGTTCAAAATCGTCAAGGGCTTGTCTCAGCTAACATCGAACCGGGCCTACGCTGATCAAGGTTGACATCTGAATCATTGATGATCCAACTATGCACTATCAACAAAGCACGACATAAAGCAGACATAAAGCACTGCGGACAGATGCAACAGACACCAAGAAATATGCCAGGCCGGGCTGCATGATCAGACCGTCACCCTTCTTCAGTTGACAGCTTTCATGCGCGCCCTATGATGGCGGAATCTTAATAGTCAAAGGACGCAGTCTTGAACGAGGTTCCCTTAAGTGTGCTGTTCGGCATACTCGCGGTACTGATCATTTTTTCAGGATTCTTCTCCAGTTCCGAAACCGGCATGATGTCGCTTAACCGCTATCGTTTGCGGCATCTGGTTAAAAATAACCACCAGGGCGCCAAACTGGCTTCCAAACTGCTCGAAAAACCCGACCGCCTGATCGGCACGATCCTTACCGGTAATAATCTGGTCAACTTTGCCGCTGCGGCGCTGGCGACCATCATTAGTCAACGGCTGTGGCCTGACAATCCGGATCTCGCCGTTTTCGTCAACACCATTCTGTTCACCCTGATCGTGCTGATTTTTGCTGAGCTGACTCCCAAAACCCTGGCAGCTATAGCCCCGGAGCAGATCGCGTTCCCGGCCTCCCCTATCCTGCTGGGACTGCAGTGGTTTTTGCATCCGTTTGTGTGGTTTGTAAATACCATTGCCAATGGTCTGCTGAAGCTGATTCCCATCGACACCAGCAACACCAATTCGGATCATCTGAGCACAGAAGAGCTGCGCACGGTGGTACGCGAAGCTGGATCGATGATTCCGAAGCGCCACCAGCACATGCTGCTGAGTATCCTCGATCTGGAAAAGATGACGGTAAACGACATCATGGTGCCACGGAATGAGATCTATGGGGTCGATCTGGACGACGACATGGATGTATTGGTCGAGCTGCTGCGTACCACACAACACACCCGTGTGCCGATTTATCGTGGCGACATCAATAACATCATTGGCATTCTTCATGCCCGCTCACTGGCACGAGTGATGAGTCAGGGCGAGTTTACCCGCGAGGATATTGAAGCCGCCTCACGCGAGCCATATTTTATTCCCGAGAGCACCCCACTCCATACCCAGCTGTTCAACTTCCAGAAAAACCAGCGCCGGATTGCACTGGTGGTTGATGAATACGGTGATGTCCAAGGGATTTGTACGCTGGAAGATATTCTCGAAGAGATCGTCGGCGAATTCACCACCGATGTGCTGTCGGCCAGTTCACCGGATGTACATCCGCAGGAAGATGGCAGTTTTATTGTTGATGGCACCGCTTTTATTCGCGATGTGAACAAGACCATGCATTGGGATTTACCCATTGCTGGCCCAAAAACCATCAATGGTATGATTGTGGAGATTCTGGAACATATTCCCGAATCGCCCGTCTGTTTGCGCATCGGGCGTTACCGCTTCGAGATCTTGCAGCTCAAGGATAATATGATCAAAGCCGTCAGGGTGACGCTGGACAAGCCACGCAAAACGAACGCCTAAGTCCGCGCTAGCCCGGCCGCCACAACAGCAAGCCGGATTTCAACCCGCTTGCTGTTGCCCCTGCTCTTGCTGCACAGAGTCATCCCGCCGGGTAATCCAGCCGATAAAACCAAACGCCGGAATGTTCATCAATAAGCCGTACATCAACGGCACCATGGCCAATTCCGGCTGATGCAATAACGACAGCGCTACCATCATCGCCGTACCGGCATTTTGAACACCCACTTCCAAGGCAATAGTGCGACTGTCTGCCTGACTCAGCTGTAACTGCCGGGCAACGCTCCATGCCAGCAATAACGACGACAAACTCAGCGTCATAACGGCAGCGCCACTGATCGAGAACATCGTTTCCAGCAATGCCCAGTTGCTGGCCAATAGTAATCCGATCACAGCCAGCATGGCTAACGTCGCCACGGTCTTGATATGTTTCTCGACCCGAACAGCCAGAGCTGCAAAAAAATGACGAATCGCCATCCCGAGTAATACCGGCACCAGGGTCACCACGATCAGCTGTTTGGTCATCAAGCCTAGTGGCAAGCCGAACTGACTCATCTCCGCCCCTTCCGCCTGCATATAGACAGAAAATAACCAGGGCAAGGTAAACGGCACCAGCATACTGGTCATCGCCGTCAGGCAAATACTCAGCGCCACATTACCGCGTGCCAGTAAAGTAAACAGATTCGAAGTGGCACCACCCGGACACAAGGCCACCAGATACAGTCCTGCACCGGCAATCAGCGGTAAGTTAAATATCAAAATAATAGTCAGGGCGATCAGTGGCAGTAACACCATCTGCAATGCCAGACCCAGCAACGCCACCATGGGCTGGCGTAATACCGCGATAAAGTGCTGGCGGGTCAAGCCCAGCCCCATGGCAAACATAATCAGTGCCAGGACAACGGGTAAAACCACTTGTGAAACCATTTGCTGCATTTAGCGCTCCTTGCTATTGGGTACGGGGTTAATACAAACCTTACTCTAACGTCCATTGTGCAAATCAAGAACCTATTTAACGCAAGGTTTTGTTATAAGCTGCTCATGAATGCGGTCTGCTGATTTACAACCACTCAAACATCAGGCTTTGGCGTGTCAAACCAGGTGTTAACATATCGCACAGCAACGACCAACCCAATAACCATCCCACTTCCAGAGGAATCCTGCGTGTCGTACTGGTGGCTAGCCATTCGCCCGAAAACCATTCCAGCCTCAATTGGCCCGATTCTGCTGGGCACTGCGCTTGCGTCCACCGAGACCACCATTAATGGCCTGGTATTCGGCCTGGCAATACTCTGTGCCATTGCCTTACAGATTGCGGTGAACCTCGCCAACGACCTGTTTGATGGCCTCAACGGTGTCGATACGGAAGCACGATTAGGCCCCGCCAGGATGGTGCAATCCGGTTTTATAACGCCCAAAGCCATGGCGATCGCACTGGCACTATTCACTCTGATGGCCATGTTGTGTGGCCTGACACTGGCCGCACTGACCCATTGGAACCTGCTGCTGGTCGGCATCACCTGCCTGCTGGCCGTATTTGCCTATAGCGCTGGTCCACTGCCATTAGCCTCGGTGGGCCTTGGAGAAGTCACGGTACTGATATTCTTTGGCTGGGTTGCCGTGATGGGCAGCTACTGGCTGCAAACTGGCGAGCTGACACTCACCGCCCTGCTATATGGCACCAGCGCCGGATTATTCAGTGTGGCTATTTTACTGGTGAACAACCTGCGCGACATTCCTACCGATCGTGCCAGCGGCAAGCTCACCTTACCGGCACGTCTGGGCGAAGCAGGCACGCGACAGCTGTTTCTCGGCGTTACTGCAGCTGCCTTGCTGATCCATCTGCTGGCGGCCTGGCCGCAGCCATGGCTCATGCTGATTCCCGTGCTGCTGTGCCTGAAACCGGTATTGAACCTGATTCGCGGTATTTATAGCCTCAGCGGAGGCGAACTGAATACCCTGCTAGCCCAGACCGCCAAAGCCGGACTGATCTACTGTGGCACCAGCTCCGCCTTACTGGTACTGCTGTCGTGACTTGCTGCTGTCGTGAAGAAATACTGCTGCTTATCGATCGGAGGAACCGCAACGCTGACGCGTTTACCATCACCACCGAGGGTGAACCTCCTCCCCGTACCCGCTACAATGTCGCCCTTTGATTTTCACCCGTTTTTCCACCGGTAGCCCTTCCATGACAAACAGCACTCGCAAAATTCTGGTCACCAGCGCCCTGCCCTACGCCAACGGCTCCATTCACCTCGGCCACCTGCTGGAATACATCCAGACCGACATCTGGGTACGCTTCCAGAAGTCCCGTGGCCACCAGTGCACCTACGTGTGTGCCGACGACGCCCACGGCACCGCGATCATGCTGCGCGCCGAAAAAGAAGGCCGTTCGCCAGAAGACCAGATTGCTGCTGTCAAAGCGGAACACGAAGCCGACTTCGCCGCTTTCCAGATTGGCTTCGACAACTTCCACAGCACCCACAGTGAAGAAAACCGTGAACTGTCGGCGCAGATATACACTCGCCTGCGCGACAAAGGCCATATCGCGGTACGCTCCATCAAACAGGCGTTCGACCCGGAAAAAGAAATCTTCCTGGCCGACCGTTACATCAAGGGCGACTGCCCCAAGTGCTCCACTCCCGACCAGTATGGCGACAACTGCGAAGCCTGCGGTGCCACCTACAGTCCGGCCGAATTAAAAAACCCGTACTCCACCATCTCGGGTGCCACACCGGTTGAAAAAGAATCCGAGCATTATTTCTTCAAGCTGCAAGATTTTGATGCATTCCTGAAAGAATGGACACGCTCCGGCACCCTGCAACCGGAAATTGCCAACAAGCTGGCCGAATGGTTGGACTCCGGATTGCAAGAATGGGACATCTCCCGCGATGCCCCTTACTTCGGTTTTGAAATTCCTGATGCTCCAGGCAAATATTTTTATGTCTGGCTGGATGCTCCCATTGGCTACATGGCCTCGTTCAAAAACCTTTGCAACTCCGACGCCGGTCAGGCCCGTGGCCTGAACTTCGACGATTACTGGAAGGTTGGCTCCGACGCTGAGGTGTATCACTTCATCGGCAAGGATATCGTCAACTTCCACGCGCTGTTCTGGCCGGCCATGCTCACTGCCGCCGAATACCGTACTCCAACGGCCGTCAACGCCCACGGTTTTGTCACCGTCAACGGTGCCAAGATGTCCAAGTCACGCGGCACCTTTATCAAGGCTCGTACCTACCTTAACCATCTGAACCCGACCTACCTGCGTTACTACTTTGCTGCCAAACTGGGTTCCAGCGTTGATGATTTCGACCTCAACCTCGAAGACTTCGTCCAGCGCGCCAATACCGATCTGGTCAACAAACTGGTCAACATCGCCAGCCGTACCGCCAACTTTGTCTTCAAAGCCGGAGGCAAACTCAGCGACAGCTGTGCCGAGCCAGCCATGATGCAAGAATTTATCGACGCCGGAGACCAGATCGCTGCGCACTACGAAGCCCGCGATTTCGGCAAAGCCATGAAAGACATCATGGCACTGGCCGACCGCGCCAACGAATACATCCAGGAAAAAGCCCCCTGGGCCATGAACAAGGAAGAAGGCCGCCAGCAAGAAGTCATCGACGTCTGCTCCGTTGCCCTCAATCTGTTCCGCCAGTTAATGACCTACCTGACCCCGGTACTGCCCGAACTGGCGGAAAAAACCTGCCAATTCATGAACCTCGACGACCTGAACTGGGAAAGCCGCAGCAACATCCTGCTGGGCCATGACATCAACAAATTCCAACCCATGCTGGCCCGCGCCGAAATGGACAAGGTCACTGCGATTCTGGAAGAAACCCAAACGGAGCTGGCCATTGAGAACGGCGAAGAGCCTGCGGCTGCCAGCAACGCTAACGCCAGCAAAGAGAGTAAAAAACAAGACAAGAAGAAAAAATCCAAAGGACCAGAACTCCGGGAAGACGGCAACGAAGTGATTGCCGACACCATCGAGTTCCCAGACTTCGCTAAAGTCGATTTGCGTGTTGCTCGCATCATCAAGGCTGACCACGTCGAAGGTGCTGAAAAACTGCTGCAACTGACGCTGGACATCGGCAACGGCGAAACCCGCAACGTCTTCTCCGGTATCAAGGCCGCCTACAAACCGGAAGACCTCGAAGGCAAACTCACCATCATGGTGGCCAACCTGGCACCACGAAAAATGAAGTTTGGACTGTCCGAAGGCATGGTACTGGCCGCAGGGCCGGGTGGGTCAGAGATCTACCTGCTGGAACCCAATGAAGGTTCGCAGCCTGGGATGCGGGTGATGTAAATTATTTGGCTTAGCTCTACTCTAAGAGTAGAGCTATTGCTTATTCATCGATACAAGGTGACAGCTAATGAATACCAAGAACAAACGAGCATCAGCTCCAGCTTCGATCAGTCAGCTCCCCCCAAAAGCAGGGCTGTTGAGTCAATTAAATCACTAAATATTATGCCAACCTCCAAAGCCCAGAAATACTTAAAAAAAGCAGGCATCTGAGAAGACCTGAACGCTGATTTCGACAAAGACTGGAAATCTATCGATGAGGATTTCAAGAAAAGTATCCTCCTGTTGTCGAACGCCTAAAATGTATATCAAGTATTCCCGCCCCCGCAGTATCAGGGCTGTTGCCTGCCTTTAAGCCACTTTGTCAGCTGGCCCTGCGGATACAAGACAAAGCGCTGTGGAACCATGGCCGCCCTTGTTATCCTCCCAATATGAGTTCAAACCCATACTGTGATTGCTGATGATACTGACGACTGAAGATTTTCTGCTAGCTGCCAAACGCGCTGAGATCAGCGCCCTGAAACAACTGTTAGTAAGTAGTGGTCTGGTCACCAGGGTCACCGATCTGATCCATGAACTGCAACGTGAACGCGGTTTATCCAATATTTATCTGGTCTCTCACGGGCAGCGCTTCGCCAGTCAACGGCTGGATGAGTTAAACGCTACAGAACAAGCGGAGCATGTTTTTCGGGCAGCGCTGTCACTGCTGGATCTTGATGGTGACTCACCTGCTTCCGCCCGCTTGTTCAGTGCCCTGGCGTTTGTGTTGCACTGTTTGGATGAGTTGCCAGCACTGCGAGTACGGGTGAGTGAGCAGCTACTCACTGCGGCTGAAAATACCCGGCTGTTCAACCGCATCATTTCCGGCTTGCTCAGTGTGGTGTTTGAAGCAGCCGATATTGCCAGCGACCCCGATATCACTCGCGCACTGGTCGCCATGTTCAACTTTGTTCAGGGCAAAGAATATTCTGGCCAGGAGCGGGCTTGGGGAGTGATCGGTTTTACCGCTGGCGAGTTCACCAAAAAGCAGCAGGAACGTATCAAGACCCTTCAGGATGCCCAGCACCGTTGTTTCGATATTTTTGCCAGTTTGACCCAGGCGGTGCCCGCCGACCAATGGCGTCAGGCAGAAAGTAGTGAAGCCACCATCGAGTTGAACAAGTTACGTAACATGATTGCCCGATTCCGCCGTAGCGATACGCTACCAACGGCGATCAGCGAAGTCTGGTATGAGCTGTCAACGCACAGAATTGATCAGATGCAGACGATTGAAAAAGAGCTGGCCTCTGAACTGCTTCACCTCTGCCAGCAAAAAATTGCCCAAGCGGAAAAAGATCTGCATCTGCATCACAACCACATCCGCGAGTTGACGGATATCGAGGAGCTGCCGTTGTCTTCGCTGTCTTCCTTGCCAAACTCGGTTAGCGAATCAGACAAACTGACAGTGACTCCCGGATTTAATACCAAGCTGGCCAGCTCGATTTCAGAACTGGTACAGCGCCAGGCTGAGCATCTGGAACGGATGAGCGATGAACTGAGGCAGGCCCGTCAGGCCCTGGATGAGCGTAAGCTGATCGAGAAGGCCAAGGGCTTGCTGATGCAGAATCAGGGGATCAATGAGGAAGAGGCTTATCGCCAGATTCGTCAGGCAGCGATGGATAACAAAAAGCGTATTGTCGAAGTCGCCAGTAATATCATCAGCGTCTCTGAAATGCTGCAATTAGGCAGCAGTAAAAGCGACTTGCTGGAATAATGTTCCAACACCAAGACTCCTTGGTTATTGTCCACTTGGTTACTCTGCTCCTCGTTACTATTCCTGACAGCCTTTAATTTTTTGGCATTATAAATGCCACTTTCCCAAACCCTCTCTAATCCCCGGAGTGCTGTAATGAACAAACTGGAAATGACTGAAGCCATTATTCTGGCCAAACAGGCCAAGGCATTAAGCTGGGAAGCCATCGCTGCCTCCATGGCGATGGGGACTGTCTGGGTCACCTCGGCCTGCCTGGGTAAAAACAGCATGCCGGAAAACGCGGCCAGTAAACTATGCGACATCCTCGAACTGTCTGAAGAGGTCAAAGCGGCATTGATTGCCTACCCCACCAAAACCTGGGAACAGCAAGTGCCGCAAGATCCGCTGGTATACCGCCTGTACGAAATCGTTGGTGTTTATGGCGATACACTGAAAGAAGTGATTCAGGAGAAATTTGGCGACGGTATCATGAGTGCCATCGATTTCACTATGGATGTCGAAAAAATCGAAGACCCCAAAGGAGATCGGGTACTACTGACGATGAATGGCAAGTTCCTGCCCTACAAAGCCTGGTAATCTGCACGATTCAGCGGGCCTGGTGGCCCGCATTTCCGAAGCACCAGCGGCGGTTGAAACAGTGACAGCGACTGCTCGGTGCACACTGATTCAGCGATATGTTTCTCCCTGTCAGGACGCGCACTCATTTAGAGCGTCCGAAAAGTCATAGCCCTAAAATAACTCATCAATAATTCCATGAGCAATGGTCTGATTGATCACCCATCACGTTAAAATCATAATAAACACTTAAAAATCAATTGGTTGATAATAATGGCATATTAAATGCTTTATGATCTCCAGACGGTGAATCAATGGTGATTCCCGGTCTAGAAAACAACGACGTTGAGTGCTTCCCTGACTTTTGCCTGCGGATGGTGCCACGTCGTGCTCTGCAGCATGTCGAAACACCTCGTTCGGACAGGTTCAAACGCCAGCGACCACTCAATTCAGTGACCTGAGCATTCGTGTTAGCCCTTTGGCGGCATGAACCAACTATTCGGTATCGACCTTGACCCGATACCTACCGAACCAGAGGAATTTGATATGTCCTATCTCGCGCCTTCCGAGTTTGTGACCAAGATGGTCGATGCCGGTGAAGAAAAAATCTTCATGTCGACCAAAGACACCCTGATCCGTGCCTTTATGGCCGGTGCCATCTTGGGTCTGGCTGCCGTATTTGCCATTACCGTTGCCATGAAGAGTGGCTCTCCGATTCTCGGTGCCTGTCTGTTCCCGGTTGGCTTTATCATGTTGTACCTGATGAAATTTGACCTGTTGACCGGTGTGTTCACGCTGGTGCCACTGGCACTGATCGACAAGCGTCCAGGCTGTAACATGCCGCAACTGCTGCGCAACTGGGGCTTGGTGTTTATTGGTAACTTCGCTGGTGCTCTGATGACAGCCTTTATGGTGTCTTTCATCCTGACTTATGGCTACAACACCGACGGTGGTGCCATTGCCGAGAAAGTGAGCCACATCGGTGAATCCCGCACCGTGGGTTATGCTGCCCACGGTCTTGATGGTTGGCTAACCATTTTCATTCGCGGCATGTTGTGCAACTGGATGGTGTCTATGGGCGTGGTGGGCGCCATGATCTCCACCTCGGCTACCGGCAAAATGGCGGCTATGTGGATGCCGGTTATGCTGTTCTTCTTTATGGGTTTTGAACACTCCATTGTGAACATGTTTCTGTTCCCGTTCTCTATGATCATGGGAGGTGACTTTACCTTTATGCAGTACCTGATCTGGAACGAACTACCAACGGCACTGGGCAACTTGTTTGGTGGCTTCCTGCTGGTTGGTCTGCCGCTGTACTTCACTCACGTACGCACCGGTGCCAAGCGCCAACTGGGTTCTTGATCCCTTCCCATGATGCAAGATAGAAGAGAGGGCCGTTGGCCCTCTTTTTTTGACTAACAGATGTCAGGAAATCATGCATGACCCAACGCCTCTGTATTGCCGCAGGCCAATATTCTGACAAGGGCATTAAAGCCAAAAACCAGGACTACCTGGGTCTGGTCAGCCCCACTCCGCCCCAGCTTATTCTCAAGGGCATCACAGCGGCGATTGCGGATGGTATCAGTAGTAGCGACGTCAGCCATATTGCCAGTGAAACCGCCATTAACAGTCTGCTGGAAGATTATTACTGCACCTCGGAAACCTGGACCGTGCAACACTCCGGTGAGCAGGTCATGCGGGCGATTAACGGCTGGCTCTATTCGCAAACCCGGCGCAGTGAATTCCGCTTTGATATCAACAGGGGGTATGTCTGCACACTCAGCGCACTGATTCTGCGCGGCCATAACGCCCATATTTTTCACGTCGGTGACAGCCGTATATACCGGCTGCGAGACCAGGCGCTGGAACAGCTCACCAGCGATCACCGACTCTGGGAATCTGCCGAAAAGAGTTATCTGGCCCGCGCCATGGGCATGGCTGAAAGCGTGGAGGTTGAATATCGCCATACCAGCCTGCAAGCCGAGGATGTGTTTATCCTTACCACCGATGGTATCTATGAATACGTAACACCGGAATATCTGCGTGAAACCATTCGCCAGCATGCTGATGATCTGGATAACGCTGCCGAGCAGATCGCCCGGCATGCACTGGATAACGGCAGTGACGACAACCTGAGTATCCAGCTGATCCGCATGACTGCCGTCCCCGACAGCAGCCAGACATCGCTACTGCCCGACGTGACCCGGCTGCCACTGCCTCCGGCGCTGGAGCCAGGCATGACGTTTGATGGCTACGAGATCATACGTAACCTGCATACCACCAGCCGCAGCCATGTATTTTTGGCCCGTGATCTGCCAAGCAACGAAAAAGTCGTACTCAAGCTGCCGTCTGTCGAGCAGCAACACAATGAGGACTATCTCGAACGTCTGATGATGGAAGAGTGGATTGGTCGGCGCATCCAGAATGCCCACGTTATCCAGCCATGGATACCGGACAGACCTCGCCAATATCTTTATACCGTCAGCGAATACTTTGAAGGCCGCACCTTGGCGCAATGGCTAAGGGACAATCCCAAACCGACACTGGAGCAGGTACGCGTCATCATCGATCAGGTTGCCCGTGGTCTGCGTGCTTTTCATCGACTGGAAATGCTGCATCAGGATCTCAAGCCAGATAACCTGATGATTGACGATGAAGGGCGATTAAAAATCATTGATTTTGGCTCCACCAGCGTGCGTGGACTGGCAGAAATCGGACTCGACAATAGCAACGAATTGCCCGGTACAGCGCTGTATATGGCACCGGAATATTTTCTTGGTCAGGGAGGCCAGCCACAGTCTGACCAGTTTTCGCTGGGGGTACTGGCCTACCATTTACTAAGCGGTAAATTCCCTTATGGCGTGGAAGTGGCACGCTGCAAATCAGTGTCTGCCCAGCGGCGGCTGCAATACCGCAGTATTCTGGTGGATGAGGAGTCTGAAGTGCCTGCCTGGGTCGATGACGCTATCCAGAAAGCAACCCGTATTGATCCGTACAAGCGCTACGACGATATGTTCGAGTTTGTGCACGACCTGCACACACCGAATCAGGATTTTTTACGCAAGGCTCGCCCACCGCTGATGGAGCGTAACCCGGTGGCTTTCTGGCAAGGCGCTGCCATCATCGAGCTGGTCGTACTGTTGATTCTGGCCTATCAGCTGGTTGTTGGCTAACAGGACGCTAGCGACCGCTCAGAAGCAGGCGGTCATCCGTCACTTGCAGTTTCAGATCAAACAGATTGGCAATCAACGCCAGCGTTGTCTGCACATCGGTTTGACTGTAGCGCCCGGAAAAAACCTGGCGGGTATCCACCTGGTCGAGCACAATCTCACGCGCAGTGTACTGCTGCAAATGGGCAATCAGCTCAGACAATGGCTCTTCACTGACTTCACGCCAGCCACTGCGCCATTCCGCAGCGTCCGCATCACGAAACATGGAAAGTGTTCCTTCCGCCAGTCGCAACCCATCTCCGGCCAATAACTGCAAGGTTGTACCGGCGGCCGTGACTTCAACAATACCGTGCTCGACCACCACCACCAGATGGTCACCGCTACGATCAACATTAAAGGCTGTACCCACCACTCGGATTTGCCCGAGATCGGTATCCACAATAAAAGGGCGCTGTTTGTCTTTGCTGACCGAGAAGTAGGCTTCACCTTTATTCAGAGCAACATAACGCTGCGACTCACTCAGAGTCACCTGCACGCGGCTATCCGCATTCAGCACCACTCGAGAGCCATCTTCCAGCATCATGTCCTGCCGCTCTGCCCGTTCAGTCGCGTAACTGAGGGTTTTGCTGGTCGCAGGTTGAGATAAAACAACATAGCCGATAGCTGGTGGTAACAGCAGTATCACCAGCATCAAGGGCGCCAACAGCGGCTGCAAGGACTCATGGCTGAACCATGCCCGAATCTGATCCAGCAGGCTTGTTGATGCCGACGGTTCAACCCGGTCAGTATCACCAGCAACGGGGGGCACTGAAGGATGACTGGCAGGAGGCCCTTCTGTGGCAGAGCGCTGTAGCACCGCAATAGCAAGCGCCTCGTTATCACCAAAATAACGGGCAATGTATTCCGCCGCCGCTCTATGTTCATGGCGTTGTTCAAGCCAGCTCTGATAGCTCTGCAGCTGCTCTGGCGTCAGCTCTTCCATGCGATCATACCAATCGGTAGCCGCCTCCAGCACATCATCAGAAAACATCAGTTTATTCATAAATCGCCTGCGAATGCGGTCAGGTCATGCCAGATATCCATTGGCCACCTCCCGCTGATTGTCGTGATTCCGATACGATCCAACACAGTGTTCAATGTGTATACCCTGCACCCGCCATCGCTTTGGCAATATCCATCATTGCGCGGGTGATGTGTTTTTTAACGGCTTCATCGGCAAGACCCAGCTGACAAGCAATCTGCTCACGAGACAAGCCCTCAACCCGTCGCAGGATAAACACCTGGCGACGTAGTTCTGGCATGGCAGCAACAACCTTGCTTAATAACTCCAGCTTTTGCCGGTCAATATGTTCATCTTCCATACAGATACCGACAGCTTCCGGCAAGGATTCAAGCAGCTCGGGCTGCCGCTTGCCAGCTCGCCAATAGTCCACCACCACCGAACGTGCGACCCGCAGGGCGTAAGCCACAGGACTGCTGATACGCTCATGATTGGTGGGCCGAAGTGAACGCAGCAAGGTATCTTGCAGCAAGTCATCCACTTCCTGAGGGTTGTTCACCTGACTGGCGATGTAACGTCGCAAACGGGGAATATCCTGGGTCAACTGGTGTTCGTAAGGCGCACCTTTGTCGTCATCGCCGGGTAACGAAGAAGCTGGATTTTTGTCGCAAGCTAGGCGGGCTGTAAATGCCTGGCTGGTCAGTTTCATGGCCTATCCCGAAAAAAGACGAAGGTTTCGCCATCAGACCACGCATTCATGTCATTTTTATTAATGGTAGCCAAACATCACGCCATCAACGTCAAACTAAACGCGGGCACTGGATCTGGGGCCAAATTCAGCCTCTCTTATCAAGAAGACGTTGAGTCATCCCAAAAGGGGACAATCATTCCTTATTGTTTTTTGCGCCGTCGCTTCAGATCTTTGGATGCCATGGCATAACCGCCATCGGCAGCATCCAGAAAATGCACATGGTGCTGGTAATAATCAAACACCAGACAAGTCAGCAACGCCGCTCGTGACGCATGGATGCCAAAAACCAACAGCCGTTGTTGCTCGAGCGCCTCTAATTGCTGTTCCAGCTGCATACGCTGGTCTGCAGTGCCTGCCAGTACCAGCCGTAAACCATCATCACATTTGCGGTAGTCGGTATTCGCCAGCAGGCGTTTGCGATAGCCAGTCCAATGACTTGTGCCAGACAGCCGCATCAGATATCGACCGGCCGATACCCGTCCAAAGGTACGGACGACATAATGCAGCCGTTTCCAAAAGCCATCCTCGTGACAGCGAATGCGGGTTTCAGTCATCAGCGATGCCGGAGAGGTTATCAGTCGTAGTGAGTCTGAACGCAGAGGGTGATGCAGGCTGTCATCACCATAGATAGAAAAAATACAGCGAGCGGCCTGGGCCAGTACCTCGGCGCGCCCCCTGGCATCTGATGCACAAGCCTCGACCATAATGGCCACTGTTTCTTCCGCCGGGCTGGGCACTTCCTGCCAACGACACTCAAAGCCACCAAAGTTCGCGACGGCCGGAATTCTCTGGCTATCCAGCAGCCAGGGACTGCCTTCCTGTTTGATCCACTGTTCTGCCAGCGCCAGACCGCCGCCAGTAAACATGGCTTGCTGAAAATGACGGTGAGGCTGGTAACGAGCGACCTGCACCGGCGCACCGGCCTCGATCAACGACAGGGACGTCACCATGCCAATACGCAATTGCAGATCAAACTCACGGGTCGCCAACTGCTGGCTGGCCACCATTGCCCTGGCAACCGCATCGCGACAATCCGGTGGAATACACAAAGTCGCGCCATCACCGCCAAAGACAAACGGCACCTGCAACGGCGCTACGGCATTGATCATGGCAACTATACAGGCGGCGCTGACGCTGTTGACGTCACGGTAACGCCCATTCTCAATCGCTCTGGTAGAACCTCGAATATCGGCGACCACCACCCACCAGTCTTGCGGTAGCGGTGAATAATTGTCGGTGTACGAAAACGACGAAAACTCCCGAAATGGGAGTATTCGCTCATACCAGTGTGGATTGCTACAAGCAGCGGTTCCCAAACCTTGTTTCGACATAAGGCTGTCAGCTCCGCTGCATAAAATGTCCGGAAGGTTTTTGTTTTCTGCTCGAACCCGCGTCAGCCTAGCGCAGCAGCCCATGATGACGAGCCAGCCAGTAATCCAGACTCAGATATCGACCACCACCAGTGAAAAACAGGCTCAACAGCATCAGGAAATAGGTCGCGGCAAATTCAATACCGTTGTTCAATATCACAAAGGAACCGCGCCCCGTCAGCCAGTCATAGTGGCCATGTTCTTGCAGAATACTGCGGGCAGCTTCCAGCCGTTCTGCCGAGTCGGCAACACGATCGTTCGCCAGCCAGCTGGAAGCATCGGCAATCGCCAACCAGCCATTTTCCCAGTGCACCGACAAGGCAGCAATCATCATGATAAACATCAAGGGTATGGATACCCAGCGTACGGCAAATCCGAAAATCAGCAACCAGGCCCCGAAAAACTCGGTTCCTGCTGCCAGCGCCGCCATCAATTCTGGCATCGGCAAGCCGAGGCCCCAAGCGGGGTTGCCAAACCAGGCCACGGTATCGTCAAACGCCATCAGCTTATTCCATCCGGCCTGCATCAGTACCGGAGCGAGATAGAGACGCATCAACAAGGGCGCCAGACCATCCAGAGGCTGGACAGATCGCAGTACCTGGTCAGCCGGACGGTAGAGAGAGGCAAGAAGGCTCATGAATATTCCTGTCTGGTGAGTAGAGAACGGGACGGAGAACAACTCCGCTGTACTTTCCAATCAGTCGCTAGTCGATCCGGTTTCTTACAAAATCATTGATCAGGCCTTTTGCAAGGTGTGTTTACAGCATCGGTCACAAGGAAGTATCGTCAGAAGATCCCTTGGTATCAGACTTTTTGTTCTTCGGCTCGTCATCCTGAGCGAAGGAGTGCATTAGCCCTCGCAATGTCTGCATTTGCAGGCCAAAGTTTTTACAGCCTGAACAGATCAGCGTATGAATTTTTAATTCAGCGGATTCGGCCAGTGTCAATTTACGCTCCTGCGCTTCCGACATCAGTCGCGTCGCTTCACGACAATTCATCATATCGACGTCTCCCGGATTCCGGAGAACCAGTTATTTTCCAGGCATTCCCGCAACTGCAATCGCGCCCGATACAGCAAGACGTGCAAGTTGCTGACCGTGACCGACTGGGCGGAACAGATCTCGTCGCTGCTCAGCTCCAGAAATTCCCGCATCATAAACACGCGGGCTTGCTGCGCAGGCAAGTGATTCAGACAAGCATCAAACACCGACCAGAATTGCCGTTCGTGCACCAGACGCTGGGGCGATCCCCAGTGTTGCGGCCGCTCATCCGCATGCCAATGACCACGACGATCAAACAATTGGTCGTCCAGATCCTCGCCATTCTTACAGATGTCGTCTTCGGGCAGCACGTGCTCTTGCAGACGGTACTTTTGCCTTAGTGCATCGGTGATCTTGTTTTTGAGGATAGCAAACACCCAGGTTTTTAACGCCGCCTGACGTTTAAACGCCTCGGCATTTTTCAACGCTCCGGCAAGCGCCTCCTGCACAGCATCCTCTGCCAGATGGTCATCGTTTAATTGCAGGCGGGCAAACGACAACATCTGACTGCGTAACTGTTCCAGGAACCGACTATCAGCCAGCGTATTAATAGGTGTTTGGGACACGTTATTGATCCATTCATTGATAACCAGACACAATAGAACCACTGAACATAATAAAAACAATGAGATACAGGAATACCATCCGCGTTCCGCAGTGCCATTGATGAGAGTTTGTCAGACGTGAGCCTCAACGGTCGCATCGGTTGCCAAACGGGCATATAGATCCAGGTTCACCCACTGCCCATCAAATTCCAGTTGTGCAGGCAAACGCCCTTCATGCCGGTAGCCAAGCTGGGCCAGAAAATGTTCATGCCGAGCGGAGCCTGGCACCAGTGCCACTTCAAGACGATGTAATCCCAGTTCATTAAAGCAAAAGGCCTCAATCGCACCAATGATGGTCTCGAATTCGGCGACGTCTACCGCTGGGCTGATTTCCCACTGCAAGCGGGCGCTGTTGAGCATCCAGTTGATGTTGTACAGCGTGACCCGAGCCAGCAACTCGGCCAGGGCATCGACATCACCGCTGTGGCACTCCACCAGCCAGCAAGCGCCCTCCCGGCCCTGAAACTTCATCGAGGCCCGGCGCAGTTCATCCAGTGACTGTACCGATGCGTACATCGGAGGTTTGGGAATATGAGCGCTGACCTCTGGATCCTTGAGTAAACCATACAAGGCATCACCGTCCTGATCCATTACCGGCAAACGAATAACAAAGGGGCCGACTTCCAGATTCCAGTTCATACGTTTGCCTCCGTCGCGGTGTCCATATCGGTCGTTGCCAAAATGCGGTGATACAGCGTCTGCTCACAGTAGTCATGCTGCCCGAGACGCCAGCCATCACGCATGATGACAGAAGCTCGAAAGCCGATACTCTCCAGCATCGCCGGAATGGCATCGCTCTGCCCCTGAACCCAGGCATAGGCAAAGTTACACAGGTGATATTTTGCCGCCATAAAGTGGATACAACTGCACAGTACGGCAGCACGATTCGCCATCGTCAGGGCTGATAACCCATCAATTCTCAGTGCCACTTTCAGCAGCGATGGTTGCCAGTCGTAGGCACTGGCCATCCCCAACAGCTGATAACCCGAAGCGTCGTCACCCAACTCAATCGCCCACATCATGCCGCGCTGGGTGGCCGCCATCTGCACGCTGAGTTCAATCATGCGATCCAGCTGTTCCGGC
Organism: Candidatus Thalassolituus haligoni; assembly: GCF_041222825.1. NCBI lineage: Bacteria > Pseudomonadati > Pseudomonadota > Gammaproteobacteria > Oceanospirillales > Oceanospirillaceae > Thalassolituus > Candidatus Thalassolituus haligoni. The sequence goes on from NZ_CP139482.1 coordinate 3,451,672, forward strand.
TGTTCCAACGGTCGCTGTCCCGGCAATTCCGGCTGCTGGTACACAACCAGCAGCGCATCACGGTCGGTGGCTTCCAGCGGACGGATACGGCCACCCTCAAATGTCAGTGTTGGGGTAAATTTCATTAATTATTCCTGAATAACATTTCATCACCACGATTGACACGTCACGGGCTTCACGCCTGATGCCAGCCAGTTTTATTCGTCGTCGTAGTCATCGTAGCCATGAGCGAGGTTTTCAAAGCGGGTGTATTTGCCGATAAATGCCAGACGATCTGTACCAATCGGGCCGTTACGGTGTTTGCCGGTGATGATTTCAGCGACGCCCTTCTCGGGGGTGTCTTCGTTATAAACTTCGTCACGATAAATAAACTGGATAATATCCGCGTCTTGCTCGATCGCGCCGGATTCCCTCAAATCGGACATCACCGGACGTTTATTGGGGCGTTGCTCCAGCGAGCGGTTGAGCTGCGACAACGCAATCATCGGGCATTCAAATTCCTTGGCAATGGCTTTCAGCGAGCGCGATATTTCGGAGATTTCCTGGGTACGGCCTTCGGATTTGCCTGACACCTGCATCAACTGTAGATAATCCACCATGATCAGTGCCAGATCGCCGTTTTCACGGTAGACCTTGCGGGCACGGGCGCGCATCTCTTGCGGGGTCAGCGCGGCGGTATCATCAATATAAAGTGGCAGATCTTTCAGCATGGTGACGGCTGCCGACAGTTTCGGCCAGTCTTCTTCAATCAGTTTGCCGCTACGAATCCGGCTCTGGTCAATTTTGCCGATCGACGACAGCATCCGCATCACGATGGATTCCGATGGCATTTCCATGGAGAACACCAGACAGGGGCGCTTGCTGGCCAGCAAGGCATTTTCGACCAGGTTCATCGCGAAGGTGGTTTTCCCCATCGATGGACGCGCCGCCACAATCACCAGGTCAGCCTTCTGGAAGCCGGATGTACGCTGATCGATGTGGTTAAATCCGGTGGTTAATCCGGTCAGGCCATCCGGCTGGTTAAACATCTGGTCGAGCTGATCCAGTGTCTTTTTCAGGATCGGGGCGACTTTCTCGGGGCCACCATCCTTACGGTTACCCTCGGCAATTTCCGCAATGGCTTTTTCCGCATCCGAGATCAGCGTCAGGGTTTCATCCCCACCCGGCTCATACGCTTTCTGCATGATATCGCTGGCAGCTTCAATCAAGCGTCGCTGCTGTGAACGTTCGCGCACGATTTCGGCGTAGGCATCGCAGTTTTCAATCGACGGCGTCATATCCACCAGGCGAGCCAGATAAGAACCGCCATTGATACTTTCAAGCTGACCGCGTTCTTCCAGTTCTTCCGCCACCGTCACCACATCAATGGCTTGTTCAACCGACGACAAATGACTGATTGCCCGAAAGATCAGACGGTGGTCATGACGATAAAAATCATTGTCTCGCAGTGTTTCACTGACCGATTCCCAGGCCCGTTCATCCAGCATCAAGGCACCCAGCACAGACTGTTCTGCCTCCACCGAATGCGGCGGTGTACGCTGGCTGGTTTCAGCGGTGTCATCGTTGTGATAGTCGTCAGTCATAGTGCCTTTCCTGAATATCGCCCGGTCTTGTCAGAGCTGCCCTGTCTACCTGCTGTGCGAAACGTCCGGCAAGTAACCTGGAGCAAAGGATCCTGCCACAGGCGTAATCGCCAGACATAAAAAAAGCACTAGAGAGCAACGCCCAATAGTGCCTTTTTCGCAGCCGGTGAACAAACATTCACCGAACTGACGGTTACTTATTCTGCAACAACATGCAGCTTCAGTACCGCTTCTACTTCCGGGTGCAGGTGAATCGCAACATCAAATTCACCGACGGCACGGATTGGGCCAGTTGGCAGACGAACTTCTGCCTTCGCCAACGCCACACCTGCCTGGGAAGCCAGATCCGCAATATCGCGGTTACCCAGAGAACCGAACAACTTGCCTTCGTCACCGGCTTTGACCGCAACAGACAGTTCGATTTCTTCAATCTTCTCTTTACGAGACTGTGCTTCAGCCAATTTGGCAGCCGCCGTTGCTTCCAGTTCGGCACGACGTGCCTGGAAGTGCTCAACGTTAGCCTTGGTAGCAGGAACAGCCTTGCCCTTGGGAACCAGGAAGTTACGTGCGTAGCCAGGCTTGACGTTAACCATCTCACCCAGTTCACCCAGGTTTGCCACTTTTTCCAACAAAATAATTTGCATCTTGAATTCCTCATTACAGGGAGTCGGTGCTATTCGTCACCAGACGCCGTGTCTTTTAGTCGCATGCGGATATCGAATACGCTATCCAGCATCGCTACGAAAATTAGTAATGTGTACATGTATGGCCCAAACACGATCAAACCGATATAAATCGGCAACATCCAGTTCGGACTGGCATTGGTGCCATGCACCACGCCATGGAACACTGCCAGACCTGCCAACATCATGGCGACGGTTAACACCGGCACCATGCCAGACAACTCCGGCGACAACTGGCCAGCAGCAAACACGACCAGTACAGCAGGCAGCGTGAAAGCCAAAGGCAATCGCAACTGTCGGAATTCAGCACCAAACCCTTCCGGGTTATACAAGGCACTCTGCCAATAGCGTCCCAACAACAGACACAAGATAATAACCAGCGTATGCAAAGCAGCCAGTACCCCATGAATCATGGGGCCAACCAAGGGTCGTAGACGCGCCTGCAAGTCCGGGCTGGACTGCAACGCTTCCATGACAGCAACCTCGCTGCGAGACACCACCAGGGGCAGTACATCGGCAAGCAACAAGGGCAAACACCAATAAATCAATTCTCCCAGTATTAGCGCTGTCAGAATCGCCCAATCAAGGCGCACCGAGTAACGTAATACCTGTGCAATCAGGATAGTTCCTGCTGACACCAGAACAGGCGTCGGATCGCCCGCCGCCAACCATGCCAATGCTGGCAAGGAAGACCACAAAACCACCGGAACGCTGTCCCTGGAGGGCTGGCGTAATAACACCAGCGCCTGTAGCGCCGCTCCCAGCCAGAACAGCATGGGAATGGCAAAAGCAATCGCCGCTACCAATATTGCTTGTAGTCGGCTTTGCATGGCCCATTGAGCCAGTTTTTTCATACCTGGTTCTCGTGTTGATTAAGGTAAACAGGCTTGCGGCTCAGTCTACCTAACCAACAAGACCAATCAATTATCGTGTGCGTCAGAATACGGCAGCAGTGCAATATAGCGCGCGCGCTTGATTGCTGTAGACAACTGACGCTGATACTTGGCGCGAGTACCAGTGATACGACTTGGTACGATTTTGCCAGTTTCAGTAACGTAGCCTTTCAGGGTTTCCAGATCTTTATAATCGATCTCGGTTACACCTTCAGCAGTGAAACGGCAGAACTTGCGACGACGGAAAAAACGTGCCATGAGTTAACTCCTCTCTTATTCTTCGTCTTCAGCGGAATCGGCAGAGTCTTCAACATCAGACTCATCGGTTTCAACCGCTTTTTCACGGCTGTCTTCACGCGGCTCGGAACGACGACGATCTTCGCGGCTTTCAGCGGCTTTGATCGGAGAAACTTCAGTGACCGCTTCATCACGACGGATCACCAGGTTACGCAGAATGGCATCGTTGTAACGGAAGTTGGTGGTCAGTTCGTCCAGGGCTTCCTGGGTACACTCAACATTCATCAGAATGTAGTGTGCTTTATGAACTTCGTTGATCGGGTATGCCAGGTGACGGCGGCCCCAGTCTTCGAAACGGTGGATAGAACCTGCGGAACCTTCGATCGTCGCGGTGTAACGCTCAACCATCGCTGGAACCTGTTCGCTTTGATCTGGGTGAACCAGAAAAACGATTTCGTAGTGACGCATTGTCAGCTCCTTATGGGTAGAAAGCCTTCCGGCCAATCCGGTAAGACAAGGAGTCCGTTTTTGTTCTTATGATCGGCGGCGCTGCGAACAGTCCTCAGATCAAACAGTGTACGGATAAAAAGGAGCGCGGAATTTACCAGAACAGCGGCTATAAAACAACCACGTAACCAATGCCGCCGGATCGCCGGTAGGCGTTCCATTCCCTTCGTTGCCTCCACCGATAACACCAAAGACAGCACCAAAGACAACACCCACTCGCACCGCCAGCAACACACTTGCAAAACCCCACCCGCCACTGCGACATCCGGTCACATAGCCGCTACATAACCAGAGAGTTATTCTACTGGTGAGCTATGAGGGTAGCTCATCTCCCTTCCGCTGGGGCGCTGACCGGATTCCATCAGCAACCACCAGCAATTTGCGTTAAGCAACGCCCCGTCGCGGTCAGTACTTACTCATGAATACTGGCAGCTGCAGGGCGATTTTCTTTTTCAACTCACAACCGGCACGATCTCTTCTATACTTGACATGTTCTCCGTGTCGCAGACCCCGCACGCCATGAGACAAATAACCGTGCCACTCTTACCCATGCCGCTCTTGATACAGACTCTTGATACAGAGTAACGGCAACTGTCATCGCTTTAAAAAGGGAGCCATCCATGCAGATTCAGGCAAACATCTGGCAACGTGCTTACCAATGGATGTTACGCCGGGCGGAGATGGAACGCGCCAATCTGGGTCTGTTTGTGGCCGGTGCGACCTTCTTTTTTCTCGGTGGCAGTATTATCTACGCCGCCAATCTGCGTCTGGCCGACTCTGTTGGCCAGGAATTAATCACACTGCTCGGATTGCTGATTACAGCAGGCGGCGCAATCAGTGCCACCTTGGGGTATATTGCGCTAAGCGTATTCCGACTCATGAGGCACAGCCACAAAGATGACTCCAACTCTTTCTGATATTGAAATTTACCTGTTAAAGGCACAACCGGAACAGGTGCGTGCCTGGCTCGAATCCAGCATCGGCCCGGTGACCGAAACCGCCATCAAGGGCAACAGCCACTTCTGGCAATGTGAATCCATGGAAATGGTATTTACCGTTCGGGCGGAAGGGAATTTCGACAGTTTGTGGATCAAGCAAAACCAGTCCCCATGGGCTGACGACCTTGAATGTGCCAGGTCAGCCCACCATGTGCTGGAAACTGAAATCCGTTGTGCTGCACGAGAATGGAATGAATCAGAAAGCGGTGATCAACCGGGCTGGATCAAGCTGACACACGGGCAAGAAAAAGCCTTCGACTGGAAATAATTATTTCTTATTGCAAATACGAATAATTATCATTAGAGTGGTCTTGACTCGATCAGAAAGAGACCACACTCATGTCCGCCACGCTACTCGCCTTTCCGATGCAACCCGCCCGCACCCATTCCGGCACAAACCCATGGCCACTCCTGACGTCCGGTTCCAGTAATAGCCGTCGTCTGGAACAACTGGAACAGCTGATCCCGCTGCAAAACAACGCGGTTCTGCTGACACTCTGGGTTAATGAATACTTGGACATCGGACTTGATCTGGCCGCAGAAGCAGGCAGTCGCCATCTCCCGGCGCTGCAGGAAAGTTGGCTGCGTCGCCTTTATAGCCACCTGCGTAACACCGCCTTCGCCGATGACTGCAATCCGCACTGCCGCCAACTTTGCCTTGAAAGTCTGTACCAGCCTTTTTTTGCCTTGCGTCACCTGTATCGGCAACAGCCCCAGGGCCGCCTCTGTATCCGCCGTCTGAGTCAGGATTTGTCGGCATCCACCCGTTACCTGATTTAACCGGAGCGAGTGTCATGCCAGACATAGCCATCCTCTACGACAGCAGTTGCCGTTGCTCTACTGCGACGGCCTGCGCACTGGAACACCATATTCACTGGGCTCCCGTTGCGCTTTGCAACTTGCTCAGTTGCGTACCAGAAGACATCCAGCCCTACCAGACACTGGTGCTGGCATTGCCGATCCATGCCTTCGGTACGCCAGAAACGCCCTGGGCGGACGCCTGGCCCATTCTGGAAGAATTGAGTTATCACGGCAAACAAGTGGTGTTATGCGGCACCGGCAACGAGTTTTGTTACGACGATGACCGCTTACAGGCATTGGCGCAGCTCAGCACCCAGTTACAACAGCTGGGGGCTGAGATGCTCGAAGGGCTGACCGACATGCCGATGACGCTGTTGAACCAGTGGCTGACACAACAGCATCCATGCCGCTGGCAAATGCAAACCCGGCTGATCTACTCGGATGGCCAGTCCACACGCCAGCAACCGCTGTACGATAGGGAACTGGAAGCACTGAGTGAGCGTATCCGGCTGCAGCAGACATCCAGCGCCACTACTTTAGCTTTAGCGCCACTACTCCAGCGCTACGACAATGATTGACTGGTAGTTCTTCCAGCGGGTCGGAATCACCACACTGCGGGTATTATCTGGCATATGAATACGTTCTGGTTCCCCTTGTACAACCACCGGCACCGAGATCAGAAAATCAGCGCCGAATGCCTTTCTGGCATTACCGGCGATGGTGTTGGCAATTTCGCCCACGACATCACACAGATGGGCTGAACTGACATCGCGCTCCCCCATGGAGGTCAGAATATGAGTCAGCATCGCCTTGGGACAAGTGTAGTAAACGCAGCCCCTGCGCTTGCCGGAGATACCAATAATACCGGTAAAATCAAACACTAGCGGGGACTTGCTATCCAACAGATAAGGCACCCCAACACTGACCTCTCCAACGCCAACCTGACGATAGAAATGAGTCAGACTATTAATAAATACCTCAATGGATTCTTTATCCATTCGTGTTCTCCAACCGGATAAATGAGATCGCCAGTACGGCGTCTAATCGCTCGCCAGTTCCGTCAGCGCGCTGTGTAATTCCTGGTCTGTAAATGGTTTGCACAAAAAACCGTGCGCACCGCGACTCAGTGCCTTGATGGCTGTGGCCTTGTCTGCCAATGCCGATACCACCAGGATACGGGCATTCGGACAGATTGACGCCAGAATCGGAATGGCCTCGATGCCATCCATGTTGGGCATGGTCAGGTCAATCGTGATCAGATCCGGGTCGGTCTGGCGCGCCAGACTGACCGCCTGCTCGCCGTCAGCTGCCGTGCCGACCACGCTGAAATCCTCCAATCCATGAGCGCGTTTGATTCGCCGACGAATAATCAGCGAATCATCAACAATCATCAGTCTTTTCATACCGCCACCGCTACTTCATATTGCTCAACCTGAGCAGGAATCAAAAAGGATATTTCGCAGTACTGACCAGGACGATTAGCCACCCGAATACGACCGTGTAATTGCTGGATATTAGCCTTCACCACATCCATACCGATACCACGACCACCGTGCTCGTCAGCCTCCTCCAGTGTTGAAAAACCGGGGTCAAAGACCAGACTCATAATTCTGGTGGCTTGCATGGAATCCAGTTGCTCGGCGCTGTACAGACCTTTTTCGATGGCCCGCTGGCGAATAGTTTCCAACTGGATACCACGGCCATCATCACGCACAGACACCCGATAGCCGTCGTCTTCCTGCGTTATTTTCAGCACCACCCTGCCAGCGTCATCCTTGCCACGCTGCTGGCGTATGGCAATCGGTTCGACACCATGAACCACAGCATTACGCAGCAACTGGATGGCGCAGTCCTGAACCACTTTGAGCTGCTCAGCAGGCAGATTGATACACTCGGGTTGTGCAAGCTCAAAAGTTACCTGTTTGCCTTGTTCCGCAGCAATACGCGTCACCAGACTCCCCAATCTGTCGCTATCCAGAGTACTCACCGCTACGGGCTCTTGCTGTCTCATCGGTGTGACACCAAGCACCTCAACCACATCTTTCATGTCGCCCAGCAAGCGGAACAGATCATTCAGCGCCAACGTCAACGGCAGGAAATCTCCCCCCTGCAACGACGCCATGTCCGCCATTTCTTCCAGCTGTTGCTCAAATTCGTGCACCGCACGAACAACCTCGGGCAAATTCAGGGCACTGGCATCGCCTTTTACCCGATGCATAATCCGCTGACTGCTGACTACCTTGTCGCGGAAGTCAGAACTACTATTAACCCGTTGCCGCAAAATATCGTTGACCGCCACCAGGCTGCTCTCAGCAGCGGTCATAAACAGCATCATCGAATCCTTGTCGACGTGTAACAGCTCTTTCAAGGCGTTAATTTGCAGGCCATTGTTCTTCGCCGCCTGCTCCAGCTCACGCCGCAGTCCAACCAGCTCGGAGATATCCAGCACCGTTACCAGCACATGGCGAATCTCGCCGTTTTCAATCGCCCGGTTAAAGCGGAAAGACAGATGCTTCACCTGAAAACCACCACGGTCATCCGGCAAGCTGACTTCGATGTCCGAAAGAGGATTAAGCGAGCCAATCAGGTTTTCCTTGACGCTACTGTTCAGCAGCAGCTTGATGTATTCCTCGACCGTTTGCATATCGCTTTCTGTCACAAGACTCTTCAGCAACACCCGAAAGGAGGTACCGGCATATTCCTGATGACCAAAAATGTCCCGAATGGAGCCGGAGTACTGGGTACCAATGGTCAAGTTGCCATCCAGCAACAACAGGCCTTCGCGTACATTTTTGAGAATTTCCGTGGTTTCGCTACGGGCTTCTTCCGCGACAGAATCACTGCGCCGCAACTGGCCAATAAAATGAAAAAGAATCAACAGGAAGTTGAGAATCGCCAGCGTAATCGCACCGGCCTGGATCATTCGCAGGGTTTCTGACTTGTTGCGTGCGATCGTTTCCAGATCGTTGGTCAGATCATTCATCAGTTTCAGCAACTGGTTATTATTGTCTCGAACCATTGGTGCCAGCCGCCGCAAGGCGCGTTCATGTCCCAAAGTGCCAGACGCTGTTGCAAACAACGCCTTGAATTCGGATGAAATCGGCCGCCAGATCGTCTTGGCCGCTTCTACCGCAGCACGGGATGCGTCGGATGAAACCGCGTCCAGCACCAATTCATTACTGCTGGCACCCCGCGTTGCCCCACCCTGATCAAACGCAACCAGAGTACGGTCGAACAGCGCCACCGCCTGCTGTAATTCCTGGTAGGCTGATTCGCTTTCACCGCCCTCACTCAGCCGTTTGTCATAGTCATAAAATGCTTTTGCTGTCTTTTGCGACAGCATCCGTTGTCGCCCCGCCAGGTTTACGTTACTGGCATCTTCAGCCAACTGGGATGAAATATAAAAGTTCAGCACCAGTACGCCCGCATCCAGAAAAATAAACATGGCGACAGATAAAACCACCGCTCGATATTTACCCAAAAGTCCATTAAACATGTGCTAATCCCCTGACGTGTAGCGAAAAGTAACAAACAGCCGCTTTGCAGGTACAACTATTGTGCCAACGCACACATCAAAACAGGTCATCAATCCCTCAAAAGGGGTAAGTCCGCAGAAACAGCCATTGGGATTCAAAATCTTAGATTGTCTGACAAAAAGTTACAGAATTTGTTGGATGTCAAGCCCGCAAGATACATCCAATTTTGTGCAGCAAGCGCCCCAAAGCAAGGCACAAATAAGCTGCCCGCTCCATCTCATGGCGTCTTCAGGGTATTTACCGGAGATTCTGCAAGGCATGTCTGAACACCCCAGCAGGTTGCGCCACAATGTATCGCGGCAGAGATCAATAACGGAGCACAAGCACCAGCACCAGCACCAGCAAGGCCATTAGAACTGTGAGCTGTCGGGTTCTGTCCGCGTGGCGCTCGGTCATTTTGAATAGGGAATGTCTGTCCAGAGAGACGATTAGTTATATCCGACGACGCCACAGCAGCAGTAATCCCGCCAGCAGTAGCAAGCCATTGATAGCACCGCCAGAAGCACTACCGCCAGACGTGCCATCACCGGCAGTCGCACTGCCGGAATCTGCACCGTTACCAGTACCGTTGTCGGTCTCGGTGCCAGTATCACTGTCACCCGCATCGGCTTCGTCCGGTTCATCCACCGAGCCTGCTATTCCATTCAGAACCCGCAATGGAGCCGCTACCGAACCTTCGCCATCTCTTGCCGTAACCACGATGGTTACTGGCAGTTCGGCCAGCACGGTGGTAGTGGCCGAACCGGTCAGCACGCCGCTGGCCGACAGGGCCCAGCCAACAGGTAAACCGCTGGCAACAAAATCCAGTACATCCCCTTCGGGATCGCTGAATTGCGCTGCCAGATCCAGGCTGACAGTGGCTCCTGCGCGAGTAATACGGACATCCGTCAGCGCGCTCACCAGCACCGGCGGCTGGTTCTGTTGAACACTGGCGTCTAGCCGTAAACCAATCACGACGGGGTCATGATCGGATGAGCGATAAGGATCCGCATTGGCGTAGTTATCTACTGAGGAATAGCTTTGGCCATTGGCTTCGGTTTCATAACCCATCAATGAATCTTCCACCGAGTTAATGTGCCAGGCACCGGCACTGACCACATGTGAGGCCAGCGTCGCCGTCGCCAAAGCATGATCCAGGCTGCCCAACAAGCCGCTGTAGCTGTAGCTATACGGTGCTTCCTCGGTGGCAATATCTGAATGTTTGAGGTTGCTGTAACCGCCAGCCAGGAAGGCTTGCAGCGGGTCTTCCTGGCTATAGGCATTCAGGTCGCCGATCACCAGAACGGCAGTGGATGCCACACCGGTCGGTCTGGTCTGCAAATACTGCAGCAGGCCGGTTGCCGCACGGGTACGCACGCGGTTGCAGTTACCCTGACCATCTGCGCCTTCATTAACCTCTCCACACGAAGAGCCTTTGGATTTGAGGTGATTCACCGACACCGTAAAAACAAAATCATTAAATTCAAACGACTGGATGATGGATGGGCGATTTTTACTGTCGTCAAATAACACCCCTTGCCCATCACGCGGCGAGTTGGCCGACGATAGAACTCTGGTTGTACCACTCAGGTGGATACGCTCCGGCCGATACAACAAGCCGACGGCGATCGCGTCGGTGCCTGTCCGGGCCGTTCCCGGATCAACGAAGGCATACTCATCACCGCTGGCCTGCAAGGCATTTACCGCATCCACCAGCTGATGAATGGCACTGTTTTCGCCATAACCATCATTTTCAATTTCCATCAGCCCGACCACATCCGCATCCATAGCATCAAGCGCCGCGACGATCTTGTTACTCTGCATCTGGAAGGCGCTATAGGTACTGGCCCCACGAGAGGTCGGGAAGCCGCCGCCCTGACCGTCACCGTTAAAATAATTCAGTACATTCATCGTCGCGATTCGCAGGTTGGCTGCGTCACTCACAGTTGGCGCGGTGGTGCGGGCATGGCTGGCGGCGATCGCGTATTTGCCGGGAATCAGCATAAAGTCGTTATTAAAGTGATGTATCACGCCACTCAGGGTGGTGAAAGTATCCCCGATACGCACCGGATTGTCCGCACTGTAGCCAGTGGTCACATCCGGGAAGGGAATAAACGTCGGGTAATAGGCCTTCACCCCGTCATCGACCAGCAGCCGATCCCGGGCATATCGCTGTGCCAGAGTGGCTGCTTCTGCCGAACCGGGTAAGGCAACATCCGTCGGTTGAAAATGCAGCTCCGACGACACCACCACCTGACCGTAGTTACCCAAGCCATAACCCGCCCCGTACAGGTCAGAAACCACCAGACCCTGTTGATTCTGGATACGCATCCCCTCCAGCGCTTCCAGGCTGGACAAATCCGCTACTGGTAATACCAGCTTGATGGCCAACGGCAAGGTTGCACCCTGGCTACAGACCATCAGCTCACTGACTTCGTCCAGCTGGGTAACGCCCGCAGACTCTGTCACACTGGCCACCAGCCGTACCGTATCGCCTGCGCTTAGGTCATAGTCGCTGCTTTTGACAAACACCCCTTCCGAACTGCTGGCATCGCTGTCGGCATCTGCGTCTTCTTCCTGAATCCAGAAACCACCGTAACCGCTGCGGGCATCCAGTGTAACGACCGCCTCAACCACCACACGGGTGTTATTCAACGGGCTGGCATCGTTGTTCGCGTCGTCAATTGCGCCTTGTACGGCGCTGATCCTTGTCACACCGGCGCTATCGCCACAGCGGCCAGAGACCAGCGTTTCACTGTCGTCAGAACAGCGATTGGCAGCCCCAGGCGTGGCAACTGCGACCTGGAAGGCATTACCCGAGCGGACCGTCGTGTCACAGCGCTGGGACGACTGGGTATCCTTGTCACCGAGTTGGGCTTCATCGACCTGAATCGAGTCCGCAAGCAGCAAGACATCCAGCAAACCGGCATCATCTTCGTCACCGGTGCCGTACACCAGGGCATCCAGCAGCTGATTAGCCGTCACCGCCGTCCCGTTCGGGAAGTCCGCCGCCGGGGCCGCATACAGGGCAACGGCATCGGCACCGTTCTGTAGAATATTGTCACCGATCTCAACACCACACCCGGCGACATTGGCGGTGGAGCCACAGACCACAAAATAGCCTTTGGCGTCGGTGCTGAAGCCAGACAAATCCAGCGCCAGATAGGATGTGTCACTATTGCCATTAAACAGCACCAGCGTATAACCATTAAGTGAGCTGGAGCCACTGCCGCCATCGTAAAGCTCGATAAATTCCGCGCTGTCGGTGCCGCTGGTATCCGCATCCACTTCATTGATCAGGAGCTCGGCCTGACAGGTGTGAGTCAGCAGGGAAATGCCTAGTGCTGAAAGAAACGTGCGCATGATCGCAACCTGCTTATCATCAGAGGATTCAGAAAAGACGGAAAACAGCGGTTTGCCACGCCGGATCCCAAAAGCCCGGCAGTATGACGGCGGAATATTGCAGCACCGCGCTGTTTTAGTGACAAAACTCTTGTTTAATCAAGTCAAGGGCAAGATGTAGCTAAAGATAGCGCGGTGCTGTATTGACGGCCCCAGTGTAACGAACTATCTGCTTACCGGGGTTTACCGGCTTAATACACACGCCTGCCAACCCGCTTCCATTGATGCTTGAGGTAACGGCTTCAGGTCGATCAGTTCCAGCCGGTTCTCAAAAGCAATCACCTCAACGTCGCCCAGTATCTGCTCGGTCAAAGTGCCTTCACGCCAGTTCAGCGCCACAACCCCGGCATCCGTCGCCAGCACGCCCTTGGCTCGTTCAACGTCCAGACTATAAAACCAGCCCCGCAATGCCGCTAACGAAAACACCCAGTCTTCCGCCAACAACCAGCCTAACGCCTGATAGCCATCACCTTGATGCGCTAAAGCCCGGAAGGATTCACCAAGAGCCAGCTGCAGGGGTTGGGTCAAATCCAGCATGAGCGGTAACCCCGGCGAATCCATTGCTGTTCCCGCCGATGATATGTCCGCCGATGCTGTCGTTGCGGTGCTCTCAACCGCTGCCAGTAAATCGGGCGACAGCTGCCCCTGAATCACCCGGACAGACTTGAGATGGGGGTTATCCACCTGGCGCTCGGCCACCAGCGCATCAAACTGCAACAGGTCTTCTGGCTGACACACATCCGTCTTGTTAGCCACCAGCACATCCGCGACAGCAAGCTGGTCGGCATAAATCTCATGCTGGCGATATTTTGATTGGCTCAGATGACGCGGATCGACCAGCGTCACCGTACTGCCAACCGACAGTACGTCCTGGTAACCGGGCTGATTGAGAATCGCCAGAATCTGGCGTGGGTGCCCCAGCCCGGTGGGCTCAATCAGTAAAACATCGGGCTTTGCCCGGGTAATCAGACTGTTCATCCCGATCTGGAACGGCAGACCGGATACACAACACAAGCAGCCACCCGGCACTTCCCGTATCGCCACACCGTCGCCCAGCGCCTTCAGCAGGGTGCCATCCACCCCTACCTCGCCAAACTCGTTCACCAGCACCGCCCACTTTTCGGTAGCAGGCCGGTGCTTGAGCAAATGCAAAATAGTGGTGGTTTTACCGGTGCCGAGAAAACCGGTAATCAGGTAAACGCGCACCGTTTTTGACACCGGCTTCGTGAGAGGTGTTGAGAGAGGCGCAAGTGGCTTGCTAGAGGCTGGTCTGTCAGGGAGTGCCATATCAAAATCCGCAGCAGGTCAAAACGTTATACACTAACATAAGTGATTAATTTTGCCTGCTGCGCACTGATACTCAACCCAGCTCCCGTATGACTTGCAAGGGAGCAACGTTGACGGTTTTGCGTAACAACAGCGTGGCCAACCCAGCCAATAGCCATGCCGCAACCAGCGGTAACCACAGCCAGATCCAGCCGAGGCCGGCATAGGGAATATCCAGCACCTGGGTGTACAAGGCCCAGCACAAGGCTTCGGCCGCGACCAGCGCCAGCAATGCGGCAATCAATCCCAACAGTGAGTATTCGCTGACCTGAGCCTTGCGAATCATCGCGCTACTGGCACCCAGCGTGCGTAACAGAGCACCTTCTTGGAGCCGTTCCCGCAAGCTGGCCACCAGCGCCGAGACCATCACCAGGGTCGCCGCAATCAGCACCACCACCAGAATCAGTTCCACCGCCAGGCTAACCTGATACAACAGCCCTTGCAGCTGACCCAGCAATACCTGCATATCGAGGATATTGACCGCCGGAAATTCCCGAATCAGGCTGGTCAGCTGAGACTGTGATTGTTCGGGCACATTAAAACTGGTGATATAACTGGGTGGCAATTGCGCCATAATGTCTGAGGAGAACATCATAAAAAAGTTGGGACTGAGGGACGTCCAGTCCACCTCGCGCAGGCTGCTGACAGTCGCTTCAAACTCGACGCCGGCCGCCCGAAAGGCCAGCCGGTCATCCAGTTTCACCCCCAGCCGCTCAGCCAGTCCGGCTTCTATTGACAACTGTCCGGGGTGGATCATTGCCTGCCAGTCTCCGGCAACGATGCGGTTGGAAGCGGGTAATTGAGTATCGGACGTTAACGCCAGATCACGATCAATAGCGCCGATATCCGCCAACCCCAATTGTTGAATACTGTTGCCGTTAATCGTCAGCAACCGTCCCGGCACCATGGGATAGAGGGTTTTGGAGGCAAAACCACGTTCTGCCAACGCCTGTTGAAACGCCTGCTTGTCAGCGTTCTGGATATTCATGGCGAACACGTTCGGAGCGTTATCAGGCAGGTTGGCCTGCCAGTCCGCCAGCAGGTCGTTACGCAGCATGGCGATCACAATCATCACTTGCAGAGTCAAGGCAAACGCCAGAACCTGTCCGGCCGTCTGGCGACTGTCGCGACTCAGATGCTGCCAGGCAAAACGCCAGTGTAATGCCATTGAGGTATTCTCCAATCGCTGGCGCAACCCGGCAATAACCAACTGCAGTGCCCCGAGTAACATCAATACCAGCACCGAACCACCGCCCATCACCAACAGGGTGAGCTGCAAGTCACGGGTGAAGACCCACAGCAACAGCGTCAGCGACAGCAACGCCAGCCCGGTCATAAACCAACCGGCCAGTGGCACGGGGGTCAGATCCCGGCGCAATACCCGCAAGGGCGACACGGTTGCCAGCGGCAGTAGATGTGGCAGACCGAATCCCAGCAAGGTTACCAGTCCAGAGCTGAGTCCGAGCAGCCAGGCCAGCGGCGGGGCAGCAGGCATCTGCGGCGGCAATACTTCTGCCAATAATTGAATTATGCCCGCTTGCAGACCCACCGCCAGTACGGCACCGATCGCCGCTGCGGCCAAACCCAGTGCCACCAACTGCCAGAGGTAGAGCCGCAGCACATCACCACGATGCAAACCGAACGTCCTCATCAGGGCACTGATATCGAAGTGCCGACGAGCATAACGCTGAGCCGAAATTGCCACTGCGATACTGGCCAATACCACCGCCAGCAGTGACGCCAACGCCAGATATTGCCGGGCTTTTTGTAATGAACTGGCCATCCGCTGATTGCCGTCTGCCAGAGTTTCGAATTTTTCCTTATCGCTGAGCGGCCAGTCCACTTGCAATTGCGTTAATGCCGCCGAGTCACCCTGCATTAACAGGCGATAGTTCAAACGGCTGCCTGGCCCCAGCAAGGCGCTGCCTTGTACATCATCCCAGTGCACCATCATCCGTGGCGACAAGCTGTAAAAACCACCGCCCCGATCCGACTCCTCAGTAATCTCACCGGTAACCCGGTAACGCTTGTCACCCAGCTCCAGCTCATCTCCCAACGCCGCATCCAGCAGCGCCAGTAACCGGGGTTCAACCCAGGCTTCGCCAGCTGCCGGGCCATGTTGCTGCAGCACAGGCAGCTGATTCCCAGCCGTTATAACTTGTAGCCGGGCCTGCATCGGATAACCGTTATCCACCGCTTTGATCGCAGCCAGGGTCATATTGTCGCCATACAAGACCACACTGGGAAAGGACAACACCTGTGCGGTCTCCAGCCCCAGCTGCGTGGCCAGCTGCAACTGCTCTGCAGTAAAGGCCGCACTCGAACGAATACGCAGATCGGCCCCCAGCCAGGCGCCGGACTTGTCATCCAACGACAGTTCGAGGCGAGCGCTGAACAAGGCAATCGCCGTGGTCGAGGTGACAGCAATCAGTAGCGCCAATAAAATCAGCGTCAACCCCCCACTACGCGCTTCGCGCCACAACAGCCTGAGCGCCAGTCGCCACTGCGCCAGCAGCGGCAAGCGTGTTATGTGTAATTCCGTCATACCGACGCCCCGGTCGCCACTTCCTGCAACTGACCATCGGTCATGCATACCTGACGCTGACAACGTTGCGCCAGTTGTGGGTCGTGGGTCACCAATACCAGAGTGGTGCCATGCTCTGCATTCAGCTGAAACAGCAGGTCTTCAATCTGTTTGCCCGTCGCACGATCCAGGTTGCCCGTCGGTTCATCGGCAAACAAAATACCCGGCTGACCAGCAAAGGCCCGTGCCAGAGCAACGCGCTGCTGTTCTCCTCCCGACAGTTGGCTGGGGTAATGGCTCATGCGATGGCCCAGACCGACACTTTCCAGCAGACGCCTGGCCTCTGGCAGCGGTTTGGGTTGCTGACGAATTTCCAGTGGCAACATCACATTTTCCAACGCCGTCAGACCCGGTAACAACTGGAAATTCTGGAACACAAAACTGACGCCCTCTGCCCGTACAGCCGCACGTTGGTCTTCCTCCAGCTGATCGAGCCGATACCCCAGCAATGACAATTCCCCGGAAGAAGGCAGATCCAGCCCCGCCATAATGCCCAGCAGCGTCGATTTGCCGCTGCCCGAAGCGCCAACAATGGCCAGACTGGTGCCAGCTTCCACTCGCAGAGAAACCGCATTCAGTAACGTCAACGGCTGCCCTCCGGCTTGCACTGTTTTGCCAACACGGGTTAACTCAAGGGCTGACGTGTGGCCACAGACAGCCGCAGAGGACGTTGTGGATTTTTCAAGGGAGCAAAAAGAGATGTCGCTGTTATTACGCATGGCTAGTATCAAAATCCTGTTATTGGCACTGGTCATATTGACCGGATTACCGGCACTGGCAGAACCTCTGGACAGCGGGCGCAGCACCGCCCCGGTTATCCTGGTACTGGGAGACAGTATTAGTGCCGGATTCGGTGTACCGATTCAACAGGGATGGGTCACTCTGTTCCAACAACAGCTGCAACAACGTGTTCCACAGGTAACCGTGGTGAATGCCAGCATCAGTGGCGACACCACCCAGGGTGGCGTGGCCCGGTTACCGGCACTGCTCAAGACACATCAACCAGACCTGCTGCTGATCGAACTGGGCGGTAACGATGGCTTGCGCGGTACACCGCTCACGGTTATCCGCAACAATATCGAACACATGATCACCATGGCAGAACACGAAGGCATTATGGTGATGCTGCTGGGCATGCAAATACCGCCCAACTACGGTGCCCGCTATGCGGATGGTTTTGCCAGCATTTACAGCGATCTGGCCAACCAGCAAGAAACTCTGCTGCTCCCCTTTCTGCTGGAAGGCATAGCAACCCAACCAGAACTAATGCAGGCCGATGGAATTCATCCCACAGCAGCAGCACAACCGGCCATGGCCAGTGCGGTCATCAACGCCATGACAATCTGGATTGAGTTCGTCACCAATGAAATATAACCAGCGAAATGTAACCAACGCTGGGCACAATGAACGGATCAGCCTCCCCTTGCCGACAAGGAAAGACCCACATGAATTATCAACCCATGCTCGACCTCGCACTGTCACTGGCACGTCAGGCTGGCGACGCCATCACACAAATGCGTAATGATTTGCAGATCAACTTCAAATACGACGGCGCCGAACTGGTCACCCAAGCCGATGTCGCCGCCGACCAGCTGATCAGCAGCGGCATTCTGGCTGCCTTTCCAGATCATCAATTGTTATCAGAAGAACTGGGGCCAGAAAACAGCACCCAGTGCGAACACCTGTGGATCATTGACCCGATCGACGGCACCGTCAATTATGCCCATGGCCAGCATCAGGTCGCCGTATCCATCGCCTACTATCACAAAGGAGAAGCCAAAGCAGCTGTAGTGCATAGCCCCTTCCAGGATGAGACCTTTTATGCATTGGAAGGCCATGGAGCCTATATGAACGACCAACCGATTCACTGCTCCGCCAAGACTGAGCTGAATCGCGCGCTGATAGCCACCGGCTTCCCCTATCAGAAAGATGACCTCGACTACCTGATCGGCCGCCTGGAACAAGTACTCAAACACTGTGCCGACCTGCGCCGGGTCGGTGCTGCCGCACTGGATATGTGCTGGGTTGCCTGTGGCCGACTGGATGGTTACTACGAAAACGTCAAGATCTGGGATTGTGCCGCCGCGCAACTGATTGCTCGAGAAGCGGGCGCCCGTCTGGGCCATATTCACCCGTTGGCAAACAACGACAATCCGCAGCTGATCAGCCGCAATATCATGATCGTCACACCGGCCCTGTTTGAACCGTTACAAGCGCTGCTGCAACAATCTGACGTCCGATACGGCCGTGGTTAAGTACTATCAATAAACCCGGCCATTTGTCCCAGACATAACGAGACATTTACTGAATTCAGACCAGGCTTGAGGTGCTAGCGTGTGCCTCGCAGAACCACCTCCGTGTACATCCAGGGAGCTAGCTGCTAGCTGCCCTGAATAGAGTCTTGAGTATTCTGCCAGAACACGCCACTTACCGACGCACCGGATAAAAAGGCTCCCCCCAATGCGCCGCCGCATTATCCATCATGATGGTAATAATAACGGGAACCAGAGAGGCAGAATATTTCTCCCATCACGAACCTGACTGCGGTTCACTTTGCCATTCCAGGTTGCTCCACCATGCACCAGTTGATTACGGAGCGTATAAAGTCTATCCATCACGATATTCAATACGTCCGCTGTTTTTTGATTGGCCAATGCCGACTTGGATTGATCCCGTGCTCGGTTAAAGCTGATTTGCCATTCTTCAATGTCCGGCTTCTGGTTGTGATAATCCCAAGCTGCGTTTAGTGAGATCCAAAGGAAGATAAAGGCACCATCATCATCGTCACACTGCTCAGCACGGTGTAACCAGCTCAAGGCCCGGTGAACCCGCAAATCAAGAAACTCAGGATAACCATCACGCTCATGACGATGACGCTGCTTGAGGGCAGCAAATCCATCGGTGGAACCGGAAGTGTCAGGGGTTGGAAAATGTGTACTGGCCATTGTCATCACATCCATGCGGAACAGCCTTTAGGAGACATCTATTTAATCCTGCACGGCTCTGCGCGGGGCTGCCGGATGATCTCGACTCTGTGTCGCCGACGTTTGACTTGACCCGTCAGGCCTGCAAGTCGGCTTCGTGATTCGACACCATCCGGCAGCCCAGAGTGAGCACCGGATTAAATAGATGTCCCCTTTACGCTAAAACGAATTACCAAAAAACACCAGCATGGATGTATTGGCTATATGTTCAGCACATTGGTTTTACAGCGAACGTAAAAAACCCCGCCCTGCAGCGCAGGACGGGGTGTTCTATTTAAGAGCTTGACGATGACCTACTCTCACATGGGGAGACCCCACACTACCATCGGCGATGCTGCGTTTCACTTCTGAGTTCGGGATGGATTCAGGTGGTTCCACAGCTCTATTGTCGTCAAGCAAACTGTTATGGTGTTGTCTGTCTGAAGGGGATCGGTCGATCGACCCGGCAGAGTTTCACCAAATAGGGTTGGATACATGAGTTTTTTGAGAGATTCATAATAGAGGCAGCAGTTGCCTGGTGTTTCCGTCTGTTATAACAGCCCGGTTTGGGTGTTATATGGTCAAGCCTCACGGGCAATTAGTATCAGTTAGCTCAACGCCTCGCAACGCTTACACACCTGACCTATCAACCTGGTGGTCTTCCAGGGCCCTACAGGGAACTCAAGGTTCCAGTGAGATCTCATCTTGAAGGAGGCTTCACGCTTAGATGCTTTCAGCGTTTATCCCGTCCGAACGTAGCTACCCGGCAATGCATCTGGCGATACAACCGGAACAC
Organism: Candidatus Thalassolituus haligoni; assembly: GCF_041222825.1. Lineage (NCBI taxonomy): Bacteria > Pseudomonadati > Pseudomonadota > Gammaproteobacteria > Oceanospirillales > Oceanospirillaceae > Thalassolituus > Candidatus Thalassolituus haligoni. The sequence goes on from NZ_CP139482.1 coordinate 3,471,960, forward strand.
CAGAGGTTCGTCCACTCCGGTCCTCTCGTACTAGGAGCAGCTCTTCTCAAATCTCAAACGCCCACGGCAGATAGGGACCGAACTGTCTCACGACGTTCTAAACCCAGCTCGCGTACCACTTTAAATGGCGAACAGCCATACCCTTGGGACCGGCTTCAGCCCCAGGATGTGATGAGCCGACATCGAGGTGCCAAACACCGCCGTCGATGTGAACTCTTGGGCGGTATCAGCCTGTTATCCCCGGAGTACCTTTTATCCGTTGAGCGATGGCCCTTCCATACAGAACCACCGGATCACTATGACCTACTTTCGTACCTGCTCGACGTGTCTGTCTCGCAGTTAAGCCGGCTTGTGCCATTACACTAACCTCCTGATGTCCGACCAGGATTAGCCGACCTTCGTGCTCCTCCGTTACTCTTTGGGAGGAGACCGCCCCAGTCAAACTACCCACCACACAGTGTCCTCGATCCAGATAATGGACCTGAGTTAGAACCCCAAATTGACCAGGCTGGTATTTCAAGATTGGCTCCACGACAACTAG